>CAMCQR010000117.1 GCA_945877115.1 Synechococcus sp. UW140 | reverse complement strand
ACGACGGCGCCGTAATTATTGGTTTTGATTTCTAATCAACCTTTTGATGTTGCCGGCCAATGAGCGCAGAGTGAAAATGGTTTGGTCGGCAAAATCTATTGTTTTTTGATAGAAATGTTGAGCCACAATCTTGACTTGAAACCGAAAGCTTTTTACGTTTGAATCACTGAAAAGCTTACTCACGTCAACGTCGAGTTCCTCCAAGCGATCAAGCAGGCTCGAATCCAAAAGAGTTTTAGGCTGGTTGTTGAAGGTGTGAAGATAGGAATATTCACTTTCAAGCAGGGCGATTGCCGCATGAAAATTAGATCGTTGAGATTTGATGTAGGCGGCCAGTGCTTTTCGAGTCGGGTTTGGTACAAGATATGCAATTTTTTGCTTGCTTAGTCTACGGTGTTCTTGGTAGGGCCTGTAATGAAATTCGATGTAGGTGATATTGGTTTCGGCTTCGCCGCTGCCCGCCTTCGAAGTGCCTGCGTGAAAGCCATCAACAAGGGATTGACAGGCGCCTTGGGCAAAAAAGCATTTTTTGCACCATTGGATTTCGGAGTATCGATTTGGATGGTAGGGGCTATTGACATATTTGCGCGGTATGCTGAGAACCTCGTCGTTGCCGATGAAATCGATCAGCGATCTGTCCAAATCATCCCGCGAGCACGAGAGTTGGCCATTGACCGTGCAGGCAAGGAATTCATCGCAATCAATGGGGAAATAGAAGTCGTGGGGATTCTCGCGGTCTAAATGGTTGATAAACTGTGCGAAGATGGTTCCCCTGGCAAAGTAGTCTTGGAGCTGGTTATGGATTCTGTTGACGCTGACACCGCGGCATTCAGCTGCCTTCAGAGTGGCGAGAGTATGGGGGTCGCTTGAGCCATTGTCGAAGACGAAAATACTTTGGTCTGATATCATTGCCTCATGGTATCTGAGCCATGGATCAAGAAGAATCGTCTCGTTCTTCTGCATCATGATTAAGGCGATGCGAAGGCTCATGACAATGGATTCGGAGCGTGGTGGGCTTGTTGGATTTAGAGTTTAAGACTGGATGAAGCCCGTAAGGTCAAGGCGCTAACCGGGCTTTATGCAGGCGGCTTTTCTCATACCACTCGGCAAATTGCGGTGCCCAGACCACCAGGTGGGGCCACATCAGGTCGCAGAGTTCGCGGATTTCCTGCTGGGCGTCGAGCTTGGCGCGCAGATCGAGAAAGTGGAGGAAGGCCCGCAGGCTGAAGCTCACCACAAAGTGCTGGCGATAATCGAAGGGCAGGATGCCGCGGGCGTGTTCTTCGGCAAAACCGGCGGCCAGCAACTCGGCGTAGCGCTCGGCGGCGGCGCGGCAGAGGGCAAGATCCTTGGCCCGTTCGTCTGCGGTGTAGGTGTATTTTTTCCCCTGGCGGTCGCTGTAATCGCCGATGGGACGCAGATAGAACACGTCTTCCAGGTCGATGGCGCCGTTGGCCGCCTTGCAGATGCGGTCGCCGGTATAGCGCATCGATTGCACATCAAAACTCACCCCCACTCGATGGGTGCGGGCCTGTTGCATCACCGAATGGGGAAACCAGCCCACATTCAGCACAATCTGGGCGTGCTCCAGGGGGCCGTAGTGGCCCCGCTCGCCGGCCAGTAAGCGCTTGATGCAGATCTCACCGGCCCGTTGCTCATCGGGCCAGGCACTGCGGTCGTCCGCCACGAAGCCCTCGCTGTAGTCCTGGTGCATGCCGGCATACACGCACTGCTGGGGGTTGGGGGTGGCGGCAATCAAATCGACGCGGAAGCGTGGATCCATGGTTGGGCGGGGTTTAGGGGGTCAACCGTGGCTGCGGGGACCGGTGGCGGCCTGGCGGTCTTTGGGGGCGGATTCGGCTTCCGCCGTGGGCAGGCGGCTGGTGGCGCCCACGCCGGCCAACTGGGGCAGGGGCTTGGCTTCGACCAAGGCCGTGGTGAGGGCTGCCAGTTCCGCCGGCCGCCGGGCGCCGATGGAGCGGCCGACGGATTGGCCCGCCGCATCGAATAATTCCAGCTGGGGGATGCCGTTGACGTCGTAGCGCTCCACCTCCGGCTGCCAGCGGGGGTTGTCCACGTTCAGCAGCACCACATCCAGGGCACCATAGTGTTGGTGTTCTAGGGCCTCCATGGCCGGCGCCATGGTGCGGCAGGCTTCGCACCAGTCCGCATAGAACTCGACCAGGGTCGGACGGCCGTTCGCCAGGGCGGTGGCCAGTTCGGGGGATTGGCGGGCCAGCCGCTCCAGGGGCGCCGCGGGATGGAGCCCCCCCCGCCACCAGAACAGCAATAGGGCCAGCAGCGCCGCCACCGCCGCCAGCAGCATCCTTTCTCGGCGACCCAAGGGTGCTGCGGCGGGGCCGTTGGGGGAGGCGGGACCCGGACTGGGGGACATGGATGCGGCGGGGCAGAGAAGGATCCCCACACTCTCGCAGGACTGGTATCCCAAACGCAGCCGCTGGCCTGCCGCCCGGAACCGCTAAGTTCCTGGTCTTCGGCTTCCAGCGGTGAAACGGCGTCTCACCCTGCATTTCCCCAGGGAGGCGGTGCATCAGCCGATCACCTATCGACTGGCGGTGGACTTCAACATCGCCGCCAAGATCCTCAGGGCCCAGATTGCGCCGAACCAGAGCGGCACCATGGTGGTAGAGCTTTCCGGTGACATCGACGAACTCGATGCTGCCGAACTCTGGTTGGAACGCCAGGGGCTGGGGTTGGATCGCAGCCTCGGCGAGATCCGCATCGACCCCGCCCTGTGCGTGGACTGCGGCATCTGCTCCAGCGTCTGTCCCAGTGGGGCCCTGCGCTTTCAGCACCAGGAGCAACGGCTGACCTTTGTCGCGGCCCTGTGCCTGGTCTGCGAACAATGCCTGCCCAGCTGTCCGCTGGAGGCGATTTCCCTGGTGCTTGAACCCTCATGAATCTGCTGCGCTACGCCCTGCTGCCGGTGCGGGCCCCGATGGTGCTGTTGCTTTTTGGGGTGAGCACCTATCTAGGCAGTCGTTGGAGCTATACGCTCGATCCCCAGGTTTTCGGCAATGGCCTGTTTCGAAACCTGCTGTTAACGGTGGAATGCCTACAGGCCCTGCTGGTGGTGGTGGTCTGCACCATCCCTGACATCTTGATGCATGAGTTGAGTTCAATGATGGCCTATAGCCGGGTTGTCAGCCTGGTGGGCACCCTGTTGCTTGTGATTATGGGGGGGCTGTATCTGCTGCACCTTACGGTGTTTTCGAGTGTGCTGATTCTGGCTTGTTCGGTGTTGCTGGCCCGCCTTGATCTGCTGCGAGCCGACATGGTGCCGCCCCGCTTAATCACTATTTTCTTGCTGGGTCTGGTGGTGATGATGGGGATTTCCCTGGGGTGGTGGTTGGCTGTGAATCGGCATCTCTAAAGGCTGGCTTTTGCTTGCTTTGCTGGGGCTTGGGGCCGAGGCTTTGGATGTGCCTCCTTGGAGAGGAGCATCGGCACACTACCGGTAGCGTGGTGTGATCGGGCAGATATGTAAAACTTTCGGTGGTAAGGATTCAGGATGTCAGCCTGGGGATTTTCTTAGGAATTAGGCGGATGTTTCTTGATGGTAGTCAGGAAATGCGAAATTTTTAAGTTGATTGCCCCCTCCCTTGCCTGGGGTTGGGGCCTAATGGAGGTGTTGGGCAATGGCCAGCCATTGCTTACTTGCTACTTGCTTCCAGTTATGAATTCCTAGCTCTTCAAGCGTTGCGCTTCATTGGTCAGCCTCTCCCGTCCCTCAGGCGGCAGGGCTGGACGCCAGCTGGCCCTTTCGGCCCTGTTTGCTGCTCTGGGTGGCATCGGGTTGAATGCGGGTCATGCCCAGGCCTTGGTTGTGACAGTGGGTGGTCAACCTTGGGATGGGACCACATTGAGCGGAAGCTACAACGACAACAGCAACAAATTCGCTACTCCGACTAATGGGGGCGTGATGCCTTGGTTTGGTAAAGGTTTTTTGGCAAGCCAATTTGCCGAAGCAGTGGGAGGGAATCTGGGGTTCCCAAATGATCTAATTGGCTTGTGCCCTAAAAATGCTGAGGATCTTACTTGTTTCGGGCCATTTTTTCCATTTACTGTGGCCTACAACAGCTTTTACGGTGCCGATGCTGTTCAATCGGTATTTGAGGCCGATACAAGCTATTTGGGAGGCGGTGTGTCCGGCGGTGGCGTGCTGCCCTCTGATAACAGAGTGATTTGGGCTCAGGCCACTCCCCTTGCCGTCCCCAGCCCCCTGCCGCTCTTCGGGGCCGCCGCCGCCTTCGGCAGCAGCCGCCAGCTGAGGAAGCGAATCAAAGATCGTCAAGGTGTGGATTCGACCGTCGCCGTGGCCCCCAACTAGGGAGTACTGCCGACCGGCTGAGCCGTTCCCTGGCGGATCGGGCCATCGCGATCCGAGCGGTAGGCCAGGGATGTCCCGGGCAGAAGCCGTAGCAAACGATCCAGCACCTGCTCGAGCACGGCACGGCTGAGGGGGGAGCCCGAGGACATGCCCTCACGGCTGTTGACCAGCACGCCGAGCTGATCGTGGCCACGCAGTTCCAGGAGCACCTGGACCGGCAGGGCACTGGGGCCCGCACTCAGGCTCAGGCAGCCATTACGGGGATCGAGCCAGGTGAGCTCCGTCGCCAATTCAACGCCAAGTTGGTTGAGGGGCTGATGAAGGTTTTCTGGCCCTGGCTGCAGCGAGAGCAGAGCCTCTAGGCGGGCCAATTAACAGGTGCTACGAGCAGTGATTCTGCCCTACAACCAGGCCGGCAGCGACCAGCGATCCGAAACCGACCAGGACCATCGGCCGATCCCTGGCCCAGACCAGGACTGAAATCGCCCCTGCATCAAGCCGCTGGAGCTGCAAGCTGCCGCCCCGAACGGTGTGGACCTGCTCACAGGAGATCGGAACGCGCCCAGCTGCCGAAGGGCGAAATCCCAGTGGGGCCAGCGGTTGTGCCGATGGGCGGAGCGGCAGGGGCCTGGCAGGGCTGGCTCGATTTGACAAACGAATCATCCTTTCTGTTACCCATCACACGCTTAGGAAGAGCACAAGTCCGCGAATCTTTCGCAAGTTGTTGGAAACGTTATGGCCCAGCGCCACTATGTCGAAATTCTTCCCAGCCCTGGAGTCAGGGCAGGCCTGGCCTTCTTGCGGGAGCCCCTGTGCAGCGATGAAACCCAGATCGCCGAAGTGGCAACCTGTAGCCGGGCGGAGTTGTATTGCCACCGGCACCAGACCGACCAGCTGATGGTGCTGCGGGGCGGCATCGACCTGATCGTGCTGCAGAACCGGCGATTGCGGCGCATTGCCCTGCGGGAGGATGAACCCACCTGGGTGCGCATTCCACCTGGAGTACCCCATGGGGCGATCAACCGCGGTACTGCACCGGCCATCGTCGTCAATGCGGTGCTGCGGCACCGTCCCAGTGATGGACGCGACTACCAATCTCGGCCCGTCCCGGCGGCCCTGGCGGCAGCCTGGGCGCAGCTTTATGGCGATCCAAGCCAACTGGATTGGGCTGATGGCGCCTGAGCAAATCGAGGTGAACGGCCGCCAGAGGTTGGACCCAGTGCCTTGGGCAAGCTGTCGAGCTGGTGGCCGCAGTCGCCGTGGTTGGCCGCCAGTTGCAGGGCCACCAAGGCACCCAGGCTGGGGTCCACCAGGATCACCCGATCCACCCGGGTGCCCAATGCCGCCAGGGCTGCGGCGCCATTCGCCAGGCAGTCGGCCCAGGTGACGCCTTGCAGGGCTTGCGGCGAAGGGGCCCCGTGGCCCCGCGGCAGCGGCAGGGATACCTCCAATCCGAGGGCTTCCAGGGGCGCCTGCAGGGGGCGCATGGTGTCGGGGTTGCCGGTGAAGCCGTGCAGCAGCAGAACGCCGCAGCGGGGGGGTGGGGTGGTCATTGGGGCCGGTTGGGCCTGATTTGATCAAGGGACACGATCAAGCGGGGCTGAAGGATGAAGAACGAACTGGCTTGTGAGACACAATGCTCCAGATACGCGGCATTAAAAAGCATTCACGGCAAGAGAGGCAGTCCCAATTCCTTGAGAAAGCTATTATGCTTATCCTGGGCAGCAGAAATAGCTTGTTCTATGGCACCTAGCTCGGAGTTCACTGCCTGTAGATCGATCTCCTCCTCTGCCGTTGCCGTGCTGATATAGCGGGAGATGTTGAGATTGTAATCGTTTCTTATGATCTCCGCCATCTCCACTCGGCGGGAGTAGCGGGGCTCCTCTTTGCGGAGCTGATAGGTATCAATGATCTTGTCGATATATACCTGGCTTAGTTGGTTCTGGCGTTTGCCTTTATCGAAGTGCTCGGCGGCGTTAATGAACAGCACGTCGTCATGTTTTTTGCATTTCTTGAGCACGAGGATGCACACCGGAATGCCGGTGGAATAGAAGAGATTTGCGGGCAGACCGATCACGGTCTCGATGAGGCCGTCCTTGAGCAGCTTGGTGCGGATGCGTTCTTCCACTCCACCTCGGAAAAGCACGCCGTGGGGCAGGATGATGGCCATCACACCTTCATCTTTGAGAAAGT
>CAMCQR010000116.1 GCA_945877115.1 Synechococcus sp. UW140 | reverse complement strand
GCCGCGTTGATCGCCTCCAGGGGGATGGCGACCTCGATCAGTTTCTTGCGGCGGTGGACGGGGTGGGGGGTCATGGGATACGGATCTTGCAACGTTTGGCGATCTTCAACGCAAGGGCGTGAAAGTCTTTTCGGCAGGCCTGGGCCGCCTGGTAATGCCCGCCTAGAGCGCCATCAGCTGGCGTAAGGAGGAACATCGGCTTGCGCGCCTCCTGGGCCAGGGGCATCAGGCTGCGGTAGTGCCTCAGCTCTGCAAGGCAGTTCGGATCATTACGAGGAGATTCAGCATCGCCATCACCTTCCTGTTGAAGTACAGATCTCCGGTACTCCATCGGTATGCGATCGAGCCAGCGCTGGTAGGCCTTCACGGGACGATCCAGCCGCACCGCGTGCTGCAGCACTACATATCCCACCGGTAGCATGGCACCCGTGGGAAGTGATTCGGCGAGAAGTGTGGCTGGCCTACGTTGTAGTCGATCAGTCCACTCGGCCCGCCATGTCTGCAGCGTGGGGCCAAGATTCCTGAGGCCCTGGATCGAATAGAGATCAGGCACCAGCGGAATCACCACCTGGCTCGCGGCGATCAAGGCCGCTCGGTTCAAGGCTCCCAGGCTCGGGGCTACATCAATCAACACCACATCCGCCTTACGTTGTTGGGCCGCATTCTCCAGCAGCCGCCAGAAGGCCGTGATCACCCGAAACGCTCTGGCCTTGCCATCAAGGCAAATGGGCCACTGGCTCGACAACTCGTCTTCGACTTTTGAGAGCGCCAGATCCCCCACTACCAGTCCGATGCGGGCGGTGATGTCAGCCACATAAGGAGTGGCCACATCGCCGGTGCCCTCCATCAACGGCGCCAGGCTGCCAGCCACCGTGCGCGGTGATCCGAGCTCGGTCCAGATCCCTTCCAATTCCTCCTCCTCAAGAAACATGCTTGTGAGGTTGGCCTGAGGATCTAGATCGGCAGCTAGCACCGACAGCCCCAGCTCAGCGAACATCCAAGCCAGGTGATAGACGAGGGTGGTCTTGCCCACTCCGCCTTTGTTGTTGAAGAAGGCCAGCGTCTTCATGGCGTCACCGTCTCGGCAGTTGCCGGCCGCAGGGTGACGCGGATGAAGGCATCCTGCACATCAAACTCCGGCGCTAGATTGCCGTTGCGCTCGCATTCGCGCCTGGCCGTGGCAATGCCCGCCCCAAAGCGCTGGGCAAATCCCATCTCCCGCAGGAAGCCCGCCAGATTCGGGTTCCTGTAGTCGGTGAAGCCCGGGATGCCGAAGTTTTCGCGCGTCACCATGCCAACTGGCCCACCGGGGCTGATGATTTCGATCCGATTCGCATACCAGGTGAGCCGAATTGGGGTATTGGTGTGCTCATAGGTGCGGTGCATCACCGCATTGCGGAAGATCTGCTGCAGGGCAACCACCGGATAGAGCTGTGTGCGTTTCTCGGTGCTGCCGCTTCTGAAATCGACGGCAGTGCGGTTGTGGGAATCCAACTTCTCTTCCACACGGCGAATCACATCCGCCAGCCTCCCCTCGAACTCCGCCGCATCCACTGGTTCATCCGCCAGGCTTGGCCCAGCCACCTTCAGAAACTGGACATAAGCACAAGGCAAGAAATCTCGGGGCTGGGTGGTAAGGGTCAGAACCGCCAGATTGGTGGGAGTGGGCTCTGTGGGGCTCAGGATCATGCGCGTGCTTGCCAAGCGCTCCTCTATGGTGCGTTCATTGGCTTCAAGAACCTCTGACGCCACGGCCGTTGGTAGATAGTTCTCCGCATACCAGGAGAGATCCAGATCACCCAGTTCGGCACTGTTGCAGGGCCTGGCATCGAAAGGCTGATCACGGAAGCGGCGTTTTTCATTGAGGATGCGCTCGTCCTGAGCGTTGGCGATGTCACGCCGTGGTCCTGTACGGATCCAGATTCTTCCGTCATAGCGAACTGGAGGCGAGTCAGCGGGCCTTACAGTGACAACAGCGATTTCAACTCCCTTCAGCACTCGCTTTTCAACGGTGATTGATGGTGGTGGTATAATTTTGCCATCAGTCTTGATGTCGGAAAGAGTCAGCAGCAGTTGATCGTCAATTTGTATGTTAGAAGGAGTACCGTTATCCTTTGCGCCTACAAAAAGGACTCCAGGAGTATTGTGATTAGGAAGGTCGTTGGCAAATGCACAGACAGCTTGCCTTCCTTTTGACTTGGCATCGCCTGCCCAGGACTCCTTGCGTTCAGCCTGATCGGATTCGATGTCGTCCAAGAGGGCTTCTAGTTGTGAATCTGAGTAGTAGCTCATGGGTTTAGGCAGGGCGTTCAAGGCGCTGCAGGCGCAGCTCACTCACCGAGGCAATGGTTTCAAAGTCGGTGTCAAAACTCACTAATAGGGCGTCGTGGTGCAGCGCCACAGCAGCCACCAAAAGATCAAGGCTGAGCACGGTGCGGCCGATCTGGCGGCAAGCCTGGCCCAGGGCGATCGCCTGCTGCCATAGATCGGTCGGGGTATGGAGCGTCGGCAAGGTGGCGAACTGGGCCTCCAGTTGGCGCGTCTCGTCCGGTCGGGCGGACCGCAGCAGCTCGAAGCGCACCGGTTCGGCCAGGTGCGCTGCGGGATCGAGCACGAAGGGTGCGATGAACTGCTTCAGCGAGGCCGGGCTGCGGGCCCGGGTGAAGTCGATCCAAAGGCTGGTGTCGAGCAGCAGGGTCATGGGGCGAACTCCTGGTCCCGCTGGCGCTCGCGATCCTGGTCGGTTTCGTAGGTCTCCAGCTCCACGCCCCATTCACCGCTGAGGAACCGCTGGGCGATCTGGGCCCGGCGGCGCTGCTGCAGGGCCTCCTCCATCAGGCGGCGGATAGCGGGGCCCTTCTTGCGCTCGCCGGTGAGGTCCAGGATTTCGGCCATCTCCCTATCCGAAAGCTCAACGGTCACTTTCATGGTCCTGGCCTCCCGAAGTCGGACTCTGCGAACAGCATGGCAGCGGCCGTCAATGGGGCGCCCTCCCTGCCGCCAGCAGTTGCTGCAAGTTCTTGGTGATCTGGGTGTCGCCGAAACCCGGCACGCCCCAGTCGATGCCGCTTACATACACCGGCGCTGCAGCCTGATTCCCCGTCACGGTGACAAGCGCCAACCGGAAACGGTGGGGCGAATTGCGGCCAGTGTTCACCTCGTTGATCGTGAGTGTCACCGAGTCGGCCCCATCGAAGCTGGTGATCCAGCGCAGCTGCACCTGTGGCGAGAGGGCATAACCCTCCACTTCTCCCCGTTTGCCGAAGCTATCGCGCTCCCCCTGCAGGATCAGGGTGGGCGTCTGCAAGGCGGCCAGGTGCTCGGTGCGGACCCGGCCGCCCATCGACTTGCCACCGATGAACAGCAATCGATCAGGGTTGGCTGCTTTCTCCAGCTGGACTTGCGCGCAGAAGGCTTCCTGCAACACCGGCATCCGATCCGGACCCTGGCGGCGGCCCGTTTCTCGCATCCGAGCCATGTACGGGAACTCAAAGCGCACCACCCGCCAGAACGACTGCGCCAGTCCGCTGGCGATGGCCGCCATGAACGGGCTATCCATCGGTGCGCCGGCCCCATGGGCCAGCAGGACAGTGGCCGGTGCGGCCTCGGGACCGTCGATCAACAGTGGTGCAGAAAGGCTGGCCCTCACTCCTCCTCAGCTGCGCCCAAGGGGATGAGCTGAATCTGCTTCCGCCCGAGCTTGATCTAGAACTCATCGCCTGGTTTCATGCCCACTCCACTGATCACTTCCTCCACGGTGCGCCCCTAGCGGTCGATCAACTGATCCCAGCCAGTGATGACAGGAACAGATGGAATCCAACTGCTAGCCACATTCCGTGATTGCCGCCGGCTTGCTCTTTAAATCTAGTATATATAAGGGGAAGCAACTCATCATTAAGCCTGACACATAATAGGTCTTATGATAATTTACGCCTTAACTTCTCTTCTGCTTTTAACTTCCGCCACTCCCTGATTTTCTCCATCTCGAGATCAGCTTTGTATCGCTGTCCGGGCGTCAACCTGTTCGTATTTCTTTTTGCTCTTAGCTTTACAGATTTTTGAATACCGAGCTTCAGCAGATTGTACAAATCTTCAAGTTCATCATCATCGCAGGCTTTTGCAAACACACTGATGGGCCCTTCCGACATTTCTGTCCCCCATTTCCCTCCAGTTGCCCAGCACAAAAAGCATATGCCATATTGCACGTGACTGTATTGAGGTTAATACCCGGTGCCGCCGCATCTAGGCCATAGTGATTGCTGCGTACCAGAGGTAACAAGTGCCCTGGGGCATTGCGAGTCTTGGCTCCAATACCCACTCGAACGTAGCTTCTTGTACAACATCCTGGCTTGACCCAATGGTGCCTTTGACTCCCATCGGTTGCTTAGAAAGTCGAATTTGATCACTGCCGTAGACTCAGTCTCTGAAAAGAACTCAATTTTCAGGCCGTCCTCCTTGCGGAGATCCTTAGGATTGTTCATACCTAATTAGAATTAGAAATACTTGGACACAATTTGGGACATTGACTGCACTGGGATAAGTATCTTTGCTTTGCCCAATGCAGCCTAAGTAGTGAGGCCAAGTTTCTGATGTCACCCTGCTGGACACCACCTTCGATAGGCAACTTCCTCATTCATCGTCAGAAGACACGGTTCAATGCTGCATAGGAGTGAATGGGCAGCGATCGCCTGGCCGAACGGACTGCAACAGAGCACCAAAGGAGTAGATCGCCATTTGGGGCCTTAGATTTCCAACCCTTGATCGGGATCAAACCATCACCCCCCGCCGCCGCAACTCGAAGTGGCAGCGAGCGCACGCACGCGTGTCCAGTAGAGCCTGGTGAGCTTCCCCCATCCCACTGCCAAAGAGGTACCAGTGGAGCTCGTTGAGCGTCGGCCACTTGTAGCCATAGGGGCCTGGTAGTTGGCAAAGGGCAGTGGAAGCCTTCATCGTGCAGGCACGTGGAAGAGCTTCGATCGGATTGGGTAGCTGGCAGCGGAGGAACTCAGCTCCAATAATCTTCTCGTCGAACTGCAGATTGTGGGCAATGGCCTTATTGACTTTGAGCAGGCTGCGTTGTAAATGGTTCATGACCTCAACAAGAGGAACACCCTTGGCCAATGCCACTTCTGTGTTGATGCCATGAATGGCTGCGGCGTCATCAGGAATCAAGAAGCCGGAAGGTCGAACGATGTATTCGACCTCTTCGATGGGGGAGCCATCCTCGTTCGTGAGGATCCACGCCAACTGAACCAGGCGCGGCCAGTTAGCTAGATCTGTGGCTGGAGCCTTGTAGTTCCTGGGGATTCCAGTGGTTTCTGTATCGAAGAATAGGATCATTGATTGACTTGAAATTTTGAGGATAGGATTGCGAGACTCCTTCTTAGAATGGCCAGAGTGCATCAAAGAGGTTGTCGAATTGGGCGTGGCACTGGTCACTCCAGCTCATGATGTGATCATGCCTAGCGTGATTGGGCCCTGGATCCTCCGGGATCCAGTTGTTGAAATCACCCGCTAGTTCGGGATGAGTGCTGGTGGGGATGATGTGGCTGATGTCCTTCTCTTCCCAAAAGGAGACCAAAGAATGTGGATCATGCTGGATGATCGATGGGGCCTTGGCGATCATCTCCTCAGCCGAAATGCCGTAGCTGGCACCACGACCATCGAGGTAATCATAGGCTTGCTGCCATGCGTTCATTCTGTTACGAGCTTGGCACCCGGAACATCAGACAAAAGGGAACCGATACGCCCCACGGTCTGGTTGGCAATGTCTTCGATTCCCACGCACATCGTTGACATCAAAGTGCAGTAGGAACTGATCTTTGGCGTCCAGAGGATTGTGGAGCTATCGCAGCCCAGCTGCAAAGCAAGTCGATTGAGATCGGCGGCGTAGCGCTGCATCTTGACCGCTTCTAAGGCGCCGGCACTTGCAGCAGAACTCATGTTCTGCAAGCTGTTCGCACACATCGCACCAGAGGCAAGAGCAAGAAGGCCTGAAAACACGGGGATGAGTGGTCCACCTGGTGTAATGCAGTCAAGGAAGAAAGCCGTGGATTGCCAACCACAGACGCTTCCGCTAACTGCAGCGGAGACACCATTGAGGAAGGTAGCCTTTTCAGCTTCATTGAGCCGGCTCCAGCAGGTCATGTAGTTGTTGATGACCCCATCAATGTCAACAACATTGACATCAAGCGGCATGAGTTTCGTGAATTCGGCGTGATGGGTGCCAAGGACGTGGTCGGCAATCCTGTGGGGAGAAGAGGTCAGCTTTCTGGCAACCATCATGTAGGGCTTGCCAAGCTGGATCTGGCTGTGGCACTCCGTTGCGATCATGCAGAGGCCGCTTTTCATGGTGAGTGCTGATCCAGGCCGAATGGACCAGTGGAGTTCCCCCGATTTCGTGGACAGGTCTTAGGACTTCACAAGATTGATTGTAGGGGTTGTCGCAAGGCAGTGCTCGTAATTGATTGGACTGAGGAAACCGATCGTTGAATGGCGGCGTTCGCGGTTGTAGTAGCCCTCGATCCAGAAGGCCAATGACCTCTGGATCTGAGCCGGATTGAACAGGGTTTCAGCATCGTCATCGAGGTCCAGTTCAAATTT
>CAMCQR010000115.1 GCA_945877115.1 Synechococcus sp. UW140 | reverse complement strand
AGGGGGGGTGGCAACCGCCGGGCCAGGGCTTGCAGCAGTGCCGGGTTGATCAGGCCCTGGGGGAACAGGGAAGGTCCCAACAGGATCACCAGGCCGAAGACAATCAGGCGCAGGTCGCCCACCGGCCTCAGCAGCTCCGGCAGGGCCGTGAGCGCCAGGCCGCCCACCACCGGACCGATCCAGGTGCGCGATCCGCCGAACACCACAAAGGCCAGGCAGGTGATGCTGGCGTCGAAGTTGCCTAGGCGGGGATTCCAGGCGTTGAGGAAATGGGCAGCCACCACGCCGCTCACCCCAGCCACCAGGGCGCTCAGCACGAAGGCCAGCAGCTTCACTCGGTCGGTGTCAATGCCCTGGCTGGCGGCGGCGATGGCATCGTCGCGGATGGCGGCCATCGCCAGGCCGGACCGGCTGACCGCCAGACGTTGGCACAGCCAGCAGACGAAACCCAACAGTGCCAGGGTGAACAAGGCGTAGCCGGTCGGATCGGCGAAGGGCTGGGGGATGGCGAAGATGCCCACGGCGCCGCCGGTGATCTCCAGGTTCAGGCTCACCACCCGCAGGATCTCCACCAGGGCGATGGTGGCGATGGTGAGGTAGATGCCCTGCAGGCGCAGCACCAGGGCACCGATGCCCGTAGCCAGCCCACCGCAGAGCAGGGCCGCTAATGCCATTTCCAGCAACAAGGAGGTAAGGGGATAGGCCGACGCGCTGGCGGCGGCCGCAGGGCTGGCAGCCGCAAGGGCCGGTATCCGGGTTGAAAGCAGGGCCGCCACGGTGCCGCCGATGGCGTAGAAGCCCGGCGTTGCCAGGGATAACTGGCCACAGGCCAGGGGTAGGTACACCGACAGCCCCAGCAGCGCCCCGAGCAGCATCTGTACCAGCAGGGTGGTGTCCATCAGTAGCTCACACCTTGGTGATCTGGCTGCGGCCGAGTAGGCCACTGGGGCGCAGCAGCAGCACGGCGAACAGGAAGGCGTAGGCGATTGCATCCTTGTATCCGCTCCACTCGCCAGGCACAAGCGCTTCGGCGATGCCGACGATCAGACCCGCCAGTACCGCCCCCGGCACGCTGCCCAGTCCACCGAGAACGAGAACGCCGAGGGCCTTGAGCCCATAGCTGATGCCGAAATAGGGGCCAGTGATGCTGAGGCTCAGCCCCACCAGACCGCCGGCAAGGCCCGCCAGGAAGCCACTTACCGCAAAGCAGAGGCGGATCATGGCGTCGCTATTGATGCCCAGGAGCCTGGCCGTGGTGGCATCCTCCGATACCGCCTGCAGCGCCTTGCCACCCGGACTCCCCTCCAGCCACAGGGTGAGCACAGCCAGCACCAGCACCGATACCACCAGGAGGACCAGCTGCACAGTGCGCACCTGGGCCCCTGCCAGCGAGAGGGTGACCGGCAGTGAGCCCAAGGCTGCGGTGGGCAGGGAATAGCCCTCCGCCCCCAGCAGGATCTGCATCAGGTTCACCAGGATGACCCCCGCCCCCAGGCTGGTTATCAGGTAGAGCAGCGGTTCAGCCTGGTGGCGGCGCAGGGGGCGGAAGGCCGTGGCCTCCACCGCCAGGCTTACCAGGGCCGTCAGCAGACCCGCCAGCGGCAGCGCCCCCCAAAAGGGCAGGGTGAAAGGTAGCTGCAGGCCTGCTAGCAGGCCGTTGCTGCCCACCGCACCGCCCACCAGCAGGTAGGTGAGGTAGGCCCCCAGGGTAAAAACGGCGCCGTGGGCGAAGTTGATCACCCCGAGCACCGAGAACACCAGGGTGTAACCGAGGGCGAACAGGCCGTAGACCACACCGGTGGAAATGCCGTTCACCAGGATCTGCAGCAGGGTTTCCATCGGGGCGATCAGACGTGCAACGGAGGCATGGGGGACGGGGGAAAAGGCCCAGGGTGGAATCAGGGCACCAGCTGGAAACGGCCGCTGGTGCCATCGGGCTTCATGCGCACCTGGGCCACGTAGAAGCGCTTCTGGATCACCTCGCCTTCCGGAGTGAAGCGAATCTCGCCGAGGGGGGTCTGGTAGGTGCCCTTGAGCAGCGCAGCATTCAGTTGGCGGCGCAGCTCCTGGCGCGGCAGGCTCGCCAGGCTTGATCCGGCAGGTAGGGAACGCTTCAGGGTGGCCAGGGCCTCGGCTACCACCTGGTAGGCGGTGAAGGCCTGGGCCGTGAATTGGGGCGGCACGGCGCCACCCCGGGCCTTGCTGTACAGGGAAAGAAAGGTCTGGTTGATGGGCGTGACCGCCTCCGGGCTGTAGGCCTGGGCGATCAGCATGCCATCGCAATAGCGCTGGCAGATCGGGTAGATATTTGGCGAGTTCATGCCATTGCCAGCCACCAGGGTGCCCTTGAAGCCCAGCTCACGGATCTGCCGCACCAGGTTGCCGCCATCGCTGGGCAGGGCCGAGATCACGATCAGATCGGGATTGCGACGCAGGGTATCGGTGATTTGATTCTGGAAATCTGTGTCGCTGACGCTGGTTTTCTGAACCGTGAGGGGCTTGAGGTTTCGCTCAGTAAGGACCTGCTGGAAGATCTTGGATTCAGAGGTGGAGTAAGCGTCGTCTTGCGCATAAAAGACAGCCACCCGTCGGATCCTGGGATTGAGCTTCAATGCCGCCGCAATCGAGAGCGGGGCCACCTGGGCCACCGGCGCCGAAACCCGGGCCACGAACGGGCCAATCTGGGGGATCCCCTTCGCGGTGTTGGATGGCCCCAGCACGGGGATGCCGGCCCGATCGGCGATCGGATCCACCGCGAAGGCCTGCTGGGAGAGGGAGGGACCGATCAGGGCCACTACCTGGTTGTTGATCAGGCTGCGAAAAGCGTTGGTGGCGGTGACCTCATCGCTGCCGCCATCCTCGATCTTTAAGGCCAACTCCGGGCCCTTGCTGTTGTAATGGGAGTGCGCCAGCTCCAGGCCGATGCGCTGGTCCTGGCCGATCACGCTGGCGTTGCCGGTTAGGGCGATCGCCGCCCCAATCGACAGGGGGGCCGTTGCGCCGGAAGTGCCACTGCTGCCGGTGCCACTGCTGCCGGTGCCTCCGGGGCGGGAGCCGCAGGAGGCCAATAGCGGCGCCACCACGGCTAGTGCCATCAGGGTCCTGGCACCTCGCTGGCCGATTCCGCCTGGCTGCCCCATGGTTTGCGGCCTCAGTTGCTTCTTATTGTGCATCTGCCAGATCTGCACCGACCACCCCGACATCGGATTCATGGATTTGCTCGTGATGGGCTGACCCATCTTGAGCCGATCGAGGATCCCAAGGCCTGGGATGACTAGGGCTGCCGCTGGCAGCAGGACTGGTGCCCGGCAAGCCCTCCCCTCAAGACCCAACTCCAGCCGTGTCCTGATTCACCTCTTGCGCCATGCCCCGTCCTTACCAACCCTCCCTGTTGCGCCTTCTGCATGGCGCCACGGCGCTGCTGGTGCCACTGGCCTGGCTGACGGGCTTGCTGGTGTACTCCAGGTATGACGGGCGGTTTGGCCGGCTGCCCTTCAGCCTTGCCGGAGAGTGGATCGACCTCCACGGCACGGTGGGGGTACTGCTCTGGCCGATCGCATTTTTGTTCGCCCTTTATGCGCTCACCGCCGGCCGACTCCGGCTGGGGCAGCCCGCCAACGCGATCGCCCTTTTGGCCCTGGTGCTGGCGGTGGGCAGCGGCAAGTTGATGGACGAGGACTGGCTGCGCGACGGCCAGTTCCAGCACCTCCTTTACAGCGTCCATCTGCTTGCCTGGCTGCTGATTGCCCTCGCGGTGACGCTGCATGTGCTGGCGGTGCTGCAGCGTGGCGGCCTGCCGCTGGCCCGCTCGATGGCAACCGTGCAGCTCCGGGCTGGTGACCTGCCAGGGAACTGGTTCGATCAGATCCGCAGGTCCTTCAAGATCAGAAGTTGACAGCAGGCCTCACCAGCATCGAGGTGGCCTGCAGAGGCTCACAGCGACTCCCGCTCCTGCTACTCGTCCTGCTCGTGCTCAATGACGACCTATGGGTGTGCCGCAGTCACGCCGGCCATCCATTGCAACACCGACCTCCTCCGATCTACCTATGCAATAATTATAATTCATCTGTTCACCTCTCTTAGCTATCTGCTGCTACTCATTAAAGATTTCGACAATCCTTTTCACTAGGATGGCTTCTCCTCTGTCGACGTCGATCATTCCGTCCTGATTGGCTGCCACGATCGGCTGTTCGCCGATTGCGGCAACCCGGCCCAGCCCACCATTTCCTAGCTCCCGATCTTTCTGCCGCCATGGTGATCAAACTCTTCCGCAAACTGGGTGTGCAATCCAAGGTGCTGGCCATGGTGCTGCTGGCCAGCCTGCTGAGCCTGCTGCTCACCGGCCTGGTGAGTTACAGCATCGGCAGCAAAGTGCTCACCAGTGCGGTTACGAATCAATTGATTGCCCTGCGCGACAGCCGCGCCGAGGCGATCAAGAATTACTTCGACTTCCTCAACAACCACGTGCTCACCATGGGCGAGGGCTTTCTGGTGATTGATGGCCTCAATGAATTCCGTGCCGCCTTCCCCAAGCTTGAAAACACCGTGCTCAGCCCGGATCAGCAGAAAAAAATGCTTGCCTATTACAACGATGTATTCTTGCCGAAGTTAAGAAAGAATGTTGAGGGTAATCCCGCCCTTGCCACCTACCTGCCCCAGACGCCTGCAGATCGCTTCTTTAGCTATTATTACACAGCAAACAATCCCTATCCCAAGCAACCTGGCCTGCTGAATGATGCTGGCGATGGCAGTGAATACAGCGCTGTCCATCGAAAATTCAACTTCCGCTTTCGGCGTCTCGCCGAGGTTTTTAACTATCGCGATATCTTTCTTGTCGATATTGATACGGCCAATGTTGTCTACAGTGTTGCCAAGGAGGCGGATATGGGCTCCAACCTCAAGACCGGCATTTATGCAGATACAGCACTTGCCAAGGCTTTTGATGAGATCCGCAAATCACGAGATCCCAATTTTGTTTATATTTCGGACATGGAGCACTACAAGGCCAGCTTCGGAGAGCCTGCCTTTTTTGTCGGCACCACCGTGTTTGATGGCGATAAATTTATCGGTGCCCTGATCTATCAGCTGAATCCCGAGGCGATCGATCGGGTGATGACCGATAACAAGAAGTGGGAGCAGCAGGGGCTTGGCAAAACTGGTGAGACTTTTCTGGTGGGCCAGGATTTCAAGTTACGCTCCTCCCTCAGGGCGTTTCTGGAAACCCCGGATGAGTACTTCCAAACCCTTCGTTCTAAGGGATTTTCGCAAGAGAAGATTGATGCGATTAAGAGTGCCAATAGTCCGGTACTTATTCAAGAGGTGAAAACCGAGGGGGCAAGGCGGGCTCTCGCCGGCCAGACGGGTGAGGCTGAGGAAAAAGATTACCGCGGCAAGCGTGTATTGAAGTCTTATCAACCGATCCGGATTGGCAATTTCGAGTGGGGATTGATAGCCAAGATGGATAGGGCCGAAGCGCTGCAGGGGGTGGAACTTCTGCGTAATTCCCTGATGGTACTGAGTACCATCTTGATCCCCCTGCTCACTGTGATGTCCCTGGCGCTGGCGCGCAGTTTCATCCAGCCGATTCAGCGCTTGATGCGGGCCACCAAGCAGATCATTGCCGGCGATAGCGCCGTGCAGGTGAAGGTGGAATCCGATGATGAGTTCGGCGAGCTTTCCCGCTCCTTCAACAGCATGGCCGCCAACCTGCAGCAGCGGGAGGAGGCGATCCGCTCCCAGCTGCAGGAGAACGACCGGCTGCTGCTCAACATCCTGCCGGCCCGCACCGCCGAGCGGCTCAAGCAGGGGGAACAGTCGATCACCGAGCAATATCCGAGCGTGAGCGTGCTCTATGCCGATCTCGAAGGCTTCCAGGATCTCTCCGCCGAACTGGCGCCCGACCAAGCGATTGTGGTGCTCAATGAATTGATCGGCGCCTTCGATGATGCCGCTGAACGCTGCGGCGTTGAGAAGTTGCGCAGCACCGGCTCCAACTATCTGGCGGTCTGCGGCCTTTCGGTGCCGCGGATCGACGACGAGAAGCGCACGGTGGAGCTGGCCCTGGCCATGCTGCAGGTGGTGGAGCGGCTCAGCGCCAAGCACGGCGTACGGCTCAGCCTCGATATCGGCATCCACGCCGGCGCCCTGGCGGCCGGGGTGGTGGGGAGTGGCAAGTTCTACTACGACGTCTGGGGCGAAACCGTGACCATCGCTCGGGCCATCCATATTTCCCCCAAGCAGAACGTGATCCAGGTCACCGAACCGGTGCGGCAGGCCCTCGATGGCCTCTACAACTTCGATCCCCTGGCGCCCGTTGAAGTGAAGGGCGAGGGGGTCATATCCATCTGGGAGCTGACCCGCTTGGACCCCGCCCTGGTTAACGCTGCTGTGGGAGGCGCAGCATGAACAGTCCGCTCCTGTCCGCTGCCAGGGCCCTCGGAAACGTCAATCCGTTCTGGGTTTTCGTGTTGGTGCTGGGCTTCCCGCTGCTGATGCTGCTGCTCGGCGAGGCAATCCGCTGGCTGCAGCGCCATCAACCGGCCTTCGTGCCGCCGCTGGCCATCCTGCGCAACTGGACCCTGCCGGCCCTGGCCCTCTATCTGCTGCTGGTGGATCTGTTGGCGCGGCCCC
>CAMCQR010000114.1 GCA_945877115.1 Synechococcus sp. UW140 | reverse complement strand
TTCTGGATCGAGGGCTACTACAACCGCGAACGCCGCCATTCAACGATCGGTTTCCTCAGTCCAATCAATTACGAGCAATGCCTTGCGGCGACCCCTACAATCGATTTTGTGAAGCCCTGAGACCTGTCCACGAAATCGGGGGAACTCCAGTTCATAACACTGTTAAGTTCAGCATAAACGTCTATGCGAAGCCCCGAGAGCAGCAGGTGAGCGCAAGATTTGTCTCTTTGGCCAATCTATTTGCAGCATCAACACTGGATGAGTGTTTTACCTCGGAGGGCATTGGCGCCGTTCCAGGCATTAAGGACGCGAACAGCCGCTGGGAAGTCAAAGGTCATCCTCAGAGGATCGTGTCAGTGGATGAGCAGGTATTGCGACTTTTCGCACGCCTTTATGACGAACCAGGCACCCCTAGTCGGCAAGCTCGCTTACCTGCACTTCATTCTCAGCAACTTCAGAGTGTCTTGGAGAAGTTTTCTGCGGCACCGAAACGGCTAGGAGATCTTAAGGGTGAGTACTACGCCACGGTGATGTGGGACGAAACCAATGCTGTCAAAAAGGAAGGCACAATCCGCCGCGATACCAGTTTTCCTACTGATCCAACGGAACTGATTCTCTCAGGTCCTCTGTTCAATGTGGCCAACCCGCTCTACCAGACACCTAAGGCAATCTGCAATACCAATCGCGCCTACGACTGCCTTGATCTCACTACCCTGCTAAACGAATATCTTCCCCGTACCAATTACCGGCCGGATGTGTCGCCGTCCGAATACCTGGCACGCACGCCACGGGTGCCGTGGGGAGAGAAGAGTCTGGCGACGGAATTTTATCGGGTTTTGTCAAGGACAATGCTCAGCCAATCAGGTGAGCGAACATTGATATCAACAATTATCCCCCCAAATGCTGGGCACATTGATCTTGGCTTCTCGCTGACATTTAATGATCCGAGAACTGCTGTTGGTATTGCAGGCTCTTTCGCATCAGTTCCCGCAGACTTTTTTGTCAAGACGACTGGCAAAGGGCATTTCCGAAATGAGATCGCCCGTCAAATGCCACTCCTAGTGGCAACAACCCAACTCCTTTCACTCACCCTCGCCCTCAACTGCCTCACCACCCACTACGCCGATCTCTGGAGAGAATGCTGGGATGAAGCCTTCCGCCAGCAACGCTGGGCCAAACAGGATCCCCGCCTATCCAACGCCTTCTTCACTAACCTCACCCCCACCTGGCAGCGTGATTGCGCCCTGCGCAGAGATTACGCCCGCCGCCAGGCCCTGGTGGAGATCGATGTGCTGGTGGCCCAGGCCCTCAAGCTCACCCTCGAAGAACTGATCACCATCTACCGCGTTCAGTTCCCGGTGATGCAGCAATACGAACGCGACACCTGGTACGACCAACACGGCCGCATCGTCTTCACCGCCAGCAAGGGCCTCACCGGCGTCGGCTTCCCCCGCAAGGGCTCAGGCCGTGGCGCCAACAAGACCACCGGCTGGGAAGACATCGCCGCCATGACCTCCGGCTGCGTGTCCCGCACGATCATCGATGACACGCTGCCTGGGGGGCCGGTGGAGCGCACGATTACTTACGAGGCGCCGTTTGATCGGTGTGATCGGGTGGAGGATTATCGGGGGGTTTGGGGGTATTTTGAGAAGCAGGAAAGCAATAAACCATGACCCCAATCGATCAAGGGCTGGCCAGAAATCAGCGGCAGGTCATCGACTTGCTCAGCCAGCACAAGCTGGAATGGGCTTAGCGCGAATCCCTAATACTAAATGATATTTGTGCCATTAAAAAAGATATCACGAATAGCTCCTGAGAGTAGGCAAATCTCCTCTATATTATGAACCAGAAGATCATGCTGCCAGAAATCAATGCTTGAATCTTTGCATCCCTCTGCAATTTGTCTGCCAAGCTGCTCGAATTTTATTCCAGTGGCGTTTCTTAATTTCTCAGGTTCAGTCAGGACGCCAATAACAAAAACTCTATCTCTTACTCCTTCGCCAACCAGTTGCTTGATCTCGGATCCTCTTTCTCGTTTACCATCGAAGTCGACGATCAAAGCCACATGCGATGACTTATATTTTTGCAAGTATCCAGTGCTTTCACTCATTGCGACCAATTCTTCTTTGCCTTTTGGCCAACCTCTTGCTAGCTTTTTAAGCCAAAACTGCCTGGCATTCTTTTAGACTATTAGCCTAAAGCCATTTGCAATTTCGCGGTTCGCATCATCCTCCGGAATCACTATTAAATGAGGGAGGGCCAAGTTTACACTCACTGCACCGGTTCTCCCAAGGTCAAGCTCTCTATCAGATTCTTGGCGATTGACAAGCCTTCCAAGGGGCGAATCACCGTGGGGAACAGGTGGTTGGGTCGATCTAATACAAATGTATTTTCAGATGAAAAGCAGTCAATCACGTGCTCATTGTGCGCGGCAGCAATAAATTGCCCAGACTTGGCAAAGGCACGTCGTAGCGCGGAAATATTATGCTGTACTTCTGAGAGATGGAGATAATTATCTGGCTCATCCCAAAAACATAGGAGCGGCCCATAGTATTCATTGGCTGCTAATACAGTTGCAATCAAGAAGAGGCATTTTTCGCCATCGGATAAGTCAGTAAAGTCAATAGATAAGGTGGCCCCGTCAGTGGCGAACCTAATCACTAGGGACTTTGCATTTCTTCCAATTGGCTCATTTCGTATATCGCTGAGATCAGGCATAATGCTGCGAAGGTATTCATCTACTTCCCTGTATGCAGCCGGAAAGCGGCTTAGCAGCCCAGTGACCCATTCTCCGAGGTTTGAGCCGCTTCGACTTGGCTCTAGACTTTCCCCTTGAGACTCGCCGTTGATCAGGCTTGGCACTGGTGAAAGTATGATCATTCTTGCTAACCAGTTCCTGAACTTATTTTCAGGATCCTCCTCCGATAGCACTTGTATGATCGGAAGAGCCACAAGATGCCAGTCAACCTTGAATTGTATGTCTTTCTTTTTCCCCGTCAAGCTGACCTGTGCTTTCTCTCGTGAATAACTCGGAACACCATCGATTCTCAATTCCTCTTCGCAAACTCTTAACTCTTGGAATCCATTTGGGAGTTCGAAGGCAAGCGTGTATTCGTAACGCTTGCCATCAAGAATACACTCCAATATCAGCTTAATGGGTATCCCGGGCTTTTTCCAGGAGAAATCTTTTGGAGAAATAAGCTCGGCAACCCTATTGGTTCCGCGGCCAATACTCTGAAATACTTCCAAAGCGCTAGCAATGCTTGACTTCCCCGATCCGTTGCGGCCAATCAACAGCAGTGAGTGTAAATCTTTGGCCGTAAGTTCAAAGTTTTCAAGGCAGCGAAAGTTGTGTATGTAAAGTCTTTGAAGCATGCTGTAATAAGTGGTTGGTCTCTTTGTTGATCAGTTTAGTGCTTGTTGTGGTCTTCCAGATGAAGCAGCAGCGCGTCCTCAGCCGGCGACATCAAGCTCCTTCCCCTCGCGCAGGGCCCGCGCCACCACATGCCAGCGGAAGCCCGCCAAATGCGCGGCCTCCTCCTCCCCTACCACCACCAGCAGATCGAGGTCGGAATCGGGCCTCGCATCCCCCCGCGCCCGGGAGCCAAACAGCAGCACTCGCCCTGGTCTGGGTTGAACCCCGGCTAGGGCAGCCTTCACCGCCGTCAGGTCTGCATCGATTGTGGGGGCTTGGATCGCCATCAACGCCCACCACAACTGCCATCAATGATCGCGTCGCTCACGCCCACCCGTTCAGCGATCAGTTGCAGCAGGGCCTCCATGCGATCCAGGCGGGCCTCGATAGCGTCCAGGCCAGAGGGGATGGCCACGGCCTTGGCTTGTGCCTTCGCAGCCAGTGGGGCCTCGCCCCCCCGGAGCCGCTGGATCAGGGCTGCCTTGGTGAGGCCGGTGTAGCCCTTGAAGCCCCGCTCTTTACAGAGGGCCTTCAGCTCCTTCACCCCCAGCCTGTCGAGCCCATCCGCCAGTTCTCCTGCCACACTCGGCTCCGTCTGAGCCATCAAGGGCAGCGCCCCATCCAGCTCCCGCAACATCCGCGCATCCGCCTGGGCCAGCTCCCGCAGGTTGGCCCGCAGCGCTTCAGCGATCTTGCCCATCTGCCGTCTCCTTGGATGATTCGGGCAGCTCGTTGCCCTCCAGGCTGGCCCGCAGCGCCTCCTGGCGGGCACTGAGCTGCTCAAAGCGTTCCTTGCCGGTGCGCCAGCGGTTCAGGAAGTTGATCACCGCCTGCACCAGCCTGCCGATGTTGCCGCCGCCGTTGTAGGAGCGCCGGCCCAGTTGGTACGCCCCGAAGGCGGTGCCCATCTCGTCGCCCGCATCCTCCAGGTGCTCCACCACATCGGTCACGATTTCGAGCATCGCGTAGGCCTCCGCCTTCACGCTCGCCTCACGCGTCGCCAGGGCCCGCAGCCGCTGGCCCAGTTCCAGCAGCTGGCCCCCCTGCTACTCGGAGCGGCTGCGGTGGATGCCGCGGCTGATCATCAGGCTCTTGTAATTGCCCCTTAGCTCCAAATACAACGCATCCAACCGTTCGCGCTCCAGCGCCGTGGGGTCACTCGGGTAGGCCGACGTGGGCGGTAAGGCCAGCGGGGGCATCGCAGGACAGGCGTGGTTCGACCATTCTCACCTGGGATGGAGTTATGCAGAAACTGCATATTCCAGAGTTAGGAGTTAGAGCGAATCGATGACGCGCCAGGACGTCATACCCCGAGGGTGACGGCCATCATCACGTCAGTTACGGACGCCGCCCGGATCACGAGGCCTTTTTGCACTGTAAACTGGTCAGATAACTAGTCATACAGGAGGACGGCATGGCGATCTGGCCCGTGCAACACGCCAAGGCGCGCTTCAGCGAGTTGCTGGATGCCTGTCAGCGGGAAGGGCCCCAGGTGGTGTCGCGCCGTGGCACGGAAGCCGCCGTATTGGTGCCGATCGAGCAGTGGCATCGCCTCCAGGCAGCCGCAAGGCCCAGCCTCAAAGACCTGTTGCTGGCCCCCGAGGCTCGCAGCGAGGCCCTGGTGCCCCCGCGAGGCGGAGCGCGCCGGCGGCCCGTGGCGCCTCTGTAGCCCATGGCCTTTCTGCTCGACACCAACGTGGTGTCCGAACTGCGCAGGCCCCGTCCCCATGGCGCCGTCCTCGCCTGGCTCCAGAGCGTTAACGACGCCGATCTTCATCTCGCCAGCGTGACGATCGGAGAGATCCAGGCGGGGATCGAACTCACCCGCGAACAGGATCCCGCCAAGGCGGCTGCGATCGCGCTGTGGCTGGATCAGGTGAGTGACACCTTCAACACCCTCAGTATGGATGGCCCGGCCTTTCGCTGTTGGGCCCAGTTGATGCATCGCCAGTCCGACACCCTCTACGAAGACGCGATGATCGCGGCCATCGCCAAGGTGCATCACCTCACCGTGGTTACGCGCAACGTGGCCGACTTCAGCCGTTTTGAGGTGCCCCTGCTCAACCCATTCACAGCCGCCTGACGGCCCAGTTCTCAAGCGAGCCATGTCTCGTGGTGAGGCGGTGGCTGATGCGTTGAGATAGCAGGCATTATGCATCGCTCAGATCGGTTGTTAATCCTGCAATCTCCGCTAGGGAGACTCTGGAAAACCAGCCCAAACTTTGCGAGAATAGTGCTCTGATCTCTGGCTAGGACTGGTTTGATGGGCGGCAAACAGCTTGGTTTTGGTGATTACGAGCAGAGCACTGCCAAAAAGCAGACCAAACGCGAGAAGTTTCTGGCCGAGATGGAGCAGGTGGTGCCTTGGCAGCCATTGATTGATCTGATTGAGCCCTTCTACCCCAAGAAAGGCTCCAAAGGAGGCCGCCCGCCCTTCCCACTGGACACCATGCTCCGGATTCAGTTGATGCAGCACTGGTACTAAGGCCTTTATCGCCCGTGGCAACGTCGCTGTGTACCGCCATGGCGTTGAGCTTGCCGCTAGGGGTGAAAGGGCCCATTGGGTCGCTGGTTTGCAGGGTTACCGCCTGGAGCAACTCCTTGATGTTTGGCGGCTGCGGTATGGGCACCGAGACGAGATCCGGGATCCATTTTTGGCTGGTTTTGAAGGCTACGAGGCGCTGACGGCTTATGCCGAATCGCAAGACCAACGGGACTTAAAGGCCTGGTTGGGGCTGCTGGAGCGGCATGAACGCTGCCTTGACGTCCCTTCTGAAATTGAGCGGGTCCAAGCCTTGGCGTTGGATCAACCGACAGCAGGGGTCACTTCGCTGTGGACGGCCCACAAATCCAAAGGATCCAGAAGGCTTTACCTACTCACGCAGCCGGGCGCCCCGGCTTTGGGCTGGTGATGAATTGCTCGGGGCGGTGGTGCTGGCAGAGGAAGAACTGAATCTCCGCTACGTGGCCGTGACCCGGGCAGAAGCTGAATGCCTCTCGGCGACATGGACGGCGCCGATGTTTTCGGAGCTGGAGGCTTACCGGCAGGGGTTTCCCCGGTGTTTGCTGTTGGATTCGCTGGAGTCGGTGATTGTCAAAAAGCCTGCTCAGCAGGCCAGGGTGGCTATACCCGCAGCTGTGAACGGCATCGGGGCCTTGCCCCTGGTGCCGGAGCTGAGCCGGGCTAATGAGAAGAGTGCTGCAGCAGTGACCCTGCCG
>CAMCQR010000113.1 GCA_945877115.1 Synechococcus sp. UW140 | reverse complement strand
GTAAAATCTTCCTTAACTTAATCAGTCTTTGAATCAGTTCAAGGCTGAAATTATGAGCCACCCTACCGGTGGCTTTTTTTGTGTGTTTTATTGGGCAAATACCTTGCAGGCTTGGGGCTCCCGGCGACACCTGAAGCCGTTCTGGCAGGCGTACCGCCTTTGGTTGCGTAATGACTGTATTGACTTGAGTGCTGCATTCGCCTATCACACCCTTCAGTCTTTCCTCCCAGCCCTATTGATCGCCATGGCTTTGGCGTCTAGATTGCTCGGGAACGATCAGGACTTACTAAGGCGTTTGGTAGAGCTTGTCGGGCAGGTGCTTCCCGAGGCAATGCTTCCCGTCTTTGCAACCACCTTGGATCGTTTTTCGCGTCAAGGTCTGGGAGCTGGGGCGTTGGGAGTGTTGTTACTTGCCCTCAACGCCAGCAATATTTATCTCACACTACAGCGTGGTGCCGATCGCCTTTGGTGGAATAGACCCTTTGGTTTTGATGATTTGAATGCGGGACAACTCGTTCGTCGATTTTTGCTTTTACGTCTTAAGGCGATTGCGCTCGTGCTCTTGATTGGCCCCTTACTTGTAATGGATCAATTCGTCAGCTCTGTACGCTTTTTCGGTTCAACGTGGTTGCGAAATTTTGTTTTTCATTCACTGCCTAATCAATGGACTTGGTTTGCCTCCGTTTCCTATGGTGTTGACCTTCTCCTCTCGTTGGTTGTTAACTTTTTAGTATCTCTCCTGTTTCTTTGGTTGCTGCCCTCTCGCCGTGTGCCATTAAGATCTCTGCTCCCTGGCTCCATTCTTGTGTCTGTTTCGGTGACCTTTCTAAATCTGATGCTGGGTCGAATTTTGTTGACTCTAGGCTTGCGTTTTCAGGCTTACGGTCTCGTGGGAGGCGTCTTAGTGCTAACTTTATGGATGTGGTTGTTGGGGGTTATTCTTTATTATGGACAGTGTCTCAGCGTCATACTGGCTAGGCGTCTTCATGGGGGGCGATCCGCACTTCCTGATGTCTAACGATTGACCGCCAGGGGCCAGGATGGAGTCGGAGGATGATTTTTGTAGTCAACGCTGATGCAGCGCCCTTCTTTGCCTTGGACCTGGATCGCTCTGGCGGCGCTCCTCTTGGTTCTTCCGGGCCCTGCTCGTCGCCTGCTCCTGGAGCTGGCCGGTGGTTTCACCTTATTGGTGGTACTGCTGCCTCTACTGGCAGCAGGTCTTGGTCTGATGGCCTGGCAATTTTACCGACGTCGTTTGCGTACCTGCGCTAACTGCGGCATGGTGAGTCTTGGCTCCTCCCAATGTCCAGCCTGTGGTTCTGACTTGGACATCAGTGCCGATGGGCTCGGTTTTGCCTCTCAAGGTGACGAACTCGACGCCAGTGATGTGACCATCAACGTGAGTGCTGTTGATGTTGGCTCGACCCCAAGTTCGGATTCATCTAATCTGAATTCTTGAATGCGATCGTTTTTCACCCAATCGTTTCGCGTGATTCAGCCTTTTTAGGCAAGACCGCCAGCGGTTCGGGCCATTTCCATCAACCTGCGTTCCCTTAGATAAAGAAACAGGGGCCCTCCACAGGCAAACGCGATCGTCACACAGATCAGCAGCACCCAAGGCAACCCTTTCATGGTCAGCCTGCGGCTTTCTGCCACCATCCACACTGTGAACGCGGTAGCCGCCACCGCCAGATCACGGCTGAGGGATTGGGCTGCCGGGTTGGCGTTGGCCAGACGCACAAACAGAGCCAGGTCAAAGGCTGTTCCATGGGCCTGGATGAAGGCCAGATTCGCCTGCCAGGTCAAAACTGCACCTGCGATCGCCAATGTCAGGTAGAGCCACGCCAGTGGGTTCTTGTTGTTGGCGGCAGGGGCGGAGGCGGACGGGCTCATGGTTGGTAGGGCTGTGTTGGTTGTTCAGGATGGTTAGGATCCCAGATCTGCACGTCTTGCTCCACCTTCTCCAGGAGTTGGATGCAGTGATTGGCATAGGCCTGGGCCCGGCGATGCAAGGTGGCCATGGCCTCCACCTCCAGATCGCTGGCCTGTAGCTGGGCCAGGCAGAGTTCGAGAGCCGTTTGGGCTTCCCGGAAATTGAGATCAAGGACACCGTCCAAGGCCTCGTCTGGTTCAAGAGCGATGCCTTCTGCCTGGGTCACCTGGGGTTCCGGGGCCTGGCCGGGTGAACGTCGTTTGCTGGAAGCCATGGTTGCTGAAAATCACTCGCTGGAGGGCAGCGGATGGAGACTCAGGGTCTGGGCCAAAACCCGCCCATCGGCAAACCGCAAATCCACCGTATCTCCTGTTTGCAATTGGCTGACGCGGCTCACCAGCCGCCCTTTCGGGTCTCTAACCAGGCAATAGCCGCGGCTCAAGGGCCGCAGGGGGGAGAGAGCTTCCAGGAGCCGCTGTTGTTGCTCCAGTGCCTCCCGTTGACGGGCGAGCAGTAGGCGGGGATGCAATTCTGTGAGCCGCTTCTGTTGGTGCTTGAGTTGCTGCTGTAGAGCCATCAGCCTCATCTCAGCCCGTTGTCGCAGGTGTTGGCGTAATTGCACCAAATTCTGGCGAATCGCTGACTGATCCGGCAGGAGAGCCACCACGGCTGCCGTAGGCGTGGCGGCCCGATAGTCGGCGATTAGATCGGCAATCGTTGTGTCATCTTCATGACCAAGCCCGCAGACCACCGGCACGGGAGAGCGGGCTAACGCAAGGGCCAGATCTTCGCCATCGAAAACCGCCAGGTCCTCACGGCTACCACCGCCACGGGCCAGCACGATCGCATCGAGGCCAAGGGTTTCACTGTGTTCGCCCAAAAGCCGCAGGGCTCCAAGGATGCGTGCCTCCACTGCCCCCTGCACCGGGATGGGAACCACCAACAGGGCCGTGGCAGGCCAGCGTTCCCTGGCGGTACGTAGCATGTCGGCGAGGGCTGAACTTGGCACGCTGGTCAGTAGGGCGATACGCCTTGGCCAGGGGGGCAACGCCCGCTTCCGTTCGGGCTCGAACCATCCATCCGGTGCTAGCCGGGCCCGAACTCGCTCGAATTGCCGCATCACCGCGCTGAGGCCGGGGCGCACATCCAGGATCTGAACCGTCAGGTTGGCGCGGGCCGCCCAGAAATTGAGTTTGCCGACCACAATCACCCCATCCCCTTCCTCCGGGATGAAATCCAGCCGTGCTAGCTGGGAAGCCCAGATCACCCCTGAAATGGAGGCCTCGCCATCGGTGAGGGTCAGCCAGAGATGGCCTTTTTTGATCTGGGGTCGGCTGGCTGTGGCCTCCAGGAGAAAACGGGGGGCAAAACCCCGATCCAGCAGGGTGCCTATGGCCTGATTCAGTTCGATAACGCTGTATCGAGGCAGTCCCCCAGTCTCCGAAGTTCCGCTGTTCACACGTCTGCAGGTGGATTCGGCCGGTTCAGCCGAGGCCTGACCCAACCCATAGGAGTTCAGATTAGGTGGACGCCGGCTGGTTCCCTTGACGAGGGGAAGGCTTTTGTGTCGCTTGGGCCTGGGTCGGATCCTCAGGCCAGGCGTGCCTTGGATAGCGACCACGCAGCTCCCGCCGGGTCTGGGCATAGCCACCGCGCCAGAACCCCGCCAGGTCGCGCGTGATGGCGGCCGGTCGACCTGCTGGCGAAAGCAGATGGACGGTCAGGGGCAAGGTCCCGTCGAGCATCGTGGGGGTGGAATCACACCCGAACATTTCTTGCAATCGAATTGCCAAAACCACGTCGTCGGCCCCGTAGATCAGCGGGACCCGCCGGCCTGAGGGCACTTCGAGGCTGGGGGGCAGCAGGGCATCTAGGGCGCTGCGCTGCGGCCAGCCCAGTCCGCCCCAGAGGGCTTCCTCCAAATCCATCTCCTGCAGTTCCTGCAGGCTGCGCCGTCCTGCCGCTTGGGGGCCCAGCCAATCCGCCAGGGTGGCCAGGAGCTCCGCGTCGCGGCAATCAGGCCAGGGTTCTCCCAGATGCTGGTGGGCCAGATTCAACCGCTGCTGCAGTTGGCGGCTGCGGGGGGTCCAAGGCAGACACTCCAGGCCCAAACTGCGCACCGCCTCCAGCAAGGTGCCCAGAATGGCGGCCGGTTCGGCATCGGGCCAGGGTGTCACTTCCAGTTCCAGGGAGTCCAGTCGGCGGACCCGCTCGCACCGCACCCGGCCACCGCTGCCATCCCAGCGGGTGCGCAGGGTAATGCTGGCGGATTCGCCCGCCAGGGTCTCGATCTCGGCCGCCGGAATCGCCACGGCAAGAAGCACGCGGGCTTCCTGTTGGTGGCCTTCGACCCGGGCGATGGCTAGGGCTTCGGCGCCACAGAGAGGGTCGCCACTCGCCAGGCGAGCGCCCCCCCCATGGCGCATCAACACGGCACCGTCCCCCTTGCCGCGCCCCAGGGCCATGCGTTCGGGGTAGGCCCAACACAGCAACTGCCCAGCGATCAGGTCTTCGGATGGGTGGGGACCCGGATCAGCGGCTCTCCGTTGGCTGGTCGTCACCTGGGCCACCTGTTTCTTCAGCTGCAGCATCACCTCATGCCAGGGGCCCGATCGCCCTCCCCTGCGCAGCCAGTCGAGCCGATGCAGCAGATCGGCTCCCACCTCCCGAGCGTCCAGGGGATCCCGCTCACTGAGCAGCGCCGCGACGGCGCAACCCTGCTCCAGCCACCCCCGCTCGGCGGCCAACAGCAGCATGTGACTCAGGCGAGGCGGTAAGCCGATGCCAGCCATGGCCTTGCCATGGGCCGTGATGCGCCCCTGGTCGTTGAGGGCACCCATCTGGCCCAGCAGCCGTCGTGCCTTCTGCAGTGGTTGGGGTGGCGGCGGCTGCAACCAGGGCAGATCCGTCCCATCGCCGCTGCCCCAGGCGGCCAGTTGTAGGGCCAGGGGGAGAGGGTCCGCCTCCAGCAGTTCAGGCGGGTCGAAGGCTGGGCGTCGGGCCTGCTCGGCGGGTGACCAGAGCCGCAGACAGCGTCCAGGGCCGAGTCGGCCCGCCCTGCCACAGCGTTGGGTGGCGCTGGCCTGGCTACAGGGTTGGGTGACCAGCTGATCCATGCCCCGGGCGGGGTCGTAGCGGTTGACGCGACTGAGGCCGCTGTCGATGACCAGCCGAACGCCCGTCAGGGTCAGGGAGCTTTCGGCGATGGAGGTGGCCAGGACAATTTTTCCGGCCCTGGATTGGGCCGCGGCGATGGCCTTGATCTGGGCCTCCAGGGAGAGGTGTCCGTGCAGGGGTACGCACTCCAGGGTTTCCCCCCATGGGGTTTCTGCGATCGCCCGAAGGCAGCTGCCGATCTCCCTTTGGCCCGGCAGAAAGACCAACACCGTTTCGCCATCCCGGCGTTGTTCCAGCCAATGCTCCTCCAAGCCCCGCAGCAGCTGTCGCGGCAGGCTTTCCCTTTCCCTGGGCACCTGATAGAGCACATCGACGGGATGGCTGCGCCCAGGAACCGTGATGACCGCCGCTCCTCCCATGCCAGCCGCCAGGGGTTCCAGGTCGAGGGTGGCGGACATGAGCAGCACCAGCAGGTCGGGGCGCAGCTCCTGGCGGGCATGGCGCAGCAGCGCCAGGGCCAGGTCGGCTTCGGCCCCGCGCTCATGGAATTCATCGAAGACCACGGCACCGACTCCCACTAGTTCGGGATCCCCCTGCAGGCGCCTGAGAAACAGGCCTGTCGTCATCACCTCCAGCCTGGTGGCCTTGGAGGTGCGATGGTCAAAGCGCACGCTGTAGCCCACCCGGCCCCCCGGACTTTCGTGGAGGGCCGCCGCCAAGCGTTGCGCCGCTGATCGGGCCGCCAGTCGGCGGGGCTGAATCAGCAGAATTGCGGTTGGCTCAGGCAGGGACTCCAGCAGGGCCAGGGGGACCCGGGTTGTTTTACCGGCCCCTGGGGTGGCCTGGAGCAGCAAGGTGCCCCGCCCGATGAGGGTATCGGTGATCAGCGCCAGGGAGGCTTCGATCGGCAGGGGGGTAGCCAGGGAAGTCAGCGCACGTGGCGAATGCCGTCGACGGGGTGATACACCTCGCCTGTGGTTTCTTCGTAGACGATGGCCGGCAACCCTGTTTCGAACATGGTTTGCAGGGCTTCCTTGAGGTAGGGGTTCCAGCCACCCGTCGTCACCTTGCCGTGGCGAACGGTCCAGTCCCAGGTGCCTTGCAGATCCCTGGGGATGCGTCCTTCCCGGTCCCTGCGGGCAACGAGATCCTGGGATTCCACAATGCCCACCAGGATCGGATCCTTGCCGTAGGCCGGCGTGATGCTGAGTTCCAGCCTGATGGGATCGTCCTTAACCAGTTTGAGCCGGAACCTTGGCGGCAGCTTGAGGCCGTTCAGTACGGCGGCCACAATGCGTGTCCTCTGGTCCACCATCAGCGTCTCCTGGATTGTGCAGTCCCAACCGCTGAGCCTATTCACCGATGGTCGAGGTCTCAGCTTGGATCAACGGGGGTGGCCGGTTCGCCATTGTCGCCACTGAAGCGGACCGTGAGCAGGTCCTCCCGGGTGATTCGCCCTTCAGCATCCAATAGTTCCGGATGAATCGTCACCTTGCCGGTCCGATCGGCGGGCCTGTCGCCCAGGGGCTTGGCAAGGGCGCCGCTGTCACCGGGACGGGGAATCGCCTGAAAACCTCTCCCCATGACTTGAAAGGCTTGCCACAGCAGAAAAAGGAAGCTGCCGGCGTAAAGCAGGGGAAAAAGTCGCTCGAGCAGGTCGAAGGAATGGGAAGAAGC
>CAMCQR010000112.1 GCA_945877115.1 Synechococcus sp. UW140 | reverse complement strand
GGCGCCTCAGCCGCGGGCCCAGCATTGTTGCCATCGGCGGCGGCACCGGCCTGGCCACCCTCTTGAGTGGCTTGAAGCGCTATAGCGGCAACATCACCGCCATCGTCACCGTGGCCGACGATGGCGGCAGCAGTGGGGTCCTACGGCGCGAGCTGGGGGTCCAACCCCCCGGGGACATCCGCAATTGCCTGACGGCCTTGGCCCGCGAAGAGCCGCTGCTCACCCGCCTGTTCCAATATCGCTTTAAGGCTGGCAGTGGCCTGGAGGGCCACAGCTTCGGCAACCTTTTCCTCACGGCCCTCACGGCCATCACCGGCAGTCTTGAATCCGCCATCACGGCCAGCAGCCGGGTTCTGGCGGTGCAGGGCCAGGTGGTGCCGGCCACCAATGCCGATGTGCGCCTATGGGCAATTCTCGAAAACGGTGAGCGGCTGGAGGGCGAATCGCGCATCGGCAAAGCCACAAGCCCCATCGTTCGCCTGGGGTGCACGCCGGATCGCCCCCCAGCCCTGCCGAGGGCCCTGGAGGCCATCGCCCATGCCGAACTGATTGTGCTGGGCCCCGGCAGCCTCTACACGTCGCTGCTACCCAACCTTCTGGTGCCCGAACTGGTGCGGGCCATCAGCCTCAGCAAGGCACCTCGGTTGTACATCTGCAACCTGATGACCCAACCGGGCGAAACCGATGGCCTGGACGTCAGCGGCCACCTGCGGGCCATCGAGGCCCAGCTGGCGAGCCTGGGGGTCAATGAGCGCCTCTTCGATGCGGTCCTGGCCCAGGAGGATCTTGGCGACTCCCCCCTGCTCGACCACTACCGCCTGCACGGAGCCACCCCGGTCAGCTGCGATGAGACCAATCTCAAAAAACAGGGCTACGAAGTGATGCGGGCCCCGCTTCAGGGGGCCAGACCCAGTGCCACCCTGCGCCACGAGCCAGTTAGTTTAGCCAAAGCGGTGATGCGGTTTTACCGAAAACACCGCCACGATTGAAGCCAGTGGTCCCACTCCTGTGGAGCATGGAGTCACGGCAAGGTTGACGTCACAATGGAGATTCCTTCGGTCCACTCACCGATGCGGCTCATTGGCCTCCTGTTGTCGCTTGTGCTGATCGGCGTCTTCATCCAGCACCTTTATGGAGGTCCAGCACAGCCTGGCCCCACGGGCAGACCTCCCGTCGCTGAGCCCATCCGCCAAGCCGAAGAAGCGGTGGAACGGGTGAATCAATTGGAACAGGAACGGGTCAAAAAGATAATGGGTGAATGACAGCCGGGGACGAATCCCTTCACGAATTCAAACTGCGAGGCGATCGATCGAACGACATCACCAGCATTTCCATGGCGCACGATTCGCCTGCCAGAGTTCTTCGAGTTGCGTCCGGTCGCGCAAGGTATCCATGGGCTGCCAAAAACCATGGTGCCGGTAGGACTGAAGCTGATCCTCTGCAGACAAACGCTGCAGAGGCTCCTGCTCCCAAACAGTTTGATCGGTGTGGATGTAATCGAAAATGCCTGGTTCGAGCACGAAGAAACCGCCGTTGATCCAAGCCCCGTCCCCCTGGGGCTTTTCCTGGAAGCCATGGACTCGTCCAGCTTGATCAAGCTTCAAAGCTCCGTAGCGGCCAGGAGGCTGAACTGCAGTGAGGGTTGCCAAGCAGCCAGAATTACGATGACATTCAATAGATGAAGGGATGTCAATATCAGCCAATCCGTCGCCGTAGGTAAAGCAAAAAGTCTCGTTATTCAAATAATTTTTTATGCGCTGCAAACGGCCACCTGTCATCGTTTTTTCACCCGTATCAACCAGCGTGACCTCCCAAGGTTCGGCATTTTTTTGATGGACCTCCATGGAATTATTGCGCATGCAAAAAGTAACGTCACTCATGTGCAAGAAATAATTGGCAAAATACTCCTTGATCACATACCCCTTATAACCACAGCATATGACAAATTCATTGATGCCATGAAAACTGTAAATCTTCATGATGTGCCAGAGGATCGGCTTGCCTCCAATCTACACCATTGGCTTAGGCTTTAGGTGGGTTTCCTCGCTGATACGAGTACCAAGTCCACCGGCCAAGATTACAGCTTTCATAAATTTTACCGGGCCAAGTTTCATGCTTAATCATGAAACAAAGAGGTTATTTTGTCAAGGGGCTAAACCGGATATGGCCAAAAATTATCTTGGGTTGACAACTATAACGTTCAAGTACAATTAAATCTCAAAGATTCTCTTTTCTCGATACTTGTATGATCTACTCCCTATTGGATGCGTCAGTTGGTGCGTTGCAGTCCAACTAATATGCGTCTTGCATCTCATAAAAATCGGGCTGCACATAATCCTTGCGTAGGGGCCAGCCTTTCCAGTCCTCCGGCATCAAAAGACGTTTGGGGTGGGGGTGACCTTCGTACTGGATGCCGAACATGTCAAAGGTTTCCCGTTCCTGCCAATCGGAACCGCGCCATAACCCATACAGGCTCGGAATTGTCAGGGCACCATCCCGGGGTAGGAACACCTTGATCCGCACCTCCTCAGGACGAACGTCAAGGGGCAAGGGGGCCTCGGGATCCTCTAGGCCCCCTATGGCATTGGCCAAGGGGGCCAGCTTAATCAGATGGTAAAAGCTGACAAGGCGACCGCCGGGTCCCTCGTCATAACCCCCTTGGCATTGCAGATAGTCGAAGCCAGCAGCCTTGAGGGCGGTGGCCAGCAGCGGCAGGAAGGCCGCTTCAACGCCCAGGTTCTCGATGCCAAGATGGTCAGCCCCCAGGGATTGATGGTCAAAACCTTGGGAGACGAGCCAGCTGCTGACAGGCCCCGCCGTTGGGGCCACAAGGGAGGTCCCATCCGCCCCAGATGGCGTTTCTGCCGAGCCGGATGGGACCGATGGTGTAGCTGGGCTTGGGGTTGTCTCTTCTGGCATGGTGCTTAGGAGGTCCTTGGGTGGTTCGGCTCAGAGCGCAGGGGCCGGGGGCTCGGCGACAACGGATTCAGGGGACGCGACCACGGACAAAGGCAGCCCAGCAGCGGCCGCGAGGGCCGCCTGCTGGGTTTCGGCACGTAGATAGGCGCCCGTCACGATGGGTTCGACCCGCTTCATCTGGTGGGGAATCGTGTAATAGCGATGGGTGGGTTGCAAGAGGCCCCGTTCCGCTAGGGATTCATTGCCGACTTTCTTGCGCAGCTTGATGACCGCATCAAAAATCGCTTCGGGCCGGGGCGGGCAACCAGGCAGATAGAGATCCACCGGAATCAGCTTGTCCACCCCACGGACGGCGGTGGTCGAATCGGCCGAAAACATGCCGCCGGTGATCGTGCAGGCCCCCATGGCAATGACGTACTTGGGCTCGGGCATCTGCTCGTACAGACGCACCAGGGCTGGAGCCATTTTCATCGTGACAGTACCCGCCACGATGATCAGATCGGCCTGTCTGGGGCTGGAGCGGGGCACGAGTCCGAAACGGTCGAAATCGAAGCGGGAACCGAGCAGGGCCGCAAATTCAATGAAACAACAGGCGGTGCCATAAAGCAGGGGCCAGAGACTGCTGAGCCGGGCCCAATTATGGAGATCATCCAAACTTGTGAGGATGATGTTCTCGGAGAGGTCGGCGGTGACGGCCGGCGCGCCGAGGGGGCCACAGCTGGCAGCCCGCAGCTCCCGCAGGGCGGCAACGGAAGGAGAATCGGAAGGGGTCAAAGTCATGGAACTCCGGGTCAGCTCCACTCGAGGGCGCCCTTGCGCCAGGCATAGGCAAGGGCCACCACCAGAATGGTGATAAAAATCAGGGCCTCAATGAAGGCCAGCAGGCCGAGGCGGTGGAAAGCCACGGCCCAGGGATAAAGAAACACAGTCTCGACATCGAAGATGACAAAGACCAAGGCAAACATGTAGTAACGAATATTAAACTGAATCCAGGCACCCCCGATGGGCTCCATCCCGGACTCATAGGTGAGCTGGCGCTCCCCTTGGCGGCTCTTGGGGGAGAGCAGCTTGTTCGTGACCAAAGCCAGCACCGGGACGGCAGTGGCAATCAATAGGAACCCCAGAAAAGCGTCGTAACCGGGGAGCACGAACATTGTTGACCAGTTCGATCGGGTTCCAGTCTGACATCCTTGAGCCCGACTGTGGGTCAGTGGCCCCTGACCGGTGGGGCTGGATAGAGTTTCAGAGCCTTGAACCGCCACCGCATGAGCAGCGACGTCCCGGGCGATCCCCAACCTGGTGAGGAGCGGCTCATGCCCCAGCCTGATGGCACCCCGCCCGCCAGCGCGACCGACGGCTCCAGCGCCGAGACCACGGCCACGGCCACCGTCCCTGACCCAGACCCTGATCCGACCCAAGATCCGGCCAGTGATCCGGCCAACAACCGCTTCGAATGCCGCAGCTGTGGCTTCGTGTACGACCCGGCCGAAGGGGTGCGCAAGCTGGCGATCGAACCTGGCACCCCCTTTATGGACCTGGATGCCTCCAGCTTCCGTTGCCCGGTCTGCCGCAGCCGGGTGGTGGCCTTCAAGGACATCGGTCCCCGGAACAAACCCAGTGGCTTCGAGGAAAACCTCAACTTCGGCCTGGGCGTCAACCGCCTGACCCCCGGCCAGAAGAACGTGCTCATTTTTGGTGGCTTCGCCTTGGCGTTCGCCTTCTTCCTTTCTCTGTATTCGTTGCGCTGATGTCCGCCTCCCTGCCCCGCCTCGCCGCCCGTGGCCCCCTGAGGCTGCTGCTATCCCTTTTCAGTCTGGTGCTGGCCCTGGGCCTGGGGCTTGGCCTGTCGGGCTGCGTGGCGACCGGCCTGCCCCTGGCGGCCGCCAGTCCCTGGCAAGAAGTCCCTCTGGACACCCGTTCCAGCCCGTTGGGTGTGGCCTTCAGCGACAGCCGCCACGGCTTCCTGGTAGGGAGCAACCGCCTGATCATGGAAACCAACGACGGCGGTGCCAGCTGGCAGGAGCGGGCCCTGGACCTGCCGGTGGACGAAAACTTCCGCCTGATCAGCATCGATTTTCGCGGCAAGGAAGGCTGGATCGTCGGCCAGCCCGGACTGCTGCTGCACAGCGACGACAACGGTCAGAGCTGGAGCCGCCTTTTGCTCGACACCAAACTGCCCGGTGAGCCTTACTTGATCACGGCCCTGGGCCCCAAGGAGGCCGAACTGGCCACCAATGTGGGGGCCATCTACCGCAGCGCTGACGCCGGCAACAGCTGGCAGGCCCTAGTGGGCGACGCGGCGGGGTCGGTGCGGGACCTGCGCCGCGACGACCAAGGCCGCTACGTGAGCGTCAGCAGCCTGGGAAATTTCTATGCCACCTGGGAACCGGGCCAGGCCACCTGGCAGCCCCATCAACGGGTCAGCAGCCAGCGGCTGCAATCCATGGGCTTCCAGCCCGATGGGGGCCTATGGATGCTGGCCCGGGGCGCCCAGCTGCGCTTTGACTCCGGCACCCCTGAAGAACCCGACTGGAGCAAACCGGTGATCCCGATCACCAATGGCTTCGGCTACCTCGACCTGGCCTGGGATCCCCAGGGGAACCTCTGGACCGGTGGCGGCAGCGGCACACTGCTGAGCAGCGCCGATGGCGGCAAGAAGTGGAGAAAGGATCCGGTGGGGGCCAGCCAGCCCAGCAACTTCACCCGCATCGTTTTTCCTGGCGATGGCAAGGGTTTTGTGTTCGGGGAGCGGGGCTCGCTGTTGCGCTGGGTCGGCTGAAGGGCGCCCCAGCCGGGCTCAGCTTGGGCAGCAACTGCATCCCTGTGTAACCAAGCCGGGGCCTAGGGGCCAGCCACCCCCGACCGGCCCCTAGGATCTTCAGGCTGAATGCTTCCTGCTATGGCTGCCGGCTCTACGGGTGAACGCCCGTTTTTCGAGATCATTACGAGCATCCGCTACTGGGTGATCCATGCGGTCACGCTGCCCGCCATCTTTCTGGCCGGCTTCTTTTTCGTTTCCACCGGCTTGGCCTACGACGCCTTTGGCACGCCCCGCCCTGATGCCTACTTCCAAGCCCAGGAAGCCAAGGCTCCAGTGGTGAGCAAGCGTTACGAAGGCAAAGCCCAGCTTGACCTGCGCTTGCAATAAGCCATGACCCAATTCTCTGCTCCCACCACGCCGCGCAATTACCCGATCTTCACGGTGCGCTGGCTTTCCGTCCATGCCCTTGGCATTCCCACGGTCTTCTTCCTGGGTGCCCTGGCCGCCATGCAGTTCGTCCGCCGCTGAATCCCGCCATGCAGCGCAATCCCAACCCCAACCAACTACCGGTTGAACTGAATCGCACCAGCCTCTATCTGGGTCTGTTGATCGTTTTCGTCACCGGCATTCTGTTTTCCAGCTACTTCTTCAACTGACGGAGATCGACCATGAGTAGCAAACCAAGAACAATGCCCGACGGTCGGATCCCCGACCGTCTACCCGATGGCCGGCCCGCCGTGGCCTGGAAAAGCCGGTGGACCGAAGGGGTCCTGCCCCTGTGGCTGGTGGCCACCGCCGGTGGCATGGCCGTGATCTTTGTCCTGGGCCTGTTCTTTTATGGCTCCTATGTGGCGGTGGGTTCGGCCTGATCTGGGCTGAACGTCCCCATCAAGACTTGAGAGCGGGCCATAAGGCCCGTTTTTTTGTGGGCAAGCGGTGGAAGGCCCGGCAGTTGCGGGCAAGGGGAGCGATATCCACTGTCTTGGAAGCCCCTGACCTTGCTTGCCCAGGCCGCCTCATTCCCTACCCAATAGTTCCTGCACCACCGCCCCGATCGGCAGGCGTCGATCCTGGCGCTGGGGGTCCCGCAGGTGTTTGAGCACCACCACCGCCTCGGCCGCCTCCTCATCCCCCACCACCGCCGCCCAG
>CAMCQR010000111.1 GCA_945877115.1 Synechococcus sp. UW140 | reverse complement strand
ACTGGCGCCGCAGCAATGCAGCAACATCTGGCCCAGCTCCGTCTCGCCGGCGCCGCTGAGGGCACTGATCAACACCTGGGCGGGGGCTCCACCCTCCCCAACTTCAGCCTCCACAACCCCAGCCTCCAGGCCGCAGCGGTCGCACTGGTTGCCCACCAGCAGTAACGGCACCCCAGCCGGCACCAGCTCCCGCACCCGTTGATCGGCAGGGCCCCAGCCAGATGCCACATCCAAGACCAGCAGCACCGCATCGGCTGCCGCCAGGGCCGCCTGGCTGCGGCCGATGCCCAGCCGCTCCACCAGATCATCGGTGGCGTGGATGCCGGCGGTGTCCACCAGGGTGAGGGGCACGCCGTTGAGCACCAGCTCGCTTTCCAGCAGGTCGCGGGTGGTGCCGGGCAGATCCGTCACAATCGCCCGGTCCTGGCGGCTGAGGCGATTGAGCAGGGTCGATTTGCCCACATTGGGGCGGCCCACAATCGCCACCCGCAAGCCCTCGCGCAGGCGCTGGCCCTGGTCCGCCTCCCGCACCAGGGCCTCCAGTTCGGTCCGCACCGCAGTCAATCCGTCGATCACGGCCTCGGGCTGCAGGGGGGGTAGGTCTTCTTCGAAATCCAGCCGCGCCTCCAGTTCGGCCAGCTGGTCGAGCAAGCGCTCCCGCAACGCAGTGATGCGGCGCTGCAAGCCCCCCTCCAGGCCGGCCATCGCCAGCTGGGCCGCCCTTTGCCCCCGGGCAGCGATCATCTCGGCGATCGCCTCGGCCCGGGTCAGATCAAGCCGGCCATTGAGGAACGCCCTCTGGCTGAATTCCCCCGGCGCCGCCAGCCGGGCTCCGGCGTCCAGCACCGCCTTCAGCACCCGCCGCACCGCCACCAGGCCGCCGTGGCAGTGCAACTCCACCACATCCTCGCGGGTGAAGCTGCGCGGCGCCCGCATCAGCAGCAGCAGGGCCTCATCCAGCCGTTCACCGCTGTTTGGCTCCACCACATGGCCATAGAGCACCCGATGGCTGGCCCACTCCTGCTGGCCCGGCGCCTGAAACAGCCGCCTGGCGATGGCCTCTGCCTGGGGGCCCGACAGCCGCACAATCGCCACGCTGCCCTGGCCGGGGGCCACGGCGGTGGCGATGGCGGCGATCGTGTCCACAGCTGCTCCCGAACCATCCGGTGCCTCCCTAGGTTCTGCACACTCACCAGATGTTGGTCCGCCCACAGCCTTCATGCCCCGTCATCCCAGCCAGTCTCGGTCGCCATCCCCGCCCCTGGGCCCAGCTGGGCCGATTGGATCGGGCCGATGAGTCCCGTTCGCCTGTTGGGGCAAAGACTGCGCCGGGACCTGCGCAGGGCCATCGACTGGTTCCGGCGCCAGGAGGGCAGCCCCGCTCACCAGGCCAGGGGTCTGGCCCTCGGCGTGTTCATCGGCTGCCTGCCGATCTTCGGGCTCCAGATGCTCGTGGGCGCGGGCCTGGCCGGCCCCCTCCGCGGCAACAGGCTCTTAGCGGTGGCGGGCACCTGGATCAGCAACCCGGTCACCAACCTGCCGATGTTCTGGCTCAATTACCAACTGGGCAGCCTGTTGATGGGGCCGGGGCCTGCCTGGTCGCACCTGAAGAATTTCAACCCCAGGAACCTGGGTCAACTGGGCTGGGACTTCTCCAGTCGGCTGATCCTGGGCTCGCTGCTGGTGGGTGGGCTGCTCGCTGCGGCGAGCGGGCTGGGCTGCTGGCGCTGGCTGGAACACCGCCGGCGGCGGATGCCAACGCCGCCGCGGTGAGATCAGGGGTGCGCAAACACCATCAGGTCGATGTGGCCACCGATCGGCTGGCGCCATTCGCGGAATTCGGCCGCCAGGGCTTGCTGCTCGGCCCGCAACGACTGGGATTCCAGGTCCTGGAGGCGCTGGTGCACCAGGTCCAGGGTGTTGTCGATCAGCTGGGCAGCCTGTTCGGAGGTCATGTCACGGCCGGCGGAGGGACAGAAGACGGTTCGACGGGCGTTTTCTAAGGATGGCGGCCCATAACGGCTGTAACAGCAGACACACCGCCCCCATGCTCCAGCCACGCTCTGGGTTTCAAACGACATTCATCGACTCCTAAAACCCCAGAGTCAAAATCAATCCCTGCTGCCATAACACCAGCAGGAAACGGCCAGCCGATCAAGCTGGACACAGTATTGAGACTGATAGCATCGACCCATAAGGCTCGGGCCCATGAACATCATCTGCACGATCGACAATAATTACATTCGGCATTGTGCCGTCATGCTGAGAACCCTGCGCGAAGCCAATCCAGACGAAGACCTCAGTGTTTACATCGTTCACGAAGCCCTGGACCCCAAAGAAAGGGCCAAATTGGTTGGCTATCTTGGCGAATTTCTGCCTTCGGTATCGCTGCTGCAGGTGGAGCCTCGCCTGCTCAGCCACTTTCCCGTATCAGGCCATATCAGCATCGCCACCTACTTCAGGCTCCTGCTGCCATCCATCCTGCCTCCCATCATCAATCGCGCTCTTTTCATTGATTCCGATGTCGTCATCAATGGTTCCCTACGGGAACTCTGGGAAACCCCATTAGGAGAACATTCGCTGGCAGCCGTCACAGATCGCAATCTGGATATGCAACGGGAACGGCTTGAGATGGATGCCGATTCCCCCTATTTCAATGCCGGCATGATGCTGATTGACCTCGATGCCTGGCGCAGGGCCAATGTGCTCGAAAGGGGCATGGCCTATGCCATAGAAAATAAAGACAAACTTAGCAATTGGGACCAAGATATTCTCAATCATCTGTTTGAAAAGCGTGTGCTGCTGTTGCACCAACGCTGGAATGCCATGTCCCATCTTTGGGGTCTGGATCAAGCCTGGATGGAAGAGCGTGGCGGCCTCCTTAACCCGGAAGAGCAACAAGCCCATGATTCTCCAGCGATCATCCATTTTGCTGGTGGTGGAATGGCAAAGCCATGGCACTATCGCTGCAACAATCCCTGGAAAGATCGCTACCGCCAGTTTCTGGCCCAATCGCCCTGGGCTGGGGTTTCTTTGGATGGCCAACCCGAGGAAATCAGCTCAAGCCTGATGAAGCGAGCCCTTGCCAAAGCCTCCCGGACGATTCGTGGAACCCACTAGTTGGGTATTTTTATTGGCCCTTCCAGGCCCAGGCCTGTTGTCAGGCCGCAACGGGGCGGTTCAACCAATCCCCGTCCGGGCCAAATCCAGCACATCCGCCATCGAACGGATCTGGTCCATCGTGTCGCGCAGTTGGTTGGCACTATGCAATTCCACCCGTAGATCGATGCGGGCGGGTTTGCCGGCACTGGTGCGCACACGGGCATCGCTGACATTGATGCGGTGATCGGACAGGCGGGTAAGGATGTCCTTCAGCACACCGACCCGATCGAGCACTTCGATGCGCAGGCGTACCGGATAACGCCGCTGCTGGCCCTCTACCGGCCCATTCCAGCGCACGGGCAAGCGACGTTCCACCGGCACTTGGGCCACATTGCTGCAGTCCTGGCGGTGGATGGTGATGCCGTGGTTGCCGAGGGCCACCGAGCCCACAATCGCCTCCCCCGGCAGGGGGCTGCAGCAGCCTCCTAGCCGATATTCCAACCCCTCAACCCCCAAGATCGGGCTGCCACTGCTGGGCAGATGGGGCAGCGTCGCCGTCTCCTGGCGGGCCACGACCCCGGCGGCCACCTCTTCGTTGCTGGGGGGCGCCGCCACCGCCTCCGTAGCCAGACGGACCTCTTCCCGCAGGCGATTGACAACCTGCTGCAGGGTCACCCCGCCAAAACCGATGGCGGCCAACAGGTCTTCGGTGCCGACCAGATTGCAGCGCCGGGACACCCGGGCGAGGGCTTCGCCGTTGAGCAGGGCATCAAAGCCATCGCGGCCCAACTCCCGCTCCAGCATCTCGCTGCCGCGCACAATGTTGTCCTGGCGGTGACTGCGCTTGTACCAGGAACGGATGCGGTTGCGGGCCGTGGGGGTGGCGACAAAATTAAGCCAATCCAGGCTGGGATGGGCACTCTTGGAGGTGATCACCTGAACGAAATCACCGTTTTTCAGGGGTGTCGCCAAAGGGAAGAGACGATCATTGATGCGAACTCCCTGGCAGTGATTCCCCACCTCGGAGTGAATGCGATAGGCGAAATCCACAGAGGTGGATCCCTTGCGCAACCCCACCACATCGCCCTTGGGGGTGAAGACGAACACCTCCTCATCGAAAAGATCTTCCTTGATCGAGGCCAGGTAGTCGCTGCTGTCCTCGCTGCCGCCCTCTTTCTGCCAATCCACCAGCTGCCGCAGCCAACTGAAACGGTCCGCATCCCCCCCGGTGGTGGCGGGAGAGCCGCCCTCCTTGTATTTCCAATGGGCGGCGATGCCGTATTCGGCCACCTGGTGCATCTCGCCGGTGCGGATCTGCACCTCGATCGGACGATGGCGACCAATCACCGCCGTATGCAATGACTGGTAGCCATTGGGCTTGGGCAACCCGATGTAGTCCTTGAAGCGCCCCGGGATGGGCCGAAAGGTGTCATGCACCACCGCCAGGGCGCGATAACAACTCTCGAGCGTCGGACAGAGAATGCGCACCGCCGCGACGTCATAGAGCTCGTGGAACGCCTTCTGCTGGCGCTGCATCTTGCTCCAGATGCCATATAAGTGTTTCGGCCGGCCACTGACCTCGCAACTGTCGAGTCCCACCGAAGCCAGCCGGTCCCGCAGCAACTGCACGGTGACCCCCAGCCGATCTTCCCGTTCACTGCGCTTGGTGGCGACCTGCTGCTGGATCTCCCGAAAGGCCTCCGGCTCCAGGATCTTGAAGGCGAGATCCTCCAGTTCCCACTTGAAGCGACCGATGCCGAGCCGGTTGGCCAGGGGGGCGTAAATATCGCGGGTCTCCCGGGCGATGCGCTGCTGCTTCTCGGGCTTCAGGGCCCCGAGGGTGCGCATGTTGTGCAACCGATCGGCCAGTTTCACCAACACCACCCGAATATCGCTGGCCATGGCCAGAAACATGCGCCGCAGGTTCTCGGCCTGCGCCTCGGTCTGGTTGGTGAAATGGATGCCCCCCAGCTTGGTGACCCCCTCCACCAGGGCGCGCACCTCGGCGCCGAACTGGGCTTCGATTTCCTCCGGCGTCACCTGGGTGTCTTCGACCACGTCGTGGAGGAAGCCGGCGGCGATGACCGAACTGCCGGCACCGATATCGCGCAGCAGATCGGCCACAGCGATGGGATGGACGATGTAGGGCTCGCCCGTGGCCCGCATCTGCCCATCATGGAGCTGATGGGCGAAATCAAACGCGGCCGCCAAGAGTTTGTCGTTGCTGCGGCTGGCCTTGGCAGCCTCTGCCTGGCCCTGGGGGCTCTGGGCCGCCCGCAGCGCATCCCTTAACCAGGCCGGCAGGCTGACCCCATAAGCTTCAGCGGGATCGGAAACGGCCGTTGGGTTGGGGGCCTGGACGGGGACCGACGGATCCGTCAGAGGCTGATCGGTGGTGGAGGACTCGGGAACGGTTTTCAGCATCTCGTTCCGCGATGATTCTCCATGGTATGCAAACGCCGCCGCCTCGACCGCCATGTCTGGGGACGGCGATCAACCCGCCGACAGCCCTCCCCAACCCATGGCGCCCAGTTCCGCGGCCCCCAGCACTCCCCAGGAAATCCTCCGTCTCCAAGGCCTGAAGGTGCGCTACCCGGGTAGTTCCATCAACGTGCTGGACGGCCTGGACCTACGGCTGCACCAGGGGGAAACCCTGGCCCTGGTGGGCCCCTCCGGCTGTGGCAAAAGCACCGTGGCGAGGGCCATTTTGCAGTTGCTGCCCCCAGGCAGCCTCTGTGAAGGCAGCCTCGAACTGACCGGAACGGATCCCCGGCGCCTTACCGCCAGCGCCCTGCAGCAGCTGCGGGGGCAGGCGGCGGGGCTGGTGTTTCAGGACCCGATGACCCGGCTCAATCCGTTGATGACCGTCGGCGAACACCTGCGGGACACCCTGGAGGCCCACCAGCGCCAGCACACCCTTGAACGGGCCCGGGGCCTGCTGGAGCGGGTCGGCATCGATCCCACCCGTTATGGCAGCTATCCGCACGAGTTCAGCGGTGGCATGCGCCAACGGCTGGCCATCGCCCTGGCCCTTGCCCTGAACCCGCCCCTGGTGATCGCCGATGAGCCCACCACCAGCCTGGACGTGGCCGTCACCGCCCAGGTGATGGCTGAACTGAGCGACCTCTGTGCTGAAGCGGGCAGCGCCCTGTTGCTGATCAGCCACGACCTGGCCATGGCCGGCCGTTGGTGCGAGCGGATCGCCGTGCTCGATGGTGGCCGCCTGGTGGAAGAGGGCCCCAGCCACCAACTGCTGACGGCGCCGGTTTCGGATGTGGGGCGCCGCCTGGTGCAGGCGGCCCGCGAACGCGAGGGGGGTCGCCGCCAGGCCGCACCGGCCTCCCCCCTGCTGCTGGAGGTCCAGGAGCTGCGCAGCTGGCATCCCCTGCCCTCCCCCCCCTGGAGCCAGCGGTGGCTGAAGGCCGTCGATGGCATCAGCTTCCAGCTGCATGAGGGCGAAACCCTGGGGGTGGTCGGGGCTTCCGGCTGCGGCAAAAGCAGCCTCTGCCGCGCCTTGATGGGCCTGGTGCCGGTGCGCGGCGGCCAGGTGCGCCTGGAGGGCCAGGACCTGCGGCGGTTGCGGGGATCCGATCTGGCCCGGGCCCGCCGCGGCCTGCAGATGGTGTTCCAGGACCCCCTGGCCTGCCTCAATCCCCAGATGGCGGTGGGGGAGGCCATCGCCGATCCCCTGCTCATCCATGGCCTGGCCCGTCCCGCCGAGGCACGCCAAGAGGCCCGTCGCCAGCTGGCTGCGGTGGGCCTGAATCCCCCGGAAGACTTCGAGCGGCGCCGGCCCCGCCAGCTCTCGGGGGGCCAGCAGCAGCGGGTGGCCATTGCCCGCGCCCTGATCCTGCAACCCCGGGTGCTGCTGTGCGACGAAAGCGTCAGCATGCTCGATGCCGAAGTTCAGGCCGAAGTGCTGGAGCTATTGGGCCAGCTGCAGCGGCAACTGGGCCTGGGCCTGGTCTTCATCACCCACGACCTGAGCGTGGCCAGCGGCTTCTGCCACCGGGTGATCGTGCTGGAGGGGGGACGCATCGTCGAGGAGGGTCCCGGCGCCGCCCTGCTGGCCCATCCCCAGGCCGCCATCACCCGCACCTTGGTGGAGGCCTGCCCGCGCCTGCC
>CAMCQR010000110.1 GCA_945877115.1 Synechococcus sp. UW140 | reverse complement strand
GCCGGTTGGTTTCGCCGTTTCCTGGGGGCCTATCTGGCCTGGCCCCGCCTGCTGGCCCTCGTGACGGCCTGGAGCCTGCTGACGCTGCTGGCCCCCACCCCCTGGCCCCAGGCCGCCGCCCGGGTGCTGTTGGCCTGGATCCTGCCGCTCTTGCTGAGTGCCCTGCAGCTCTTCGTGGTGGGCACAGTTCTTCCCCATCGCCGCGGTGAGGCCTGCGGCAACCGGCACCGGGCCGAAAGCCTGGCCTTGCCCCCTTGGTTATCCCTGTTGGCCTGTTATCACTTTGGCTATCACTGGGAGCATCACGAATACCCCCAGGTGCCCTGGTTTGGCCTGGCCTTTGTTCGGCGCCAGCATCTGGAGCAGCTCCAGCTCCCGGCAACCCGGGTCGCGCGATAGCGTCGAACCTTATTAAGGTCGAACCTTATTAAGAAGGTGGAGCGAGCCCATGGATCAGCCATTGACCGGTTGGAGTGCCAGCGAGGAAACGATTGCCCGGCAGGCCTTTGAACGGGCCTATGAACGGGCCCTGGACGGTTTGATCGAGCACCTGCGCGATCGGCTACCCCAGCTCAATGGCGCCGAGAGCCTCTGGGAGCTGCACGATTTCCTCAGCATCCAGCGCCATGCCATCGAAGGTCGGTTTGATTTTCGTGAACCTGGCCTGTTGTTTGTGTTTGCCGGCTTGCTCAAGGATCAGCTGATCAGCCTGGAAGAACTGCAAGGGTTGGAGGCGATCAAATTGGCCAAGATCTCGGCGATGACCCGCATCTGAGCACTGAGTGCCAGTTGAGCAACCGTCCCATGGGTCACAATGGGCACCCCACGGCGACCAGCCTGGGCTTTTGCTGGGTGCTTCGGTGCTGCTGCCACCCCTCAACGAGCACAATTTGCCCTGGATGGACACCATCCACCCCATCGTCGTTCACTTCGTGATCGCCATGGGTCTGGTCGCTTTCCTCTTTGACCTGATTGGGATTACGGCCCGCCGGCCGGCCCTGTTTGAGGTCAGTTTTTGGAATCTGCTCTTGGCCACCGTGGCCATTTTTGTGGCCATCATCTTCGGCGAGGTTGAGGCCGGTCTGGCCAATCCCTACGGCGCCTCCCGCGACCTACTCAACTGGCACAGCACCATTGGCTGGTCGCTGGCGGGGGTGTTGTCCGTCCTCAGCGGCTGGCGGTATGTGATCCGCAGCCGGGATCCCCGAGTGCTTCCCCCGGTCTTTTTGGTGGGGGGCGGCCTGCTGGCCCTGTTGATCCTGGCCCAGATGGTGCTGGGCAGCAGCCTCGTATGGATCTATGGATTGCACACGGTGCCCGTGGTTCAGGCGATGCGGGAGGCAACTCTGTGACGGAACCACTAACCCAGGGCCTCAGCGACACCGTGGGGGCCCTTGAGGCAATTCAGTTAGGAGGAATGTCCCTAGGGGCCAATGGCCTGCCCTACGGCCTGCCCATCCATCCCAACCTGGTGCACCTAAGCATCGGCCTGTTTGTGATCGCCATCGCCTGCGATGGGGTCGGGGCGCTCTATCCGGTGGAGAAACGGGTGTTTCGCTTTCTGGCCCTGCCCGTCACCCGCGCCGGCTTCCATGACGTCGGCTGGTACAACCTGCTGGCCTCGGCGGTGATCAGCTTTTTCACCGTGGCAGCCGGTGCCTACGAGATGCTGCTGGCCCGGCCCCTGGTGGGGGTGCGCAGCGATTTTGGCCTGGATGCCGTCACCACCATGCTCTGGCATGGGGTGGGGGGCGTGCTGCTTTTGATGGCGATTGTGGCGATGACAGTGTGGCGTGGGTTGCAGCGTTTCTCCTGGCGCCGCGACTACGGTCGTCAGGTGCAGTGGCTCTATTTGGTGGCCGGGGTGCTGATGTTTGCTCTGCTGGGACTCCACGGCACCCTGGGGGCCCAGCTGGCCGCCGAATTCGGGGTCCATGTCAGTGCCGACCAGCTGCTGGCGGCGGGCATGGATCCCAGGGAGGTCCTGCCATGACCAGCACGGGCCGCAGCCAGGCCAACCGTGGGCCCAGCCTTTTGTTGGTGGCTGCCGGGCTTGGGTTGGATGCCCTGGCCAGCTGGACGATGGCGCAGCAGTCCTACCGCTGGCTGCCGGTGCAGGCCTCCACGGCCGCTCCCTATGTGGACAATTTATTTGCCCTGGAGACGGGGATTGGCACCTTCATTTTGGTGGGTTGTTCGGCGGTGATCGCCTGGACCTTGCTCTTCAACCGTGCCCCTAAATACGACCTCGATGATGGCGACCCCATCGAGGGCAATCTCACCCTCGAAATCATCTGGACCGTCATTCCTTTGCTGGTGGTGTTAGCCATTGCCTGGCACACCATTGGCATCAACCGCACCCTGGCCACCCTGGGGGGCAAGCAACGCCTGGCGACGGCGGCGCCCTTAACCAGTGCGTCCCTGCTGGCCACGGGCTCCCTGCCCATGGCCGCGGGCTCTTTGCCAATCGCAACCGACAGCGAAGACGTCGGCCCGATTCAAGTGATTGCCCGCCAGTGGTCCTGGGAATTCATCTACCCCAACGGGGTGCGCAGCAGCGAGCTGCATCTGCCGGTGGATCGACAAATCTACTTTCGGCTCATCTCCATGGATGTGCTGCATGGCTTTTACATCCCAGCCTTCCGCCTCAAACAGGATCTGATCCCTGGCAGCGTCATTGATTACCGCCTCACCCCTTCCCGGCAGGGGCGCTATCGGCTGCGGGATTCGATGTTTTCGGGTGGCTATTTTGCCACCAACCAGACCGACGTGGTCGTCGAAACCGGGGCGGAGTTTGAAGCCTGGTTGGCGGCGGCAGAGCGAGCGCCGCTGCGACCCAGTTTCAATGCGGCCAACGAGATCTGGCAACAGCGGCTCGCCGAGGGAAACAGGGGGTGGGCCACGGTGCCGCCCGCACCACCCCCCGAGGTCAACGTTTCGCTTGATCCCCAGAATTCCCACGAAGCTTGATCCATGGCCTCTTCTACCTCAAGCCCAAGTTTGGATCCCCGGGTATTAAAGGAGCCCCTGCCGATGCCGGGGCCTCAAGGAAACTGGCGGCGGTATTTCACTTTTAATACCGACGCCAAGGTGATTGGCATTCAGTATATCGCTGTCGCCCTCTTGTTTTTGTTGGTGGGTGGGTTATTGGCGATGATCATGCGGGGGGAGTTGATTACGCCACCGGCGGATCTCGTTGATCCAACGGTTTATAACGGGCTCTATACGATGCATGGAACGGTGATGCTGTTCCTGTTTCTTTTCCCGGTTCTCAATGGCTTCAACAACCTTTTGATTCCACCGATGATCGGGGCGCCGGATATGGCCTTCCCCCGGCTCAATGCCCTGGCCTTCTGGTTGTTTCCCGTATTTGGTGTGATTTTAATGGCCAGTTTTCTGGTCCCGGGCGGTCCCTCCGGGTCCGGCTGGTGGGCCTATCCACCCCTAAGCACCCAGAACCCCCTGGGCCATGCCATCAATGGTCAGTTGCTCTGGATCCTGTCCGTCGCGTTGTCGGGCGTCAGTTCGATCATGGGGGCCGTGAATTTCTGCACCACGATTTTGCGGATGCGGGCCCCGGGCATGGGTTTGTTCAAAATGCCAATTTTCTGCTGGACGGCCCTGGCGGCCCAGTTGATTCAGCTGATGGGTTTACCAGTGTTGACGGCGGGCGCCGCGATGCTTCTGTTCGATCTCAGTTTTGGCACCAGTTTCTTCAAGCCAGAAGGGGGTGGCGATCCGATGCTGTATCAACATTTCTTCTGGTTCTATTCCCATCCAGCCGTCTATGTAATGGCATTGCCGATTTTCGGTATCTTTTCGGAGTTGTTTCCAGTCTATGCGCGCAAACCGTTATTTGGTTATAAGGTCGTTGCGATCGCCTCGTTTGCAATCACCGTACTGAGCCTGATTGTTTGGGTTCATCATATGTTCTATAGCGGCACCCCCCAGTGGATGCGCAATGTCTTCATGGTCACCACGATGTTAATCGCTGTGCCAACTGGCATCAAGGTGTTTGCCTGGATCGCCACGCTGTGGCGCGGCAGCATCCGTCTATCTACGCCGATGCTGTTTTGCCTGGCGGGAGTTTTCAACTTTATTTTTGCCGGCATTACCGGTGTGATGCTGGCGACGGTGCCCGTGGATATCCATGTCGGCAATACCTACTTTGTGGTCGGTCATTTCCATTACATTATTTTTAATATGATCACCTTTGGGGTTTTCGCTGCTATCTATCATTGGTTCCCCAAGTTTACGGGACGTATGTATTACGAAAGTCTGGGTAAGTTACATTTTATCCTCACATTTATCGGCAGCACCCTTAATTTTCTGCCGATGCACTGGGCCGGTCTGATGGGCATGCCCAGGCGGGTCGCCTCCTACGACCCCGAATTTGCCACAGCCAACGTGCTGGCCAGTTTGGGGGCGTTTCTGTTAGGGGTGGCAACCATTCCCTTCCTGCTCAACCTTGTCAGCAGTTTGGTGCGGGGACCCAAGGCCCCGCCCAACCCCTGGAATGCCATTGGCCTGGAGTGGTTACTGCCCTCACCCCCTCCCGCCGAGAATTTCGAAGACGACGTGCCCACGGTGATTAGTGGCCCCTACGGCTACGGCCTGGGCCGGCCCTTGGTCGAAGACCAGGAGCGCTTCGAGCGTCGGGCGCTGGAGGCCTGAAGCCATGACCTCCCTCTCCCAGCCAGCCGTCACCCCGCCCAGCACCTCTGCCTTGCCTGACCCCAACGGGCCCGAACTAGACCCCGGCGCCAGCCACGGGCATGGCCACGGCGCCCACGCCGACCACACCATGACCGGGTTTGTGATTTTCCTGGCGTCCGAAAGCCTCATCTTCCTGGCCCTGTTTGTGGGCTATGCCGTTTACAAAAGCAGTGCACCCCTGTGGTTGCCCGCCGGGGTCGAAGGGTTGGAGGTGCGCGAGCCCCTGATCAACACGGTGGTGTTGGTGAGTAGTTCGTTGGTGATTTGGCTGGCGGAGCGGGCCCTGCACCGCCAGCGCCTGGGCGAGTTTCGCGCCTGGTGGTTGCTCACCATGGCCATGGGGACCTATTTCGTGGTGGGCCAGGCGATCGAATGGCAGCACCTGTCCTTCGGCCTCGCTAGCGGGGTCTTCGGTGCCAGCTTCTACCTGCTCACCGGCTTCCACGGGTTGCATGTGGTCACGGGCCTGGCCTTGATGGCTTTCTTGCTGGTGCGCTCACTGCGGCCCGGCCTGGTGCTGCCGGAGGGCAAGGGGGTGCTGGCGGTGTCGTTGTTCTGGCATTTCGTCGATGTGATCTGGGTGGTGTTGTTTGTGCTCACCTACGTCTGGCAGCGGCGATGACCCACCCCGGCGACACCCCCGTTAGCCCAGGCGCCATGGTCATCGATGAGCGGCTTTTCGATGTGCTGATCATCGGCAGTGGGGCCGGTGGCGGCACCATGGCCGGTGCCCTGGCGGCGGCGGGCCGCAAGGTGCTGCTGCTGGAGCAGGGGTCGGTGTTGCCCCTTGCCGACCAGAACCTGGCCGATATCGACCTGTTCCGGCGCCAGCGCTATCACGCTGACCAGGAATGGATCGGCACCGACGGTGATCCCTTCGCTGCCCAGATGGTCGAGGCCCTGGGGGGCAACACCAAAATCTGGGGCGGGGTGCTGGAGCGGATGCTGCCCGAAGAATTCATCGGCCTGCCGATGCAGGAGGGAACCGGCCCGGATTGGGAGCTCCGCTACGAAGATTTAGAACCCTGGTATGAGCAGGCAGAGGAGCTCTACCGGGTCCATGGCGAGGCTGGCCAACCCTTTGGCGCCCAGGCGCTGCAACCGTTCCAGCTGGAACTGCGGGCGGCCCTCGAGCGCCAGGGGCTGCACCCCTACCGGCTGCCCTTGAGTGTCAGTGAGTCGGCGCAGGATCCCTCAGGGGATGCCGAACGGTTTGGCGTCGATCGGGCCCTGGGCCAGGCCGGCTTTGAGCTGCGCCAGGGGGCACGGGTGTTGATGCTGCACTGCGATGCCAGCGGCAGCACGGTGCGTGGCGTCGAGGCCCTGATCGGCCACCAACGCTGGTTGTTTAAGGCCCACCAGGTGGTGTTGGCGGCGGGCGCCATCGGCAGCGCCGTGATCCTGTTGCGCTCGGCCAGCGATGCCCACCCCCACGGTTTGGCCAATGGATCCGACCAGGTCGGGCGCAATTTGATGCGTCCCCAGCTGACGTCCATGCTGCAGCGGGCCGGCAGGGCTAATTCCGGCCGTTACGGACCGGGCTTGGGGGTGCTGGATTTCCATGGCGGCGATCGCAATGTCCGCTATGCCCTCGGGGCCGTGCGGGGCGGCGGTGGTGTGCTGCAGGACCCCCTGTTTGCCGAATCGCCGCCGGTGCTCTCCCTGGTGAGCCGCTTATTGCCGGATGGAGCCCTCGAATGGCTGGCCGATCGCTCCGTGAGCTGGTGGGTGTCCAGCGCCGTCAGCCCCGATCCTGGCAATCGCGTCAGCCTGCGGGGTGAAAGGGTGGTGATCAACTACCTGCCCAACAACTGCGAAGCCCACGACCGCCTCGTCTATCGCTGGCTGGATGTGATGCAACGGGTTGAGAACGATGCCGACACCACGGTGGTGCAGCGCGCTCCCATCTATCCCCGCGGCGAGGCCCCCTTAAGCGTGATGGGCTTCAGCTGCGGCACCTGCCGCATGGGCTCCGACCCGGCCACCTCGGTGGTGTCCCTGGAGGGCCGCTGCCATCAGGTTGCCAACCTCTGGATCGCCGACGCCAGTGTCTTTCCAGGTTGCCCCGCCGTGGGCCCCGGCCTCACGGTGGTGGCGAATGCGTTGCGGATTGGCGAGGCGATTGGGGGGGTGTTGGGGTGAGTGCTTTGACGTCATGACGGGACAGGCTGAAAAGGTAACGAGGCCGGCGTTTTTGTGGGACATCCATATTCTTAAGTCCTAAGTTATCGATCTTGCTGATTTGAATTAAGACTTTCGTGCGGAGACTCGGAATCTCGTCTTTATATCGTGGCGAACGGTGTTATGCGGACCCGCGTAAGATTCCGGGATCGTGCGGAGGAATTCGGGAAACCTTTGCCACGATAAGATTCTGCCCATATTGCCAGTTGTCCTTTCCGGCTTTATGCTGCCGAAGTGCCCGAAGAGGTTTTTTATGCGGATCCGCCTAAAAATAAGTTAGGTGGCCCCCCCACAGTATCTTGCCTAGTTTGTGAATTCATGGGTAGGCTTTGCCGAAGAGGACTTTTACGTTCGTAGCAACCATGAACATCTATCAAGAATGGGGATTTGAAGATTCGCCATTCCAGGTAACCCCTCTACCAGCCTCTGAGTTA
>CAMCQR010000109.1 GCA_945877115.1 Synechococcus sp. UW140 | reverse complement strand
TTGGTGGAGGTGACCCAATCGCAGAACTGATTCCACGCCGAAGCGCCGGAGCGCTGTTGGATTGTGGCGGTCATGAGGTCGTTGGGGGTGTCGTTGGCACCGGCCCCAAGGGGCGGCAGCACCGGACGGATGGAAGAACGGGGCAAAGTTCCCCGCTCCAAGCAACTGTAACGGATTATTGCGGTGACCGTGGGGAGAGTTCATTAAGTTCCTTCCCCAGGGGGCGGCTTTCTCTCTTAAGCGCCTTGCCGTCGGCCTTCCCTTCTGGTGTCACCTCTGCAAGGGAGCTAGGAGAAGCTCAGTCGCTAACTACATGATGTCCTTGCGCCACCCGCCCCTGCCCACCTCCCTGGGGCGTTCGGGGCAGGCCTCCCTGCTGGCCCTGGCCCTGCTGCTCGCCGGTTGCCAAAGCAGACCTTCAGCCCAGGCTGAGCGGCTAGACCGCCTGGAGTTGCGCCTGCAGCAGATGGAGCAGCGGCTCAACCAGCAGCGTCAGAGCCATGATGGCGCCGATCGATCAGGCAAACCCCCCGCCGGTGTGATCAAATCCCTCACCCTGCGCAGCGGTACCGGGGACGACAGGCTGCGCATCTACTGGGCCAACGGCAGCACCACCGATCTCCCTTGCACCAAAGAACAGTCAACCCTGGTTTGCGGTTGAACTAGCCCGTGAAGCAGCGCTGGCCCTGGCCCGATTCGATGCCGGATCAGGTGGATCCCGTTCGAGCCGCCTGGCCAGCTCCGTCAGGCTTGCGGCCCAACCGGCGGCCACCGGCACCATTTCACGACGGGTGAGGCTGAGGGCGATGCCCTTTTCGCCGTAGGCCGCCTCGTTGATGAACACCGGCCAGAGGGTCCCGCTGCCATCGCCGTTCTCGGGGGTGAAGGCAATGGTGGTGCCATCGCCAGCCACAAACAGCGGATCCCCCGCCCCAAGGGGCCGCCAGTCCCGATCCTGTAGGTAGGGATGAACCAGGCCCGCCGGGGAGCCATCGCCATGGCGGGGCAGGTCGATGCTGCGCAGGTGGCCATGGACAAGCAGCTCTGTCCCCAGGGCGATCGGGCCTTCCCGGGCCTGGGCCAGGGCCTCCAGGGCGGTTTCTACGGCGATCTGGCTTTGCTGGCAGATGCGCCCGCTCACCAGACCCTGGGCTACGGGGCCCACCTCGATCACTACGGCACAGGGCCAACAGGCACCCAGGTAGCCACTCTGGCGGGGATCGCTTTCGTGCAGATAAATGGGTAATCCCAAGCGCCGTTGCAGCACGGCCGCCAGCGCCAGGGACGCCGGCTGGCGGTTGTAGAGCACCAGGCTGTTGCCCATGGCGGCCGTGGTGCTGTGGAGATCGATCGCCACCAGGCAGGGCTTGCTGCCCTCGGGACCATGGCGGGCCAGCAGCTGGCGGGCCCGCAGCACCTCCAACTCCTGATTGTCGGGATCGCTGAGCAGTTCGGCCCTGAAGCTGCGGTTCAGGTCCCGTTCCACATAACGACGGTTGGCCTGGGCGGCAACCGGATTGCCAACCACCAGTTCGAGGGCCAGGCCATGGCGGTGCAGCTGGCCAGGCTGCTGCCGCCATTGGTCGAGGAGCCACAGGCCATTGCGTTCATTGCCATGGGTACCGCCGACCACTAGGACGCTCCCTTGCCGATGGTCGCCGCCGTTGCCGTTATCCATCGGACGCCCCCAGTCGGGGTTGCAGTCTGGCGGAATCCTGCTGATTGCTTGGCTGCCTTGGGGCCGGCGCTGGCCCAGAGTCAGCCTGTCTTGAGCGCTGGCCATGGCCCCCCCGGCTGCCCTCGTCCGCGGTGTTCGCCACTTCTGGCATTGCCAGTGGCGCCAGTTGATGGCGGGCCTCGGCCCGGCCGATGCCCAGGGGCGCTACGTGCGCCCAGCTCCCGTGTTCGCCACCCTGCCGCCCCTGTCGGCAGACGCCGGCCGGCCGGGCGGCCATGTATTAATTGCTGGCCGCAGCTGTCCCTGGGCCCATCGCGCCTGGATCACCTGGACCCTGCGGGGCCTGCAGCCCTGGGTGGATCTGCAGTTGGTGGAACCGGACCCCCAAGCCGGCCGCTGGCGATTCCCCCAACCCTTTGAGGGCTGCGCCACCCTGCTCGATCTTTACCGCCGCAGTGGCGCCCCGGCCGGCACCCGGGCCACTGTTCCAGCTTTGTATTGCCGCTCGGGCCAGACCATCGTGCTGAGCGAAAGCGCCAGGCTGATCGAATTGTTGAACGCCTGGCCCCAGGCCACGGGGCCCGACCTGGCTCCCGAAACCCACCGGGTCGCCATCGAGGCCTGGCGCCAGCGGCTGCAGGGGGAGGTCAACGACGGCGTCTATCGCTGTGGTTTTGCCCGCACCCAGGCCGCCTACGACGAGGCCGAGGCGGCCCTGTTCCAGTGTCTGGAGGATGCGGATCGCTCCCTGGCCGTTGCCGAGGCGAACCCATCGCCTGGGCCGCAGGGGGGGGAGGGCCCCTGGCTGGCCGGCACGCCCCAGCCTTCCCTGGCCGATGTGGTGCTTTTTCCCACCCTGATTCGCCTCGAAATGGTCTATTCCCCCCTATTCAGCTGCAGTCGCCGGCCCCTCTGGCAGTTTCCGGCCCTCTGGCGTTGGCGTTCCAGGTTCTACGGGTTGCCGGGGGTGGCGGCCACCTGTGCGAGCGAACACTGGCGCCGCGACTATTTCGGATCCCTGTTTCCCCTGCATCCCTCGGGCATCATTCCGGCGGGCCCTGACCTGAGCACACTGGTGCAAGCCCAACCGCCGGCCCTTCCATGACCAGCAGCCTCCCCACCGCCGCATCGCCAGCGGTTCACCAAGGCATGTTCGGCGAATTCAGCATCACCCAACGGGATCAGCGGGAGGTGCTCACCTATCGCCTTGCCCTCAGTGCCGTGGCCCTTGCTGAGCTCGCCCTGTTGGTGCAGTGGTATCGCTGGGGGCCGGCCCTGGCCTGGCCCTGGCTGCTGCTGATGGCGGCGGGCCTGGGCCTGGCGCTGCTGCGGATTCACATTTATCTGCGTCCCCTGCATCTGGCCCTGAAGGCCTTCTGGTTGCTGGGATGCCTGGGCGGCCTGCTGCTGGCTGTCAGGGTCGGACCGGACCAGATGCTGCCGGTGCTGGCCCGCCAGCCCCTCTGGATCCTGGCGGTGGGGCCCTTCTTTGCCGCCCTGGCCGGGGTGGGTTTCAAGGAGTTCTTCTGTTTCCAGCGGCCGGAGGCGATCGGTGTGACCCTGCTGTTGCCCCTGGCCCTGCTGGGCCGCCTGGCCGGCGTCCTGGGCCCCGAGCCAACCATGGCGCTTCTGGCCCTGCAGGCCGCACTGCTGTTGCTGCTCTGCCTGCGCAAGTTCCCGATGCCCACCGCCGCCGACGTCGGTGACAAGAGCGTCTTCGACCACCTGGAGCGCCAACGTCGCGGCGAATCCCAACCTGCCGTGCCCGTTTCGTGAGCCTGATCTCTTTGGAGGGGGCGGCCAAGGATTTCGGCCTGCGCGTCCTCTTCGCCGACCTCAACCTGCATGTGGGGGAGCGCGAGCGCCTGGGGCTGATTGGCCCCAATGGCGCGGGCAAAAGCACCCTGCTGCGGGTCCTGGCCGGGGTCGAACCCCTGGACCGGGGCCAGCGCCGCTGCTCACCCCGGCTCAAGGTGGTGCTACTCGATCAGGACCCGGTCCTCGACCCCCAGCGCACGGTGATCGAGCAGGTGCGCTCCGGATGCGCCCAGACCCTGGCCCTGCTGGAGGAACACCAACAACTCAGCCAAGCCCTGGCGGATGACCCGAGCAATGGGGGGCTGCAATCCCGCTTCAGTCGCCTGCACCAAGATCTTGAAGCCGGCCAGGCCTGGACCTTGGAGCGGCGCTGCCAGGAGGTGCTGGCCCGGGTCGGGCTGCAGGACCCCGAGCAACGGGTGGGGGATCTTTCCGGTGGCAATCGCCGCCGCGTCGCCCTGGCCGCTGCCCTGGTGGCCGAGCCCGATGTGTTGCTGCTGGATGAGCCCACCAACCACCTCGATGCCGACGGGGTCGAGTGGTTGCAGGGCTGGTTGGATCGTTTTCGGGGCGCCTTGGTGCTCGTCACCCACGATCGCTATCTCCTGGATCGGGTCACCCGGCGAATTGTGGCGGTGGAGGGGGGGGAAGCCCGCGGTTATGAGGGCAATTACGGCACCTATCTGGCTCGCCGCGCCGAGGAGGAGGAGGCCCAGATTGCTGGGGCCGCCCGTTTCAAGGGCAGCCTCCGCCGCGAGCTGGCCTGGTTGCGCCAGGGCCCCAAGGCTCGCAGCACCAAGCAAAAGGCCCGGCTGCAGCGCATTGAAGCGATGCGGGAGCAGCCAGTGCGTCAGGCCAAGGCGGCTTTGCAGATGGGGTCGACGGCCCGTCGGCTCGGCAAACGCGCCATCGAGGCCGAAAACCTGGCGATTCAGGTGGGTGAGCGCCCGTTGTTGGAGGGCTTCAGCCATGACTTCGGGCCCGAGGACCGCATCGGCATCATCGGAGCCAATGGGGTCGGTAAATCGAGTTTGTTGGATGCCATCGCCGGCCGTCTGGCCCCCAGTCAGGGCCGGTTGGAGCTCGGTTCCACCGTGCGGTTGGCCTATTTCGATCAACACAGCGCCGCCCTGCAAGCCGGCGACGCGGGGCGGGGGGCTGAGCGCAAGGTGATCGATGTGGTGCAGGAGGAGGCGAGCCGGGTCGAAGTGGATGGGGTGGAGCTCAGTGCCTCCCAGTTGTTGGAACGTTTTCTGTTCCCACCTGCCCAGCAGCACCAGCCCGTGGCACGGCTCTCCGGCGGCGAGCGGCGCCGGCTGCATCTGTGTCGGCTGCTGATCAGTGCCCCCAATGTGTTGTTGCTGGATGAACCGACCAACGACCTCGATGTGGCCACCTTGACGGTGCTGGAGGACTTTCTGGAGGATTTTCAAGGCTGCGTGGTGGTCGTTTCCCACGACCGCTGGTTCCTGGATCGCACCGTGGATCGGCTGTTCAGTTTTGAAGCGGGCCGACTGCGGCGTTTTGAGGGCAACTACAGCGCCTATCTGGAGCACCAGCTGACCACTGCGGCTGCCTCCCAGGCTCCGGGCCCCTCGCCGGCTGCGGCGGGATCAGGGACCGGGCCGGATCGGGTCCCCGCGTCGGCCGAGGCACGGGCTGCCCCAGCCTTGCCCCGGCGCCGCAGCTTTCGCGAAACGCGGGAGCTGGCGGCCATCGAGCAGGATCTATTGGCCTGGGAAGAGCAGCGTCAGCGGCTGGAGAAGCAAATGGCCCTTCCCGCCGGGGGCGATTACGGCGAACTGGAGGCCCTCAGCCACGAATTGGCCGCCCTGCTGGAACGCATTGCCAGCGCTGAAGAACGCTGGCTGGAGCTGAGTGATCTGGCCGGCTGAGCCGCCGGCTCGAAGGTCGGTGGGGCCGCTTTTCATCAGCGCCAGCGCACAAGACCCGGCTCAAGTCCGCCGCACCGGCGGGACCCCCGTATGGTGGTCGAGCCGAATTCCGGCCCCTGCGGGCCGGCGACGTCATGAAAAGCATCGACGACCACATCCAGAAGGATCAGGTGGAGATCGAGGCCGCCAAGGCCGAGGGCAACTTGGGCAAGGTCCGCCACCTGGAAGAGGAACTCAAGGGGCTGAAGGAGTACAAGGAGCACCATCCCGAAGACAGCCACGACCCCAGCCCCCTGGAGGTCTACTGCGATCTCAACCCTGAAGCCCCCGAATGCCGTGTCTACGACGATTGATGGGGGGCTAGCAACGGAGTGGACGAATTCTCAAGGATCCGTTGGGCCTCGTCCAGCTCCTTGAGTTGGTTCCAGACCTCCACCAACAGGGCATCGAGTCCCTTGGAGGTTGCGGCTGAAATCAACAGGGGCCGATATCCTCCACAATGCTGGCTGACGGTATCGGCCAAGGCTTCCAGTTCTTCCGGGGGCACCACATCAATTTTGTTGAGCACCACCAGGCGCGGACGCCCCTCCAGTCCATGGCCATAGGCGGTCAGTTCCGCTTCCACCACCTTGAGATCGGCCACAACGTCTTCGCTGCCGGCATCGAGGAGGTGAATCAGAACCCGGGTTCTTTCGATGTGACGCAAGAAGGCGTGTCCCAGGCCAGCTCCCCGGGAAGCCCCCGCAATCAACCCCGGAATATCGGCAAACACGGTGCCATCGCCACTGGGGCGCCGCACCACGCCAAGATTGGGCACCAAGGTGGTGAAGGGATAATCGGCGATCTTGGGCCTCGCCGCCGAGAGCACGGCAATCAATGTGCTCTTGCCGGCATTCGGCAGGCCGATGATGCCCACCTCCGCCAGCAGTTTCAATTCGAGCTGCAGCAGCCAGGATTCGCCCTCCTTGCCCTCGGTGAATTTTTCTGGGGCCCGGTTGCGGTTGCTGAGGTAATGGGCGTTGCCCAGGCCCCCCCGGCCGCCGGCCGCCACCAACAGGCTTTCACCGGGGCTGGTCAGGTCGCCCAACAAGATGGTGGTGCGGGCATCCCGCACCTCCGTGCCACAGGGAACCTTGATGACCAGGTGATGGCCGCTCGGGCCCGAACAACGATTGGCTCCCCCCTTGGTGCCGTCGTCGGCGGCAAACAGGCGCCGGTAGTGAAAGTCGAGCAGGGTCTGGAGGTTGGCATCGGCCTCCAGCAGCACATCGCCGCCCCGGCCCCCATCGCCGCCGGATGGACCCCCGGCCGGCACGTATTTCTCACGGCGGAAAGCCATGATGCCGTCGCCGCCGCGGCCGGCTCGCACGGCAATCCGTGCCTGATCAATGAACTGCACGGGATACGATGCCCAAGGCCCAGTCCCTAACCTTAAGATCCGCCCGTCGCAGCGCCTGATTGGCCGAGGTTCGCTTCCAGGGGGTCAGCAAGATCTACCCCCCCCGCCGGGGTGCAGCGCCGGTGACCGTCCTCCGGGATCTGGATCTGGCGGTGGCCGATGGCGAGTTCCTTGTATTGGTGGGACCTTCAGGCTGCGGCAAAAGCACGCTGTTGCGGCTTTTGGCCGGCCTGGAGACCCCCAGCAGCGGCGCGATCAGCGTGGGGGGCCGTTCGGTGGTGGGGCTGCGGCCCTCCCAGCGGGATGTCGCCATGGTGTTCCAGAGCTACGCCCTTTATCCCCACCTGAGTGTGCGGGACAACATCGGCTTTGGGCTGCGCCGCAGCCGGCCCCGCAGCCTGCCCCAGCAATTCCAGGATTCCCTCCACCAACTGGCCCGCGGTTGGCCCCAGGGCCTGCAGGTGCCTTCCCTGCGGGAGCGCCGCATCGAGGCCCGGGTTGCCGAGGTGGCCGGCTTGTTGGAACTGGATGCCCTGCTCGATCGGCTCCCCAAAGAACTGTCGGGTGGGCAGA
>CAMCQR010000108.1 GCA_945877115.1 Synechococcus sp. UW140 | reverse complement strand
AATGGGGGCGGACTGTAAATCCGCTGGCTCTGCCTACGTTGGTTCAAATCCAACCCGGCCCACCTTTCCACATGCCCTTGTAGCTCAGCGGTAGAGCACTCCCTTGGTAAGGGAGAGGTCACGAGTTCAAGTCTCGTCAAGGGCTTCCTTAAAACCTTTCCAGCCCTCGGGTTGCCGCCAACACTGTTGGGAGCTTGGTTGGTGCTTCGTGGTTATGGTTTCGATCGCCAAAGCGCGCCGCCCGCGCCGGTGCCCTGCCGATGTTCCGCTTTGATCAGCGCTTATCGAATTGTGAGGGGGTGGAGCTGCTCGGGCCTGGGCCACCTGCTCCGTCACGCGGGGATTGCCGCTGCAGAAGTCCAGGGCTTCCAGCACCTCGGGACTGAGGCGCTGAAAGCGAAGCCGTCGGGAAGAAGGGGCTAGGAGCGGTGACCCCGGGAGGTCTGTCGGCTTAGCGGAGCGCCCCTCATTCCTCCTCAGCAGCGCCCAAGGGGATGAGCTGGATCTGCTTGCGGCCCAGCTTGATCTCGAACTCATCGCCGGGTTTGAGGCCCAGCTGGGCGGTGTAGGCCTTGCCGACGAGCAGGTTGCCGTTGAACTGGATCTTGGTCGCGTAGCTCAGGCTGCGGCCAGGACGCCCCTTGCCGCCACTACCGCCGCCGTCACCAAGGCTGACCCCCTTGGCTTCCAGCAGCGCTTCATAGAAGGCGGTGAAGTTCAGTCGCTCGGTGCCGTCCTTTTTGGTACTGACATAGCCGGCGGAACGAACCAGATCAGATTTCGAGACATCGCCGAGTTCCTTGACCTTGGCGAGCAGTTCGGATCCGGTGAGCATGGCGAGTCGTGGAATGTTTCAGAATACACGGTAACGAACCCCCTGGAATTGTCGATGGCTTGATGGTGGCGGCTGAGCGCACGATCGAGGATGGGAGATTCATTGTTTCGCCTCGGTAAATGGTGAGCCCAGCCCAGGTCGTCACCCGGCTGCAACCGCAGCGTTACCACCTTCATCAAACGGTTCCTCCATCAGCCTTTGGATCATCACCAGGGCATCGACATAGCCCAGCTGTCGGTGCTGGAAGGCGCCCGGCAGGGTGCCGACGACCTGAAAGCCATTGCGCTGCCAGCAGCGAATGCCGGCAATGTTGGTGCTCACCACCAGGTTGAACTGCATCAGCCGGAAGCCCAGCTGCCTCGCGGACTGGAGGGAGTGCTGGCAGAGGCGGCTGCCGATCCCCTGCCTGCGGCAGCGCTCAGCCACCATGTAGCCGGCGTTGGCTACGTGGGCGCCGAGGGCCAAGGAATTGGGCCTGAGGTAGTAGGTGCCCACCAGGGCCCCGGCCGCATCCGCGGCCACCATCACCACCTGGCTCTGATTGACCCACAACAACCGGGCCTCGCCTTCTGTGATTGCCGGGTCGTGGGGGAACGTCTCCCCGGAGCGGAACACCGGCTGCAGCAGCGCCCATAGCTTTGGCCAGTCGGCCGGTTTATAGGGGCGGATCTGAAGTGGCGGTGTCATCACTCCACCCCAAGGGGATCGGTAACGCTGGAACGGCGGCGGCGGCAACGCTCCGAGCAGTAGCGCACCTCTTCCCAGACATCCTTCCATTTCTTGCGCCATTGAAACGGACGCCCGCAGACCGGACAGACCTTGGTGGCGCGCTCTGGATGACCGGCCATTGGGGATTCGCAGATGAAACGACTCCAATCTCGCCGATCAACGATGCATCCCTGATCGGGCCGCCACGGATCGCGCCGAATCGCCAAAAAACGATTGCCATGCCTTATCAGCAATGTGCTCGACCGTGACAGTTGGATTGGATTCGATTTTCAAGGCCAATTGGTGATCTCCATTGGCCTTCAAGTTAACTGATTGATTATACTTGTGGCCCTACCGATGATTTGACCGGTGCCTTGCCTGCTCCGGCAGCAAAAATGTCTTCGGCAATTTTCAGGCCCAGCGGGACGCCCCCGATGTTGCGAGTGAGGTCAGGCTTGCCAGCGGAGTTGAGCGCGAAGGCATCGAACGACCAATGCACTCCAAGCCAAACGCGCGAGAAGCCATTCTCCTCGATCATCTGCCAAAGCCCACGTGGGAAAGCACGTGCATGTCGCGGGCGAACTGTGCCGCTGTTATCACGGGTCATTCCGTTGAGTTCGTCTGAGACGAATGGCCCGGTATAAACCGTGTCTGCCGCGTGATTTCCAGCGGCCACCCCGTAGAACAAGCGAACGATGTGGAAAGCGGCAGCACCGAAGGTCGCGTGACCGGAAGGATAGGCCGGAAATGGCGGTGTGAAATTGCGGTCCGAGCTGTTGCTTGCGGGTGAACTTAGGGGCAACCATGTGGGATCGCAATCGTTCTCGATATTGTCGGTGGCGGTAGGACCTACCGGCCCCATGGAGGCGTCGTGTTCGCGAATTCCGAGAACGGGTCGCCAGATATCATGAACATACTTCTGCTCCCAGGCTAAAATGCCAGCGTCGCCCATCGCAGCGTTGACGAATGCGAAAAGGCGCGCGTTTTCATCCACAGTGTTCACAGCACCCGTGGATGGGTTGATTGTATTCGTAGCGATTTGTTGGACGATCTGATTATAAAGGCGAGGCGGGGTGCCCAAATCGCGAGGGCCATCGTACGCCCAATAGATTCCGACCAATGTCTCGTCCACGGTACGTTTCTTATATGTGGTTGGCAACGTACCCATCAACTCTGCCGCGATGCCCTTGCCTCGGACTTGTTGGATGGCCTTGTCATATTCGGCGCTACCAAGGGCTGGCGGTGTATCCAAGTTATGGCGGGCTGTTACGGCAAAGCATTTGGAAGCCGCACCGTAGAAGGGAGCGTGGAAGCCCTGTCCAGAATTGGCGGGATCGGGTCGGTGATGTCCGGGTGCATTGGAAGGAACGTAGCCGGATGCGTGAGCCGACGGATCGCCGCCACGGTGCTGCATGATCGCCTTAGCGACTAACCGCCAAAACTCGATGCCTGCGCTCAATCCCGGATCGGAAAGTCCAGCCGCCGCGAGAGCAGCTTCGAAGTGCGGCCTCTGGCGCGGATATAACGCGTTTAAACAGTCGTGCGCTGCGGCGGCGACTGCCCCGGCAGCGCTGGCTCCCGCCGCTGGGCTGGGCGGAGCTGCCAAATAGCGTGGTAGCAACGCCCCTCCAATGACCCCAGCATGGGCGTCATACATTGCCAGATGCACGATGGCCAATGCACGTGAACTAAGCGTGGGACCGCCTTGCTCCGGGCTGGGTTTGTCCTTTCCTGGTTCGTTGCTGAAATCCCTGCGGTTGGCTTCTAATGCAACACTGTTCCAATACAGAATGTGATCCATTTTTTTTGTTACTTGTTGTTTGCTATGAGATTGAAAGTTTATGCGTTGTAAGGGCTTAATCGTGACTCGGTGGTGCGCAGCAGCTGCCGCCATCCAATCCTTAGCCGCATAAGCTGCAAGAGTTGACCTCCTAATTTTGCGACGCCTCATATCTAACAAGGCTTTTCGCATATTGCTATCTGCTTCATGGATCGATACAGGGTCTGCAGAAGATCTTTCTGTCCTCAAATCAGGTCGGCGGGGCTTCGTGTCCCACATGGACTTCGTGGGGTTGTTCAGGTTCAGCGTGCAGGTCGCTAAGCCGCCTGCCTAACAGAGAATGGTCGTAATGACACAACAACGCCGCTGATATACACCTCAGTAAAAGGCTGAGGCCATTGCTCTCTGATAGAGCTAGGGACTCACTACCATTGATAGCCCCAATCGGCTTGGGATTCATCCAATGTGATGAGGTTGCTGGCTCAGTCAAACTGGAATTGACGCCCAGGGCCCTAGAAAAACTGGTCCACTGAGCACGACCGAACGAGATGGGATGCCCCGGCTGCGAAAAGAAATTCGCGAACTGAGTAGGGATTGCGATTTTTTCAAGGTTTTCGAGGGCACCTTCACAGACGAACTGGGGGACTACCCGGCGGGCACCTACCTGCAACATCCCGCCGGCTCGGCCCATGCCCCTGCCAGCAACGAAGGCTGCACCATCTGGGTGAAAAGCGGTCACCTGGCGGCGATGATTGGACCCAAAGGCCCGGAAGACAGAGTCAGAAGCCCGACCTGGCGTTTCGTTCGTCTGTGAACTACTGAAAGAGGGGAATCGCGGCCTCTTGGATGGCGAGATCCTCGGCGTGTATCAGGGGCATCAGCCAGAACTGGCGACGGGCCGGCTGCGTTACTGCTGCCATCCAGCCCTCGGCAAGGGCCTGCTGGCTGAGGGCTAAGGCCCGGCCGGCGCCACCGAAGGCCATGGCCGAATCACGCCAGATCTGGCGAGGGAACTGATCCAGCAGCAGCACCAGGGCCAGTCCATGGCCAGCAGCCTCTCCCCCACGCAGCCAGCTCGCCGGCGATCGCCTGGCGGGTCAGGTCGATGAAACGCCGGCGCAACAGTTCGTCGAGGGCCTGATCTTTGACGAACCACTGGCTGGGGCTGCACTCCTTTAACCAGAAGGCCAGCACCTGATCAGCGTCCATAGGGTCCCCAGCCACTGCCTGCATGGTGGCTGATCGTGTGTTTTCCTAGCACTTCGACCAGGCCGACCGCTTGAGGGAGCTGTTGAAGTGGCAGATCAAGGGAATTTTGAGCAATCCCTGAACAAGGGAAATTTCTGAAAACCCAGTTTCCCTTGTTTTTAAAAATTTACAATTTCGGGGTGAAACGGGAACCAACCGGGAACCAGGCCTCTCACATAGAACGGGAACCGCACTCTTGCAATGGATCTCAGGGCTTGCAAATCCCCTTGGTAAGGGAGAGGTCACGAGTTCAAGTCTCGTCAAGGGCTTCCTCAATAACCTTTCCAGCACTAGGGTTTCCGGCAACAGTGCTGGGAGCCGGGTGGAGCGAGAGGGGGTCTTTAGGGGCGTCAACGGAAACCAATCGGGAACCGCTTTGGCTTGTCGAGGGTAGGTAGCAGACCCGATCACCCCCAAGTTGCACCGGCGGGGGGTGGGGGAGGTCATGGCTCCAGCTCCGGCGCGGCCCATCCATGGCATTGAGAGGGAACTAAACTAAGACTTAGTTTAGATTGATGCTCGATGACGATGGTCAACGTTCACCAGGCCAAAACCCATCTCTCCCAGTTGCTGCAGGAGGTGGAGCAGGGCCAGGAGGTGGTGATCGCCCGCTCGGGGGTGCCGATTGCGCGGCTGGTGGCCTGGCAAGCTCCAGCCCAGCCTGTGGCGGCGCCTGGGGCGATGCAGGGCCAGATCGCCCTGGCCGAGGATTTCGATGCGTCCCCGGATGGATTGTTTGAGGCGTTGCCGTGACGCGGCTGCTGCTCGATACCCATCTGGTGTTGTGGTGGCTGAACGGCGATCCACGGCTGCCGCAGACGGTGGTGGAGCGGGTGCAGGCGCCGGAGGCCGAGGTGTTCGTCAGCCAGGCGTCCCTGTGGGAGATGGCGATCAAGGTGTCGATCGGCCGGCTGCAGGTGGATCTGCCGGAACTGGAGCGCCTAGTGCCGTTGCAGGGTTTCCGCTGGCTGCCGATCAGCAACGCCCACTTGCTGGCCGCGGCGGACCTGGAGAGCGATGGCGTCCACCGGGATCCCTTTGATCGCCTGCTGGTGGGCCAGAGCCGGGTGGAACCAATGCTGCTGGTGAGCGTGGACAGCCAGTTGCGCAGCTATGGCTCCACGGTGATTGTGCTGGGGTAAAGAGTGCGCCTGGAGGCCAGCCTCCCAGCCCCAGAACCAGGACAACTCCTCTTTGGAGCGTGATGGTTCCTTGGCCCTGTCTTACGCCCCGATCGGGGACGCGCCCCGATGGCTTAAGCCGCCCCAGAACGGATAGCTTGTCGGCCGGAGGCATTGAGCAGACCCGTTCCCATGGATCGACATACCGACCTGAACCAGCGCGTGGTGCTCGACACCGCCTCCCTTGCCTGGAGTCCATCACCGATGGCTGGAGTGGAGCGTCGCCTGCTCGATCGCCAAGGGGACGAACTGGCCCGCGCCACCTCAATCGTGCGTTATTTACCCGGTAGCCGTTTCGAACATCATCACCACGGCGGCGGCGAGGAGATCCTCGTTCTTGAGGGCACGTTCACAGACGAACTGGGGGACTACCCCGCTGGCACCTACCTGCGGAATCCCACCGGTTCAGCCCATGCTCCGTCCAGCAACGAAGGTTGCACGTTGCTCGTCAAGCTGCGGCAGATGCATCCGGCGGATCAACAGCACGTGGTGATCGATAGCAAGAAAAGCACCTGGCATCCCGGCCCCGTGGCTGGATTGGCATTGCTGCCCTTGCACCACTGGGGCAGCGAGAACGTGGACCTCAGACGGTTGTCTCCAGGCGCGAGGGTCCCGCACCACAGCCACCCCGGCGGGGAGGAAATCCTGGTGCTGGAAGGGATATTTCAGGACGAACACGGCAGCTATCCGGCCGGCAGCTGGCTGCGTCAACCCCCCGGCAGTGAACACCAGCCCTACAGCGAACAGGGATGCACCATCTGGGTGAAAAGCGGTCACCTGCCCGTGACGATGGGCCCGGAAGGCACTGAGGGCTGAGTCAGAAGCCTGAGCCTGGGGTCCATTGAGAACTCCAGGTTCGATGCCCGTCTCAGCCACCCGCCCTTACTGGAACCCATCGAGCGGGTGGGGCAGTTTTTTATCGCAGGCCTGATCCGTCAGACTGAGCCCGTGAACCATCAACTCGCGCTTGCAGCAATTCCTGCGGTGCAGCGTTTGATGGAGAAGCTGAGGGGGCTGGCACCAACCAATGTGATAAAAACCAGGGTGGCAGGAGTTGATCATCTGAGATCTTTTTACTGTCGTCAAATTTGGTACCACCAAGGTCACTAAAGGCAACCTTTGTCATCCCGGCGACATTTCTTGCCTTTAAAAGATAAGTTGCAAGGTCGTCTTTATTGGGCCCTAATCCATTCGAAGTTGATGTCTTCAACCCCTTTTCCAAGGTGACAAGTTCAGAAACTTGATCATTGAGCTCCGGTATACCAGTTGGAGTCACCACTTTTCCCAAGACATAAGCGATGTTGCTCAAGCCAAGCAACTGGGGGAAATTCGCAGGGATCTTAAAGCCCAAAAGATTATTACCCCCAGAGATCACCAACGTGATGCCAACCAAAATACTGCTGAATAACAATTGAAATTTATAGATATTCAAGCTGCCGTCATCGTCAAGTAGCAGGTCGGTCCAGCGGGTTGGAGTGGGATTTTTAGTGAGCCAACCCTGATCAGTAAGCCACTGCCAGTTGACGAAGCTAAGCCTATTTTTAGTGAGGCCGGTCAACCCTGATAAAATTGTTCCCGAGGCACTGACCCCAAGCAAAGCCAATACACTGTCGGGAAGATCAGAGAGACTGCCAGTCTGTACAAACAGCAGGACTAAAACCGACATCACCAAAATCGTAAACCACAGC
>CAMCQR010000107.1 GCA_945877115.1 Synechococcus sp. UW140 | reverse complement strand
CCTACAAGCCCAGCGGCGTGGAGTGGCTGGGGGAGGTGCCGGAGCATTGGGAGGTCAAGAGAATTGCGTCTCTCTACTCCGAGTCCGTTGAGCAAGGAAACGAAGAACTCCCTGTCCTCAGCGTGTCGATTCACCATGGAGTATCCGATTCGGAACTGAGCGAAGAAGAGATGGATCGGAAGGTCGTTCGTAGTGAAGACCGATCGAAATATAAGCGAGTAGCACCCGGGGACCTGGTTTACAACATGATGAGGGCTTGGCAGGGTGCCTTTGGCAGCGTTGTCGTGGATGGAATGGTTAGCCCTGCATATGTTGTGGCGAAGCCAAAGTCAGACTTGCCATCAGAATGGATTGAGTACTTACTGAGAACCGATTTTGCAGTCAATGAGATTAAGCGGTTCTCTCGTGGAATCACCGACTTTCGACTGCGGCTCTACTGGGATGAGTTCAAAAATCTGAGAATATGTGTTCCCCCTGAAGAAGATCGCGTCTCCATTTTGCGCTTCCTCGACCACGAAACCGCCAAGATCGACGCCCTGATCGCCGAGCAGCAGTGCCTGATTGAGCTGCTTCAGGAGAAGCGCCAGGCCGTGATCTCCCATGCCGTGACCAAGGGGCTGAATCCGGACGCGCCGATGAAGGATTCGGGGGTGGAGTGGCTGGGGGAGGTGCCGGAGCATTGGGAGGTAAGAAAAGTATCCCAACTATTCGACGCCATTGGCAGTGGTACCACGCCAAAAAGCGAAACAGTCGAGTTTTACGAGGACGGTGTCATACCTTGGCTGGTCACTGGTGACTTGAACGACTCACTGCTTTGTGACTGTCAAAACCGAATAACGGAAAGTGCTATGGCGCAACACACAACCCTAAGGCTTTACCCAGCCGGGTCGGTTGCTGTGGCTATGTATGGTGCAACTATTGGGAAGGCTTCGATTCTCGACTTCGAGGCAACCGTCAATCAGGCATGCTGCGTTCTCCCACCAACAGCCCTTGTCCTGAACAGATTCCTGCTTGGATTCATTCTGGCTGCCAGAAAACACCTTTTATCCATTGCAACGGGTGGAGGACAGCCAAACATCAACCAAGAAGTTATTCGTTCACTTCGCCTGCCACTCCCCAAACTTGATGAACAGGCGGCGATAGTGAGTCATTTGGAGAGATCGCTTGACGAGTTCGAGTTGCTCTTGGCCTTGTCTAGTCAACAGGTTGCACTACTCCAAGAACGCCGCTCCGCCCTGATCTCCGCCGCCGTCACCGGCCAGATCGATGTGCGTGGCCTGGTGCCCGAGGCTGAGGCTGTATGAGCAGCACCCCCAGGACGATCCAGATGTCCTGCCCAGACTCAGGCCAGACAGACAGGCTCTCTGCTCAAGAATTTTGCAGAAGCTGCACCGGATAAGCGGAGAAGAGTTGATCAACAGTCATCAATGTGAGTTCATGCTGTTTCGCCTGCGCGATCAACAGGCGATCAAACGGATCACGGTGAATCGGTGGAAGCTCAGCCAAATGAACCATCGCCCCCTCGTCAACTGGCAGCGCCGCGATTCCATGGGCTGTTCGCTGTTGCGGAAGATAGGTGGCCGGTAGAGTAGGGAGGGAGAGTTTGCCGAGGATGTGCTTAATCACCGCTTCCCAGACAGAGATTGAACTCAGAAAAACATCGTTCGATGCATCCTGGGTGGCCGCCCGAAATGATTCGGGCAGCTTGGGGTCGGCCGTGATGTACCAAAGAAAGACGTGCGTATCCAGCAGTAGCCTCATCACACCTCAAAATCCTGCTGGATGCTGTCGGGAAGTGGAGAATCGAAGTCATCCGGAACACGGAATGCTCCAGAAGCCAGGCCGTAGGGGCGTGAGGCGGATCGGGACTGGGTGATAGGCCTCAGTTCGGCGACTGCACGACCCTCCCGCACAACCAGGACCCGTTCGCCAGCCTCCACGCGATCGATCAGACCGGTTGGATCCTTTGCCAGTTCTTGCAAGCTGATATTTGTCATCTTGTCATTTTGTCATCTTGTCATTTTACCGGCAAGATTGATTTGCATGGCCTAGTGCCCGTGGTCGAGGCTGCCTGAGCGGTCCCCGGGTCGGCACGAGAAGCTCTGCAGGGCCGAGAAAGATCTTCGCGATGGTGGCACTGGAGGAGGGTGGATCAGCCATGTCTCCCGGTTCCCACCCCCGTCCCTGCGTCAGCCTGCAGCCCATGCCCGATCCCGAGGGTCCTGTCAGCCAGGAGCCTGCGGCTCCGCCAGAATCGATCCATTCCATGCGTCCCTGGCCCGGCCTCGATCGGCTCGGTCTCATTCAGGCCATCGGTGGCCTGTTCCTCGGACTGATCGCCCTGTTTTCCTCCTATGACCACGTCAACATCGCCGGCCGCAACCTCCCGCTCCAGCAGCAATGGGGCATCACCTTCATCCTTGCCTCGGTGGCGACAGTTCTTGTCGATGCTGAATTGGCGACCCGTGCGCGAGATCGAGCAGCGGACGAGGGAGATCGAGATCGAGATCGCGCAGCTGAGAGCCGAGAACGCCAAGTGGAAAGCCTTGAACGCCTCCATACAGCGGCTGTGCTTTCCGCCCGAGTCCAGCTCGACCCCTCCGCCACCAACCGAGCCCGATTGCGGGCCTTCCTCGCCCTGATCAGCGGTGAGCTCCCGCCCGAGACTGGCGAGAACGGTGCCTGAGTCCAACAGAAGCCGGCTCGGATCGTTCCTGCCGCCTCGGGCTCGCTCAGGGCAAGTCCAGCCAGCCCCTCAGGGCCAAATCCAGCGCCACCAGCAGCTGGGGCTCCAGCTGCCCCACCACCGCTCCCAGCGCCTGGATCGGCACGCTGAACAGCTTGTCCACCATCAACTGGGATGGTTTGCGCAGGCCATTGCGTGGCGAAGGAGCCACCGCAATCCGCACCAACGGGGCCTCCATCAGCGTGCTGGTGAGCGGGCAGAGCGTGACGCTGGGATGGGCCTGCAGCCAGCGTTCGGCTTGCACTACCACCGCTGGCCGTGGCTTGCCCGCATACACCCCAGCACTGGCAACGGTCACCACCGTTCCTCGGCGCAGGGTCACTCTCAGCGCCGCCGCTGCTTCCGTCATGCGGTCCAATCACTCCAGTCGGGCACCTGCTCGCTCCAGGTCGCGGGCTCCAGGTCGGCCAGCCGTTGCGACTGGCGGCATGCTTCCTCGTCGTCGCCGTGGCGGAGCAGGTAGTCGCCGATGGCCTCGCGGATGCAGGCACTGCGGCTCTTGCCCAGCTGAAGGGCCACTTGGTCGAGCCTGCGCTCCAGCTCGGGCTCCATCCGCACGCCGATCACCATGGCGCCATCCGTGCAACGATTTGTTCAACATTTTAGGCGGCCTGGCTGGGGGCCTGCGGCGCCCATCACGCGACCGAATCGATGAACACGCCGAGGCCCACGCCTCGCACCAGCTGCAGCGGGAGCCGCAGATCGGGACCTCATTCTACTACTAACCTGCTAACAAAAAGCAAGCAGGCCCTGCGCGCGATGCGCACCCTCACCATCCGCCATGTGCCCGACGAAGTGGCTGCCCAGCTGGAGAAGCTCGTCACCCAGGCGGGTCTGCCCCTGAGCACCTTTGCTCTGCAGGAGCTCACCGAATCCGCCCGGCGCGCTGACAACGCCGAGCTGCTGAACGCTCTGCCCTCCCTGTCGATCGACCGCGCCAGCATCCTGGAGGCCTTGGCCGAAAGCCGCGCTGAGCGCTGATGCTGGTGATCGATGCCCGCCTTTCCAGGCCACCAGGGATAGACTGCGCGTATATCCCTGGTTGATCATGGTTGCCATCACCAAGTTGTTCCTCAGCAATCGCAGCCAGGCGGTCCGCATTCCGGCCGATCTGCGCCTGCCTGACTCCGTCAAGGAGGTGGAGGTACGCGCCTGCGGGCAGGAGAGGATCATCGCGCCAGTGGGTCGCAGCTGGGACAGCTTCTTCCAGCAAGGCCCCGCCGTGAGTGATGACTTTATGGTCGAGCGTGCTGGGCAGGAGCAGGCCGAACGAGAGCCCTTCTGAGGAACGATGCTCCGCTATCTCCTCGATACGAATATCTGCATCTACGTGATCAAGCGTCGGCCCCAGGAGCTGCTTGAAACGTTCAACCGCCATGCCGGCCAGATGGCCATTTCAGCCATCACTTTCTCGGAGCTGTTGCATGGCGTCGAGAAGAGCGCCGCCCCAACCCGAAACCTTGCCGCCGTTGAGGATTTCTGCAGCCGTCTGGATCTGCTGGCCTATGGCCCTAAGGCATCCCTGAATTACGGGCCAATCCGTGCCTCCCTGGAGCGCAGCGGAACACCCATCGGCGTGAACGATCTCCACATCGCCGCCCACGCCCGCAGCGAAGGCCTCACCCTGGTGAGCAACAATCTGCGCGAGTTTGAGCGGGTCGAGGGGCTGCTGCTGGAGAACTGGGTCTGATGGCCTACCCCGTGAATCGTCGATCCCACGGGGCGAGCTGATGCAGTTTTCGCATAACCCCCGGGTTTGCTATGCCTTGCCAGCCTAAAGTCCCCCCTTAACGGTGGCCCTTTCCCAGCTGCTGAGCCGATGAGCCTCCACCACGAAGTCGCCTTCGAGCGCGAGATCTGCGAGCACCTCGGCGCCCATGGCTGGATCGACGAGGCAGGCAGCGCCGCTGGCTACAACCGCCAGCTCGCCCTCTACCCGCCGGATCTGATCGCCTGGGTGCAGGAGGCCCAGCCGGAAGCCTGGGAGGTGCTGCAGAAGAACCACGGTTCCAAGGCGGAAGCCACCCTGCTGCAACGGGTGCGGCGCCAGCTTGATCAGGTGGGCACCCTCGATCTGCTGCGCCACGGCGTCGAGGTGCTGGGCCTGCCCAAGGCCCTCAGGCTTGCCCAATTCAAGCCGGCCTTTGGGCTCAACCCCACGATTCTGGCCCGCTATAACGCCAACCGGCTGCGGGTGGTGCGGCAGGTGCGCTACTCCACCCGCAACCAGAATTGCCTCGATCTGGTGTTGGTTCTCAACGGCATCCCGGTGGCCACCGTGGAGCTCAAGACCGACAACACCCAGTCGATTGCCGATGCGGTGTGGCAATACAAAACCGACCGCGACCCCAGGCCCGCTGGCCAGGAGCCCGAACCGCTGCTCTCCTTCCCCAGCGGCGCCCTGGTGCACTTCGCCGTCAGCAACCGCGAGGTGCAGATGGCCACTCGCCTGGAGGGTTCGCGCACCCAGTTCCTGCCCTTCAACCGCGGCTCCGATCCCGGCGGGGCCAACTGCGGCGCCGGCAACCCCCTCAGCACCGGCCATGCCACCGCCTATCTCTGGGAGGAGGTGTGGGAGCGCCATAGCTGGCTGGAGATCCTCGGCCGCTATTGCATCTCCGAGCGCGATAAGAAAAAGCAGATCCGCCGGCTTGTCTTCCCCCGCTACCACCAGCTGGCCGTCACCCGGCTGCTGCTGCAGGCCGTATTGGCGGAAGGCGCCGGCTGGCGCTACTTGATCCAGCACTCGGCCGGCTCCGGCAAAACCGCCTCGATCGGTTGGTGCTCCCACCTGCTCGCCGACCTGCACGACGCCGACGACCGCAAGCTGTTTGACACGGTGCTGGTGGTGAGCGACCGCAGCGTCATCGACAGCCAGCTGCAGGAAACCCTGGAGAACTTCGAGCGGCGCAAGGGTGTGGTGGCTTCAATCACCAGCGAGAAGGGCATCAAAAGCGACCAGCTGGCCGCCGCCCTCTCGGGCGACAAGAAGATCGTGGTCTGCACGATCCAGACCTTCCCGGCCCTGATCAAAAAGATGCAGGAGCTCACCGCCACCAGTGGCAAGCGCTTCGCGGTGATCGCCGATGAGGCCCACAGCTCCCAAACCGGCCAGGCGGCCGACAAGCTCAAGCAGGTGCTCTCCGCCGCTGAGGCGGCCGATCTGGCCGATGGCGGCGAGCTGGACATCGAGACCCTGCTGACGGCCCAGATGGGGGCACGCACCCGGGAAGCCGGCATCACCTACGTGGCCTTCACCGCCACCCCCAAGGCCAAAACGCTCGAGTTGTTCGGCCGGCGGCCCAACCCTGCCGAACCGGTGGGGCCGGGCAACCTGCCGGCACCCTTCCATGTGTATTCGATGCGCCAGGCGATCGAGGAGGGCTTCATCCTCGATGTGCTCCAGAACTACACCTCCTACAAGGTCGCCTTCCAGCTGGCCCAGGACGGCCACAGCCTTTCCACCGAGGAGGTGGAGCGCAGCGCCGCCCTCAAGAAGCTGATGGGCTGGGTGAAGCTCCACCCCCACAACATCGCCCAGAAGGTGCAGATCGTGGTGGAGCACTTCCGCCAATTCGTCTGGCCGCTGCTCGATGGCAAGGCCAAGGCGATGGTGGTGGTGGGCTCGCGCAAGGAAGCCGTGCGCTGGAAGCTGGCCATCGACACGTACATCCAGGAGAAGGGCTACCCCCTCGGCACCCTGGTGGCCTTCAGCGGTGAGGTGAGCGACCCCGAGATGGGTCCCGATGGCTTCACCGAGCGTAGTGGCGCCCTCAACCCCGGCCTCAAGGGCGACATCCGCGAGGCCTTCACGGGCAACGACTACCAGATCCTGCTGGTGGCCAACAAGTTCCAGACCGGTTTTGATCAGCCGCTGCTCTGCGGCATGTACGTCGACCGCCGTCTGGATGGCATCCAGGCGGTCCAAACCCTCTCCCGGCTCAACCGTTGCCATCCCGGCAAGGACACCACCTTTGTGGTCGATTTCGTGAATGAACCGGACGCCATCCTGGCGGCCTTCAAGACGTACTACGCCACCGCCGAGCTGGCCGAGGCCACCGATCCCAACCTGATCCTCGATCTCAAGACCAAGCTCGATGCCCAGGGCCACTACGACGAGTTCGAGATCGAGCGGGTGGTGAAGGTGCTGCTGGAGGCCGGCGTCAGTGACAAGGTGCGCCAAAAGCACTTGTTCGGCGCCATCGAGCCCGTGGCCCAGCGATTGATGACGCTGCACAAGCAGGCCAGGCTCGCCCATCGCCAGGCCGAGGAGATCAACGACGTCGAGGCCAGCAAGCGTGCCAAAGATGAACTGGATGCCCTCATGCTGTTCCGCAGCGATATGGGCACCTATGGGCGCTTCTACACCTTTCTTTCGCAGATCTTTGATTATGCCAACACCGGCTTGGAGAAGCGGGCGATGTTCTACAAAATCCTGCAGCCCCTGCTGGAGTTCGAGCGGGAGATCAACACCGTTGACCTCTCCAGGGTGCTGCTCACCCACCACCACATTCGTGATCTCGGCACCAAGAAGCTCGATCTACAGCAGGGGAAAAGCATGGCCATCCCGGGCATGGCCCCAGGTGGTGGCGGGGTTCAAGACAAGGACAAGGTGGAGCTGGCCGAAATCATCGCCAAGCTTAATGACCTGTTCAGCGGTGAGCTGAGCGATAACGACAAGGTCACTTACGTTCGCGCCGTGATCCGCGGCAAGCTCATGGAGTCAACCACCCTGCGTCAGCAGGCGGCGGCCAACAGCAAGGAGCAGTTCGCCAACTCACCGGATTTCGCCACCGAGTTGATGGAGGCGATTATGGGTGCCCTCGATGCCCACCAGGCGATGAGCAGCCAGGCGCTCAACTCAGCGGAGGTGCGCGACGGCATCAAGACCATCCTGCTCAACCACACCAACCTCTACGAAGACCTGCGCGATCAGAGCAGCAAGAATGAGCCCTGATTCCCCCGTCCACACGACCGGACCAGCCGCTGGGAGCGTTGGAGCCCGCCGCTGGCCGTGACGCAGCCCCTACGCTGAAACCCTGCA
>CAMCQR010000106.1 GCA_945877115.1 Synechococcus sp. UW140 | reverse complement strand
AGCAATTCCAACCTAAGGGAAATTATAGGAAGTGCTCTGAAATGATTATGGGTCCAATCAGCTTCCAGGGGACACCATGGTTTCCCTAAGGCTCACAGGGACCACTTGCCTGGTTTGTTCAGACCGTTTTCACGGCAGGGCCCGGTAGAGAGTCGGGAACCTTTGTCGCAGTTGGGCCAATTTTGGCAGATCGTGGCTGACGATATAAGGATTTGTCGGGTGAAGGGCCAGGTAGTTCTGGTGGTAGGCCTCGGCCAGATGGAAGCCCCGCAGGGCCAGCACCTGGGTCACCAGGGGGCGGGGGTAGGCATGGGATCGCTGCAGCTGGGCCAAGACCCTTGTGGCCGCCTGTTTCTGACTGGCATCACCGTAAAAGATGGCGGAGCGATATTGGCTGCCCACATCCGGGCCCTGGCGGTTGAGCTCGGTTGGGTTGTGGGCCACCGTTAGGAACACGGCCAGGAGCTGCTCATAGGAGATCCGTTTGGGGTCGAAGCTGATGCGCACCGCCTCGGCATGGCCCGTCTGGCCGCTGCTGACCTGCTCGTAGCTGGGATTTTTGCTGGATCCCCCCGCATAGCCCGACACCACATCCGTCACGCCCCTGACGTGCTCGAACACCGCCTCGATGCCCCAGAAGCAACCGCCCGCGAAGACGGCCGTGCGAGGGCCCTGGGTTGCGGCGTTGGTTTGAAAGCGTTTAAAGCCATGGGTCTGGACCTGGGCGGCCTGGATGCCACCGGCCAAGGGCACCTGAAGCAAGAGGGCCAGGAGGGTGCCGCGCCACGCCCCTGGCAGGAATATGTCCTGGGGCTGGCGCAACAGTGTGGTCATCGGTTTAGACGTTGATTTCGACGTTGATTTGGTGGCCTGTTTCGTGAACGGTTTAGGGAAGAGTTTGCGGATCAAGCTGGTGTGCAGAGCCATGGCGATTGCCTACCAATTACATGTCATACCGGTCAAAGTAAAGATTGGATGGGGTTAGCGCCGCCGCCCGCTTAGATCCGCGTCGAGAGGACCATCGGCCCGAGTGGAACCGTGCCCGTCGCGTTGGCTTCAAGGGTGACGCTGATGGCACTGGCCAGGTTGGAGGGCATCGGGGGGATTGGCATCGCCACATGGCCCTGGGCTGTCGGCACAAAGGCCACGCAGCCCACCTTCTGACCATCAACCGTGGCCCAAAGCCGGTAGACGTGGTGGGGCGGGGGCGCCGGCAGGTTGTTCAGTATCAAAAGATTGTTGTTGGAATTGGCCATCACCACCACTTCTCCCGAAGGTGAGGCCCGCGAGGCTGGGGCGGAGGGGTCGAAGGAGGGATCGACGGAGGGATCGTTAGAGCTGTCTGAAGGCGTCACCGTGGAGGCCAGGATCAGGCGGCGGCCCGGATGATTGGGGCCAGACCGGCGGGGGCCCAGCAGTTGCTGTTGCACCTGGGCCAGTTGCTGGCGGGTTTGGTGCAGGTCCACCCCCAGCACCACCAAGCCCACCCCGAGCAGGGCAGGCAGCAGCCAGGGACGGGGTGGCCGCTCCGGCCGAGGCGACTCCAGCAGCCGGCGCCGTAGTCGGGCGGGTGGCGCCGCGGTGGCCGGCAGGGCCAGGGGCAACAGGTCGAGGGTGGTGCTGAATTCATCGAGACGGGCGCGCAACTCCGGCCGCTGGCGCAGCAGTGCCGCCAGTTGCTGGCGTTCGCCATCGTCGAGGTCGCCGAGGGCATGGCCGGCCAGCAGGACATCGATGGCGGCGGCGGACGGTTGGTCGGGATGGCTCATGGTTCGCTCCGATAGTCGAATAGCAACGCCCGCAGCCGGATCAATCCCTGGCGCGATCGGGTTTTGACGGTTCCCAGGGGCAGCTGGAGCCTTTCGCCGATCGCCGACTGGCTCAGGCCCTCGTAGTAGGCCAGCTCCAGCACCTGGCGCTGGTCGGCAGAGATCGATCCCAACGCCTCCTTCACCCGCACAGCCAGTTCATCGTCTTCGGCAGCCTCAAGGGGGCTGGTCACGGCCGCGGGGAACAGCTGGTGGGACGATCGTTGCAGCAGGTCCCAGCGGTTCTTGCGCTGGCTAAGGCGATTAAGCGCCATTGAGCGGGTCATCAACAACAGGTAGGCCAGAACCGGTCCCCGCGCGGGGTCGTAGCGGCCCTGTTGCCAGTAGCGCAGGAACACGTCATGGCAGAGGTCCTCCGCCTCCTGGGCGGAACGGCAAAGGCGCAGGGCCAGCCGGTACACGGGCCCACCACAGGCGTCATAGAGCTCCTCAAGGGAGTCGTAACTGGGTCCTGCCATCAGCCTCTCCCCCAGCGACGGGGCCGGGCGCAGGGCCGGACTAGTTGGGCTGGGCCGGAACAAACCCAAAAGGAGGGGACTTCGAGGGGAGTCTTCAAGGGGAGTACCGCCCACCAGTCAGATCGGATTGCTCCCTGCGGGCCCTGGCCGCGCCATCGAGGCCCACACCCGCCAAAACCAGCGCCAAACCAAGGGCGGTTGGCCAGGCCAGGGCCTCCCCCAGTAGCCAGGTCGCGCTCAGCGCCGCCACCAGAATCGTGAGCGAGCCCCAGAGGGAGACCGTGGCCACAGGAAACTGGCGGTAGGCCGCGCGCAGGGCCAGTTCGCGGCCGAGGGAGAGGCAGAGGCCATAAACACCGATCACGCCCACCACCCACCAAAGACGCAACAGCAGGAAATGCTGGGGGCCATAGAGCACCAGGGCAATCACGGCGAACACCAGGGCGGCCAGGGTCGAGGGCAGGCCAACACTGACGACCAGGGGCCAACGGCGCGCTGCCACCAGGCGGCCGGTGATGGCGGAGCCGGCGAAGGCCGCCACCCCCACCAGGGCCCAGGCCACCCCCACCAGCTCGTCCATGGGCCCGCCCGCCATGGCCATGGCCGCCTGGGGCAGCAGCAGTCCGGAGAGAACCAGGACCAAGCTGGGCCAGAACGCACGGGGCAGGGATTCATGCAACAGCCAGCGGGCCAACAAGGCCGAAAGGGGAAGCACCAAGGCGAACAGGAGGGTCTGGCTGATCACCGAGAGCGCGTCTAGGGCCAGAAAAGTGGCGACCGGGCCGAGGAACAGGCCAAGCCCACCATGGAGCGCCAACAGGAGTTGGTCGCGGCCTGCTAAGGAACCAAGATCCCGGGACAAATGGTTGCGGCCAGGCACGAGGGTCGCCAGTCCCAGACTCAGCTGGGCGATGAAGAAAACATTGCAAAAGCTGATCGGATTTACGCCGTTCAGCGCTTGGGTCGCGCCCTGAAGTTGCAGCCACTTGAGAACCGTGGCATCCAATCCCCGCAGCAGTACGTAAACCACCAGGGGCAGCCAGGCCAACAAGCGCGCTTGCCCAGGCGGAGCCAATCCGATCGGATCCCTCATCGGTACTCCCTTCGTTCGGGAGCTTTTCCGTTTCGGATCCTGGCCCCCGAGCTGCCCATTTGCATCCCATCGTCCATGTTGGCTCTATCTAGCGCAGGCTCCCGTTTCGCCGCCGTTGCCCTGGTCGGCGCCGCAACCCTCACTGGCAGCGCCCTCGGGGCCCATGCCCTGCCCCTCGCCCAGGCCGCAGCGCCGGCGATGGTGGCCTCCGCAGGGGTCAATGTTCAGGGCACCTTCAAGATGGCGGAAGCCCCGGTGGCCGGCAGCTTCTCGATCAAGAAGGAAGGGGGCCGGCAGGTGCTCAGCCTCAGCAGCGATTTCAAAACCAACGACCAGGCCCCCGACCTGAAGGTGATCTTCAGCCCGTCGAAAACACCGCTGGCCAGCACCAAGGCACCGGGCTTCCCGCTCAAGCCCGGCAGCTACACGATCCTGGCGTCGCTGAAGTCGAGCAAGGGGGCCCAGAGCTATGAGATTCCCGCCTCGATTGACCTCAAGGCCCAGGGATCAGTTCTGATTTGGTGCAAGCAGTTCAACGCCACCATGGCCTGGTCGCCGTTGAAATCCTGAGGGTCTGGGGCGCCAGGGACGACACCTGGACCTGGCGCTTCGCCATCGGCTGGCGTTCAACTTGTGGGGGCGATTGGGAGCGGCAAGCCCATCTGAGCCCAGCCAGTCCTGCCCCCCGGCCCCAGCCGGGTGCTGTTCCTTCGCCCCCAAACCGATGCTGCAATCCATCGACTGGCTCTGGCTGCTGCACCCCGTGCTGGCAGTGGCGGTGGTCTATCCGCTACTTGGCATGGTGCTGCGCCTGGGCTACCAAGCCCGGGATCGCCGCATCAACCAGACAAAACTGCCGCCCACCGTGGGACGGGACCACGCCGATCTGGGCCGCTGGTTGGCTGCGGCCGTGGTCGCCATCGTGCTGCTGGCCCTGGCCGTGGTGATCCTCAGCGGCCACCCCCTTGCTGCCTTCCCCGGGGGCCTACCGAGGCTGGCCTTAGTGCTGCTGGTGCTGCTCGGCTCGAGCTTGGCCCTGGTGTTGTTGTGGCGTGCCAAAAGCCCTGCCTATCGGGCCTGTTTTTCCCTGCTCTGCTGGGCGGGAGTGATCACGCTCGGCCTCCAAGGTGAGGTCTATCGCCTGGGCGACAACCCCTTCCAGGGTGCCTTCTGGCAATCCCATTTCTGGGGGGGCGCCGGGCTCACCGGCCTGATGCTGTTCTCGGTGGCCGGCCGGCCCGAGATCAGCCGGCATTTGCGCTGGCGTCGTCTACATGTCAGCGCCAATCTTTTGGCGACTTTGATCTTCCTAGCCCAGGCAATCAGCGGCACCAGGGATCTACTGGAAATCCCGCTCAACTGGCAGAAACCTGCCATCCAGGCCTGCGATTACCAGCGCAATACCTGCCCGGTCTCGCCAGCTTCGGCTCCCAGCCCCTGAGAACTACTTGCTAATTAGGTAACTGTGATGAGTGTGTTGATCCTGGCCTTCTTTGGCGGCCTGCTGACGATCCTCAGCCCCTGCATCCTGCCGGTGCTGCCGTTTGTGTTTGCCAGGTTGGGCCAGCCCTTCCGCAGCAGCGTTCTGCCGATGCTCATGGGCATGGCGGTGTCCTTTGCCGCTGTGGGCAGCCTGGCCGCCATCAGCGGCAGCTGGGTGGTGCAGGCCAACCAGACCGGTCGCCTTCTGGCCCTGGTGCTGCTGGCCGTCTTCGGCCTGGCCCTGCTGTTTCCGGCCCTGGCCGATCGGCTCAGCCAGCCATTGGTGCGGCTGGGCAATCGGCTCTCCCTGCGGGCCGATCGGGCCCGTCATTCGGGCCATGCGGTGGGGGGCTCGCTGCTGCTTGGCATTGCGATCGGCCTGCTCTGGGCCCCCTGCGCCGGCCCGATCCTGGGGCTGATCCTCACGGGGGCGGCCATCGGGGGCGCCAGTGGCCACTCGGTCCCGCTACTGCTGGCCTACGGCCTCGGGGCCGCTACCTCCCTGGCCCTCGCGCTAGGGGCCGGCGGGCGCCTGTCCCAGGGCCTCAAACGCTCGCTCGGCGCCAGCGCAACGCTGCGGCGGGGCCTAGGCGCCGTGGTGCTGCTTGGGGTGACGGCCATCGCCCTGGGCTTGGATCGCAGCGCCGTGGCGACCGCGGCCCGTTCCGGCGCCAGCGGCCTGGAGGAGACGCTCGTATCAAAGCTGCACCCAACGGCCGCAGCCACTCCTGGGGTGCAGTCCGCCGCCGCCAGCGCCAGCCTCAAAATTGCGTCCTCCAACCAAACCACCCCTGGCTCGCCCCTGCCCCTTCCCGTGCTGGGCGCCATGCCGCCCTTGCCGCCAGGGGCCACCTGGCTGAACAGTTCGCCCTTGAGCCGGGAGCAACTCAAAGGGAAGGTGGTGCTGATTGATTTTTGGACCTACTCCTGCATCAACTGCCTGCGCACCCTGCCCCACCTATCTGCCTGGGCCGAGAAGTATCGAAACCAGGGCCTGGTGGTGATCGGAGTCCACTCTCCCGAGTTCGCCTTTGAGCGGGACCTGGGCAACGTGCGCGAGGCCACCCGCAAACTCCAGGTGACCTATCCGGTGGTGCTTGACAACGATCTAGCGATCTGGAAAACCTTCCAAAACCGCTATTGGCCGGCCCACTATTTCATCGATGCCCGCGGCCAAATCCGCCATGTTCAGTTCGGCGAAGGGGCCTACGCCCGCTCCGAACGGGTGATCCAGCAACTCTTGAAGGAAGCCGGCCAAAAAGGGGGGGCCACAGCCCTGGTGGATCCGAAAGCCTCCGGCAGCCAGGCCGCCGCCCCGAGCGGGCCGCTGCCCTCGCCGGAAACCTACCTGGGCTTCGAGCGCGCCGATCGCTTCGCCTCCGGAGCCCTGCTGCCGCCGGCAGCCCGCAATTACGACCTGCCCGCTGAATTAGCTCTTAACCATTGGGGGCTGGCGGGCCGCTGGTGGGTCGACAGCGAGAAGGCCACCTCCAGCAGCCCAGGGGGCCGCATTGCCTACCGCTTCCGCGCCCGGGATCTCCACCTGGTGCTCGGGCCCGGGGCTGGCAACCGGCCGGTGCGCTTCCGGGTGCGGATTGACGGCGCGCCCCCGGGCGACTCCCATGGCAGCGATACCGATGCCATGGGCAACGGAGTGGTGCAGCAGCACCGGCTCCACCAGCTGGTCCGGCTGCGCACAGGCTCAGACCGTCACCATACCTTTACGATCGAATTCCTAGATGCTGGAGTGCAGGCCTACTCCTTCAGCTTTGGTTGAGTTAAGCAGCACATTTTAAGGCTCTAAATCCCGCGCAAAATCGTGGCAAAACCGCCAGCAGCTTGATGTGTTCGTAGCCCTAACAAAGCCATGAAGCAGACAATGAAGGGGGCCATTACGAATCGGCTGTGATTGCCCACCAACACCATCAGTAGCAGATAAGTCGCATCGTACCCAGCCCAGTGCCGTCCTAACCGCGACCTAGCATCCGACCAAACCAACGCCCCAGGTGTCATGCGTTCGCCACGGCCGGAGGCCAGCAGTAACCAGCTGTTCGACAACGCCGACAGCTTTGGCATGGTCTTCGATGCGGCCTGGAAGCGCCACACCACCCAAAACCCTGGTCACGCCATGGCCAGCACAGAAAAGATTGGCCTGATCCTGGCCAGCTGCGCTGATCACCCCTTCATGGTGACCAGCCCGGCCATGGCGCGCCAGGTGGCCGAATTTCGCATCCGGCTGCTGGGTCTCTAGGCCCCCTAGGGCCAGCCACGGGCGCTTCAGCACAGACCGAGAGCGCTGCCCTTTGCCGAGTTCTGCGTTTCCAGCGGTCGGCCCATGGGCTGGACTCCACAGCCCATAGGATCCGGCCATGACCAGCCCCTCCGCCCGCCTGCTGAGCCAATTGAGCGCCGGTTTCAGCAACCAACAACAGGCCTTCGAAAACCCGCCCCTCTTCGCCCACATCCTGGTGAAGTTACGGCCCCTGCCCCAGCTGGCGCCGGGCTCGTTGCTGCTGGAGCAGTGCTATTCCTTTGATCCCGGCCGCCCCTACCGCATCCGGGTGCTGCGGGTGGAACAACGCAGCGACAGCCTCGTGATCCACAACCAGGCCCTTAACGAGGGGGAACGCTTCTGGGGCGCGGTGGAGGACGCCGAACGACGCCAACAGATCCGTTCCGATGACCTGCGCTTGCTCGAGGGGTGCACCTACATCGTGAAGGAAACGGCCAACGGCTTCATCGGCGAGGTGGAACCGGGCTGCCGCTGCCTGGTGGAACGCAAGGGAGCCACCGCCTATCTGGTCAGCAGCTTCGAGCTCGATGGCCAGGGCATGCGCACAATCGACCGGGGCCACGACCCCGGCAGCCACGAGCAGCTGTGGGGCTCCCTAGCAGGCCCCTTTGAGTTTGAGCGCACCCACGATTACAGCTCCGAACTTCCCAGCGACTGGATCCAGATCTGATGCTCAG
>CAMCQR010000105.1 GCA_945877115.1 Synechococcus sp. UW140 | reverse complement strand
GCGGCGGTGAGGAAGTTGCAACCTTCCAGGTAGGAACTGGCAATGCCGTGGGTGTACCAGGAGGTGGCGAAGGTGGTGCCGGTGAGCCAGCCGCCCAGCGCCAGGTAGGCGCAGGGGAACAGCAGCAGACCGGACCACCCCACGAAAACGAAGCGGTCGCGCTTCAACCAGTCATCGAGGACGTCAAACCATCCCCGGGCTGATGGCGCCCGCCCTACAGCAATCGTCATAGGAAGAACGGTGCGGGAAACCCGCTGGGCTGTGGGATACCGCGCGATCGTAACAACTTCGCCTGGATCGACGGGGCCGCTCGACATCGGCTGAAATCAGAAGGGGACGCGGTGGGCTGGGCCGACCCGGTCCAGGGATTTCGCTGGCCCTGGCCCCACCGGATCGACTCCACGGCAGGATGGATTCAACTTGCCCCAATCGCCTCTCCATGGCCTCCAGCAGCGTCCCCCTTTCGACGACTCCGGGCTTGGCCGATCCTGCCCAGGTGTTGGAGCAGCCGGTGCTTGGTTCCAGGCGTTTGTCCAACCTGCTTGTGGCCACCGCGGTCAGCATTGGTGGGCTTGGGTTCCTGCTGACCAGTGCCTCAAGTTTTTTTGAGCGCAATCTCCTGCCGATCGGCCATCCGGCCGAGCTCGTCTGGGTGCCCCAGGGTTTGGTGATGGGTCTATACGGCCTGGCGGCCCTGGCGCTGGCGACCTATCTGTGGTCCGTGATCGTGATTGACGTCGGTTCTGGAAGCAACCGATTCGATCGCAGAGCAGGGCAGGCGCGCATCACCCGGCGAGGCTTTCGTCGTCAAATTGAACTGGACATTCCTTTGAGGGACATCCAGGCGGTCAAGGTCGATGTGCGGGATGGCATCAGTCCCCGGCGCCGGCTGGCTCTGCGGCTCCAGGGTCGTCGGGATCTGCCCCTGACCCAGGTGGGTGAGCCCCAGCCCTTGGCCGATCTTGAGCTATCCGGAGCCCAATTGGCCCGTTTCCTTGGTGTGCCCCTGGAGGGCCTCTGAATCCCCATGGCGATCCCATTTAGCCCCCCGCTTGCGTCGCCTTGGCGGTTCAACTGGGCCCTTTTGTTGCTCAGCCTGGTCCTGCCTTTGACCCTGACGGCCTGCACTGCCGAACGTGCCACGCCGCCCCTGGGCTGTGCGCTGGCCACGACCCCATGTCTGAGTGGTACCGCCAAGGTGGCCCTGCAGACCAGTCAAGGTGAAGTCATCCTGGGCCTTGATGGCAAGGCTGCGCCTTTGACGGCGGGCAATTTTGTTGATCTTGTCAAACGCGGGGTCTACGACGGCACCGTCTTCCATCGCGTCGTTCGGGAACCCATGCCGTTTGTGGTTCAGGGTGGCGATCCGATCAGTGCCGATCCCAAGGTGGCTCCCAGTGATTACGGCACCGGAAGCTACATCGACCCCAAGACCCGTGAAGCTCGCTTGATTCCCCTTGAAATCGGCCTCAAGTCCGAGGTCCGGCCCCGCTACGGCCAGCCCCTGTCGACCCCTGGCATCACCCGGGAGTTGCGCCTCAGCCACGAACGCGGTGCCCTGGCCATGGCCCGTTCAGGAGATGCCAATTCCGCCAGTGCCCAGTTTTATGTCGCATTGGAGGCCTTGCCCGAGCTGGATGGCCGCTACGCCGTTTTTGGCAGGGTTTCCAAGGGCATGGATGTCATCGACAAGATTCAGCAGGGCGACAAGATTTTGCGGGCGACCGTCATTGAAGGCGGCACCCTGGTGAAAGGTGAACCCTGAACCGGAGTTGGTCCCCGCTAGCCATGGGGGCGTGGATTGGGGTGATCACGGCCTCTGGCATTGGCAGGGCCATAGCTGCCACTGGCGCCGTATCGGCGATCCAGCCCATCCCCCCCTCGTCCTGATTCATGGATTTGGGGCCGGCAGCGGCCATTGGCGCCACAACGCCGGGGCTTTTGCGGCGGCGGGTTGGCAGGTGTACGCCATGGACCTGCTTGGTTTTGGAGAGTCAAGCCAGCCCTGGCTGCGGCTGGATAATCGCCTCTGGTCTCGGCAGCTGGCGGCTTTTCTCGACGAGGTGGTCCAAGGGCCGGCGGTGCTGGTGGGCCACTCCCTGGGTGGACTGGTCGCCCTGACTTGCGCCGTCCATTTTGCGGATCGGGTGCGGGCCGTGGCCGCGGTCCCCCTGCCGGATCCGGCCCTTTTGATGACGAGGGTGGGTGGCCTTGGCGGCTCCCCGCGCCAAGCGCCATGGCGCCGCCGGTTGAAGCGTCTGATTGTGAATTTGCTTTGTCGGTTGCTGCCCTTAGAGGTGATTGTGCCGCTCTTGGTCCATTCCCCCCTTCTGGATCTGGGTCTTCAGTCGGCGTACCACAACCCGATCATGGGCGACCGAGAGCTGCGACGGGTGATTTCCCGGCCGGCCCGGCGCCCTGGGGCGGTCATGGCCCTGCGGGCCATGAGCATTGCCATGCCCTTGCGCCCCCATCACGCCACGGCCCCGGCGCTGCTGACCCGCATCAACCAGCCCCTGCTGCTGATTTGGGGTCGTCAAGATGGCCTGGTGCCCTTGGAGGTGGCGCTGCAGTGCCGGCGCTGGCGGTCCCAGACCCCGCTGGTGGTGCTGGATCAGGCGGGCCATTGTCCCCATGACGAGCGGCCGCCACTCTTTAATCAAACCTTGCTGGAATGGCTCGAATCCCTCCCGCCATCGCTGGCCTGAGCCGGGCTGGTGACCGCCATTCAGGCGTCGGGTCCCCGGCACGGCCTAGGTTTGGATTGGGCGACCCCGTCTTGGAGCGATGAAGCACACCCTTTCGGTGCTAGTAGAAGATGAATCCGGTGCCCTGAGCCGCATTTCGGGCCTGTTTGCCCGTCGTGGTTTCAATATCGAGAGTCTGGCCGTTGGGCCGGCGGAAAACCGTGGCGTTTCGCGGTTGACGATGGTGGTTGAGGGCGATGACCGCACCTTGGAGCAGATGAGCAAACAACTCAACAAGCTCGTCAATGTGTTGGGTGTCATCGATCTCTCCACCATTCCGGCGGTGGAGCGCGAACTGATGTTGTTGAAGGTGTCGGCACCGCCCCACAACCGCAGTGCCATCTTTGATTTGGTGCAGGTGTTCCGCGCCAAGGTGGTGGATGTGGCCGATGACGCCATGACCTTGGAGGTCGTGGGTGATCCGGGCAAGCTCGTGGCCTTGGAGCGCCTACTGGAGACCTATGGCATCCTCGAGATCGCCCGCACCGGCAAGGTGGCCCTGGAGCGGGCCTCAGGGGTGAATACGGAATGGCTCAAGGCGGTCACCTTGAAGAAGCGGGTGCCGGCCTGATCCCTTTCTGTCAGTCCTGGAGATAGGTGGTCTGGCCAAGGCTGGTGCGCAGGTGGGCCATGAGCCTGCGGGCATCACTAATGGGGAGTTGGCCCTTGCTGATGGCCTCCTCGCTGACCACCCGCAGCCGTTCCAGCAGGAGATCGGGGTCGTGCTCCATGGCCTGCAGCACCTCGGCATTGGTATCTCCTCGGACCACATGCTCCACCCGATAGCCGCCACCGTCAGAGAGACGAATGTGGACAGCATTAGTGGTGCCAAAGAGGTTGTGCAGATTGCCCATCACTTCTTGGTAGGCACCGCCAAGAAAGAGGCCGATCCAATAGGGCACTCCGGGTCGAAGACTGTGAAGTTCGAGCAGGGTTTTCACCTGGCCGCGATCGATAAAGCGGGCAATTTTGCCGTCCGAATCACAGGTGAGATCAGCGAAACTCCCTAATCGTGTGGGACGTTCTTCCAGCCGATGTAGGGGCATCACCGGGAACAACTGATCGATCGCCCAGGTGTCGGGAGCAGAGCGAAAGACAGAAAGATTGGCAAAGTACGTGCCGGCAAGAGCCGCGGGCAGACCGCGTAATTCTTCCGGTATGAGTGTTTCTGGAGCCATGGCCTCCAGTCGCTCGGCAATGGCCTGGCAGCAGGCCCAGGTCAGTTGCTCGGCCTTGGCCCGATCGGGCAGGCTTAGGTAGCCAAGCCGGAAGGCGGCAAGGGCGTCGTCTTTGAACTTGAGGGCATCGTTCCAAGCTTCCTGGAGATGCTCGGGACCCGCGGCTTGATCCATGGGGCCATGGGGGTCAACCGCCGACAGAAAGCCATGGCTTTCTTCAAGAATGCCTTTGTAGGTGTCGCGCAGATTGCGCAGCACCAGGGGCTCGCTTTCCTCCAACTCCGGCACATCCCCCGGTACGGATCCGGCTCCCAGGACATCAAACACCAGCACGCTGAAGTGACTGGCGATGGCACGGCCACTTTCACTTACCAAGGTGGGCACCGGCACGTTGTGGGGTTCGCAGCATTCGCGCACGGTGGCCACCACGTCGTTGGCGTAGTTCTGCAGGGAGTAGTTGGTGGAGGCGGCCGTGGCGGTGCGGCTGCCGTCGTAGTCGATGCCCAGGCCCCCGCCCACATCGAGAAAGCCCATGGGTGCCCCAAGTCGCGTCAGTTCGACATAGATCTGCCCCGCTTCTTGGAGCGCGTCCTTGAGAACAGCGATGTCGTTGATCTGGCTGCCGATATGGAAGTGCAGCAGGCGCAGATCGCCCAGTAGGCCCGCCTGGCGCAGGGTGGCAACGGTGCTGAGGACATCGGGAATCGAGAGGCCGAACTTGGCCCGTTCGCCCACCGAGCTACCCCAACGGCCGGTGCTGCGGGTGGAGAGTTTGGCGCGAATGCCCAGGAAAGGGGCGGCACCCAGGTCCTTGCTGGCCGCGATGATGCGTTCCACCTCATCGGCTTGCTCGATGACGACCACCGGCTGGCGTCCCAGCCGGCGCGCCAGGATCGCGGTTTCGATATACCGACGATCTTTGTAGCCGTTGCAGATCAGCAGCGCTTCTGGATCTTCCAAGAGCGATAGAGCGATCAAGAGTTCGGCTTTGCTGCCAGCCTCCAGGCCGAAGTGCCAACGCCGGCCAGTTTCCACCAGCTGCTCGACGACATGGCGCTGCTGGTTGCATTTGACCGGAAACACCCCTTGGTAGCGGTCGCTGTAGCCATACTGGGCGATGGCCCGTTCAAAGGCGGCATGAAGTCGCTCCAGCCGATCTTCGAGGATGTCATCGAAGCGGATTAACAGCGGCAAGGAGAGATCGCGGCCCTGCAGCTCCTGCACCAGTTCCACCAGATCCAGGGAGCCGCCCCGGTCGCCCCGGGGCTGCACCATCACATGGCCGCGGGCGCTCACACTGAAGTAAGGGTCACCCCAGCGGTCGAGGCCATAAAGGGCAGCCCCATCGGCGGCGCTCCAGCTGGGGGCGGCGGCGGGAGCGACCGGGGTGCCGTTGGCGTTGGCGAGCACCATCAGGCCTTGGGATCGGTGGAATTTCGGTGCGCTGAATCTAGTCAGCGGTGGTCCAGGGAAGGGCGTGGAGGCTGGGCTGGCGCGAGGGGGCCAATGCCCAGCGCCCGCCTGTAGCCACTGGTCAACCGGAGCGACCCACTTTGAGAAAGCGCCACCACTGTTTAAACTGCCGTATCAACAACGGTCCCTTCGATGGCTTCCTCCAGGCCCCGCCAGGCCCTGCGGCGTTGGGGAAACTCCCTCGGTGTACGGCTGCCGGCGGCGATCAGCAGGGAGGCAGGCCTCCACGACAACCAGACCGTTGAGCTCAAGGTGGTGACTGAGGGGGTGCTGATTCGGGTGGTTGAGCCACGCCTGACGCTGGAGGAACGCCTGGCCGCTTACGCCCCCATGGACGGTGAGCCCACGGAGGCGATGGCCTGGAACCCGGTCGGGGCGGAAGCCAGCGAATGACACCCAAGCGCCCCGCAGTTGCCTGGGTTCCCGGTCGGGGTGATGTGATCTGGATCGACCACAACCCCCAGGCCGGCAGGGAAATGAAGGATCACCATCCTTTTGTGGTGCTCTCAACAGCAGGTTTCAACAGGTCGGTGGGACTGGTTGTGGGCTGCGCGATGACCTCGGCCGCCTACAACCGTGGCTCCAGCCTTGCGATCGATTTGGGGCCGATCCCCGGGCGGCCGGATGCCCACAGTTTAGTGCTCTGCCATCAACTCAAGTCGTTTGACTGGAAAGCCCGCGGCGCCCGCCCCCATCCATTGGCTCGCCTCGATGGCGACAAGCTGGAGCAGGTGCTTGAGATTGTGGGGCAGATCCTGGGGTTTTTGCCGTAGCCGCTGGGCTAAGCATTCACTGCTGGCATGGGTGTATTCAGCTGGGCAGTAGGGGTACGCCCTCCGTTCGGGCCGCCGCCTGCAGGGCCTTGTCGCGGCTGGCCAAGGGCAGTCCGCGGCGCAACGCCAGCTCCAGATAGGCGGCGTCATCACTGGTGAGGCGGTGGCTGCGGGCCAGGGCCAGGGTGTCGTGCCAGGCGCTGGTTGTGGTGGCTTGGTCCACGCTGATCGGCAGACCCTCCAGCAGACCGAGGAAGGTGCGGCTGGCGGCAGGACTGATGCGGCCGTGCCGTTCGGCCTGCAGCAGCACGTTGGCCGTTTCCCATAGCCAGAGGGCCGGCACCTGGGCCCGATTCGTCTGCAGCCGCTCCAGGATCGCCCAGGCCCCTTCGCTGGCCTCATCGGCAAAGCACCAGGCACAGCTCAGCGAGACATCGAGCACGAGATCGCCGGCCGTCGTTGCAGTGTTGGCTGTCGAATCCAGGGCGCTCATCTGCGCCCCTGATCACGTAGCTCGGCGAGGCTGATGCCGCCGAGGCTCTGCCTCTGGTTGAACTGGCGCAGGCGCGCGATGGTCTCTGCCACGCTGCCGGGGGGCTGGGCAGAGTGAGGTACCAACCGCGCCACGGGATGGCCGTGGCGGGTGATCGTGATTTGCTCACCAGCGCTGACGGCATCGAGCAGGGCCGCCAGATGGGTTTTGGCCTCGAAAGCACCGACGCTGCGCATGGGGACAATTTCAACTAGTTGGCAACCAGTTTAAGGGGTTTCCGTCTTTTCCGGCCGCCTGCCCTCGGCCGCCGCACCTGTTCTTCGCGCCGCCCTGCCCCAGGCCTGAAGGCGGGCGGTGGAAAGGTTCCCTGTCTGAGGGGGAGCGCCAGCGGCTGGCGGGCCTCGCCTCCGCCACGGCCAATGGGCTGCTGGTGATGGTCACGACCATGGGGATCAGAGCCGGATGGATTCAAGAAAGCAACGTTGCTACTTGGTACGGACTGGTCCGAGGCACGTATTACCAATGATCTGCCCCGCAGCAGCTGCTGAAACACCTCCCAGTCGTCGTGCACAGGCTCGGCCAGCGTTACGCCAGGCTGCTGGCAGAGGGCTTTCAACAGGGCGGCATTGCTGAGCTGGTGGTCTCCAATGGCCAGCGATCCTCCCAATCGCGGCAATGGGGCCGCGGAGCGTTTCAGCCCGGTGCGCGCGGGTGCGGCGCTGAGCCCTTGCTCCCCAGAGCTGCGCGACAGCTCCCGGGTGGTGCCCATGCGCCAGGGATGTCGGTTTGCATATTTTAGTGCCCATCTCCTGAGCTAGGCAGGTGCCCTTGCCGGGTGCCCCCTCTCGGGCCTAGGCCAAGCGGCGTGGCAGCAGCGTGAACAGGGCGATGCGTGGGCGCCCCACGGCGGCACCCAGCGGTCTTTGGCCGGTTCCGTCCTCCCTCCCGAAATACCCCCCATTTGGGGGGGTATTTCGGGAGGGAGGACGGAAAAGTGAAATCTTTAATTTTAATTCTGATTGACAGCCAAGGCTGGAAACCACACCAGAACCTTCACTATTCAGAAATGATCTCAACTTTCTTTTTGCGTCGCCACTCCAATGCGACATCTTTGGCCAAGTCAGCCCTTGCGGCGGCAGTCGCGGTGGGGACGCTTGCTGCCGGGCACGCCCAGGCCTATGTGGTGACGGTGGGTGGCGTTCAGTACGACGTGACCACTTTTACCGGGACTTACAACGACAACACAAGCAAATTTGCCCTGCCCCCGGCGCCAGGGGTGATGCCTTGGTGGGGGAACGACGCCCTAGCTAGTAGTTTCGCCACTGCTGTTGGCGCAAATCTGGGAACA
>CAMCQR010000104.1 GCA_945877115.1 Synechococcus sp. UW140 | reverse complement strand
TCACTCAGGTCACAGGCCTGGGGCACACCCCCAACGGCCAGGTTGCTGCGGAAGTCGCCCGCCACCGGCAAGCGGTTCACGGCCCCGAGGGGCTCGCCATCCACCAGCAGGATGCGCTTGTCACCGGCCTCGACACCCTTCAGAAACGCCTGCACCATCACGGGCAGCTGCTGTTGGTTAGTGACCAGTTCGAGCAGGGCCCGCAGGCCCGGTGTCCCGGCGGCGGCAAACACAACCCCCTGGCCGGCGCGGCCGCCGAGGGGCTTGAGCACCACCTCGCCGTGGTCGGCCACGAAGGCGGCCAGCTGGTCGACCCGGCTGCTCACCAACGACGGGGCCATGAGGGGACTGAAGCGCAGGGCGCTCAATTTCTCGTTGTGGCTGCGCAGGGAATCGGGACGGTTAAGGACGCGCACGCCCCTGGCGCTGGCCAGATCGAGAAGATGGGTGGCATAGAGGTAAGCCTCATCCACCGGCGGATCCTTACGCATCCAGACCCAGCCGAAACGATCGAGGGGCAGGAGCTGGGCCTCTCCGGCGCTGAACCAGGGGTCGGGAACCTGCCACTGGCCGCCTTCGCAGGCCATGGGCGCCAGGCTGAGGGGACGGACCCAGCCATAGGCCCGGTGGCCGGCCGCCCCAGGGGGCCCATCGGCGCCGGCGGAAAGGTCGGCAGGGGTGCATACCCACACCTCCAGGCCGGCCCTCTGGGCCGCCTGCATCAGCGCCACGCTGGAATCCTTGCTCGGACGCAGTCGCTCGATCGGGTCGACCACAAAGAGCTGGGCCCCCTGGCCCTTGGTGGCGGGGATCACGCTGGGCGACCCAGCAGGGCATTGAGCTCGCCACTGCGCTCGAGGGCATGCAGCTCGTCACAGCCGCCGATGCCCAGGTTGTTGATGAACACTTGGGGAAGGCTGGTGCGGCCGGTGGCGCGGAGGGCCATGCGGCGCCGGGCCTCCTCATCGCCATCAATCCGGTATTCGCTGTAGACGACGCCCTTGCGGTCGAGCAGACCCTTGGCGCGAATGCAGTAAGGACAGAACTGCCAGGTGTAGATCTCCACCCGGGGGGAGTTCCCGGAGGCCGAAGGGGTAGATTCCTGGCCGATCTTGGACTGGGCCATGGATCAACAAGCGACAAACGTCACTGCAGCGTAGGAAAGTCCTCGGCAACGGTCACCCACGGGGCCCCTGCCCACTGGTACGGTCGCCCCAAACCACGTAGTACCCCCGTGCTCGACCTCACGGATTTCAAACGCGACCTCTCCGAGCTCACTGACCGCCTGGGCCATGCCCAGGACTGTCTTTGACGTACCGGCCCTGAATGCCCGCCAGCGGGATCTTGAGCAGCTCGCCTCCCAGCCCAGCTTCTGGGATGACCAGGCCAATGCCAAGAAGCAGATGCGCCAACTTGATGAGGTGAAAGCCCAGCTGGCCCAGCTCGGCCGTTGGCAGGGACTGATTGACGACGGCCGGGCCACCCTCGAGCTTTACGACCTCGAACCCGACGAAGACCTGCTCGCAGAAGTCCATAGCGGCCTCCAGAGCCTGCGCTCCGACCTGGACCGCTGGGAATTGGAACGGTTGCTCGCCGGCATGTATGACAAGGAGGGGGCGGTGATCTCCATCAACGCCGGCGCCGGGGGGACCGATGCCCAGGACTGGGCCCTGATGTTGATGCGCATGTACACCCGCTGGGCCGAAGACCACGGCATGAAGGTGACCGTGGATGAGCTCTCCGAAGGGGAAGAGGCTGGCATCAAAAGCTGCACGATCGAAATCGACGGGCGCTACGCCTATGGCTACCTCCGCAACGAAAAGGGCACCCACCGCCTGGTGCGCATCTCGCCCTTCAACGCCAACGACAAACGGCAGACGAGTTTTGCCGGCGTCGAGGTGATGCCCAAGCTGGATGAGGATGTGAAGCTCGACATCCCCGAAAAAGACCTGGAGGTCACCACCTCCCGCTCCGGCGGCGCCGGCGGCCAGAACGTCAACAAGGTGGAAACGGCGGTGCGCATCCTGCATATCCCCACCGGGCTGGCCGTGCGCTGCACCCAGGAGCGCTCCCAGCTGCAGAACAAGGAAAAGGCCATGGCCCTGCTGATGGCCAAATTGCTAGTGATCGCCCAGGAACAACGGGCCGCTGAGATCGCCGATATCCGGGGCGACATCGTTGAAGCGGCCTGGGGCAACCAGATTCGCAATTACGTCTTCCACCCGTACCAAATGGTGAAGGACCTGCGCACCGGCGAAGAAACCACGGATGTGCAGGGGGTGATGGACGGCGATCTCGACCCCTTCATCCAGTCGCTGCTGCGCCAAGGTGTGGAGGTGGGTGCTGCGGAGGCCGCATGAACGCTGACGACCAACTGCCCAGCCAGGGGCCGGAACCGGATGCCGGTTTTGTCAAATTGGCCATGCGCAACATGGTGCGCAAAGGCCGCCAGAGCCTGTTCCATTTCGGCCTGACCGCCGTGGGGCTGGTGACCTTCCTGTTGTTGATCGCCTGGCTGGGCCGCCCCAACCTGCCCCAGTGACACTCCAACCCCGCCTGGAACTGACCCTGAGGCTGGAATGCGGCGATGGCTCCCCCCTGGGCTCTGGGTTGGAGCCCCAGCTAGCGGCCGCAGGCCCCCTCACCGCTGGCGACCAGGCCGAGCAGCACTGGCAGGCCCTGCTGGGCGACTGGCTTGGCCAACTGGGCCCGGAGCTGACAGCGCAGCTGCGGGCCCCGGCCTACAGCCTGGGTTTGCTGATCACCGATGACCCCAGCATCGCGGTCCTCAATGGCGAGTGGCGCCACCAGGAGGGCCCCACCGACGTGCTGTCCTTCGCCGCCCAGGAGGCACCCCTACCCCCCGGCGCCCTGGCCCAACTGGGGGAGGACGACGAACCCCTGGAGCTCGGGGACATCGTCATTTCCCTGGAGACCGCAGCGCGCCAGGCCCAGGAACAACAGCACGACCTGGCACGGGAACTGCAGTTTCTGGCCAGCCATGGCCTGCTGCATCTGCTCGGTTGGGACCATCCCGATGCCCCCAGCCTGGAGCGCATGCTGGCGCGGCAAGAGGAACTGCTGGCCAAGACGGTTGTTCCCATCTCCTCGCAAGGGTGATCGGAGAACCGTTCCGCCGCTAAAATGGGCTTAAGGTTTCCTCCATATTCTGGCGTCGAGCCAGGCCGAAGGGTGGTTCATGCTTGCTTCCGACGACCCCACTACCCACCTGCGTGCGGTGAGCGGCAATAGCCAGCCCAAGAAAAGCCGTGACCGCAACAGCGCCTGGAAGGTGGCCGGCGACCTGCCCGCCAGCTTCCGCTATGCGGCCCAGGGTCTGGCCTATGGCTTCGTCAGCCAGCGCAATTTCCGGATCCATGTCTTTATCGGCACTTTCGCCTTCGGCCTGGGCCTGTGGCTGAACCTCAGCCTGGACCGCCTGGCCCTGCTGGTGTTGACCGTAACGGCGGTGCTGGTGTTGGAACTCCTAAACACCGCCACCGAAGCGGTGGTCGACCTGGCGATTGGCCGCAAATATCACCCCTTGGCGCGAATCGCCAAGGACTGTGCCGCCGCCGCCGTGCTGGTGGCCGCCCTGGCTTCGATGCTGATCGCAGCGTTGCTGCTGCTGCCTCCCCTGATGGCCCGCCTCGGGCTTTGAATGGGGCCACCCTCGCCCGCCGTGGCGCCCCATGCTTCTGGTTCTCGATAACTACGACAGCTTCACCTACAACCTCGTCCAATACCTCGGCGAATTAGCCGCAGACCATCCCGTGGCGGCCGATCTGCGGGTCGAACGCAACGATGCCCTCAGCCTGGAGGCGATTCGGGCCCTGAATCCAGCAGCGATTCTGATCTCTCCGGGTCCGGGGGACCCTGATCAGGCCGGGGTTTGTCTGGAGGTGATCCAGGAGCTGGGGGCCAGGGTGCCGATTCTGGGGGTCTGCCTGGGCCACCAGTGCCTGGCCCAGGCCTTCGGCGGCCGGGTGGTGCGGGCCCCCCAACTGATGCACGGCAAAACCTCCCCCGTCCACCACGCCAACGGGGGGGTCTTTGCCGGGCTACCCGATCCCCTCACCGCCACCCGTTACCACAGCCTCATCGCCGAGCGATCCAGCCTGCCGGAGTGCCTGGAGGTAACGGCCTGGCTTGAGGATGGCACCATCATGGGGTTGCGGCACCGCCAACACCACGTCCTGCAGGGGGTGCAATTCCACCCTGAAAGCGTACTGACCCAGGGGGGCCACCAGTTGCTGGCCAATTTTCTGACCCAGGCCGCGGCCTGAAGCACCAGCTCTGGCTCGCCGGCCAGGGGACTTCAGGAATCTGCCTGTTGCCAGGCGCTCCAGAACTGCTCCATCTGGGCTCGGGTGCCGATGCTGACCCGCAGGCTGCCGTCGATGAGGGGCTTGCCCGCCATCGAGCGCACCAGGATGCCGGCATCCCTGAGCCGTTGTTCGACGGCGGCGGCCCCCCGGGCCCGGGGCCAGAGCAGCAGATAGTTGCCCCCTTCGCCCTCGTGACGCCACCCCGCCGCCGTCAGACGTTGTTGCAGCAGGGCCTTGGCCGCCAGAACCTCCGCCACAAAGGCATCGACATAGGCCTGGTCGTCGAGGGCTGCAAAGGCGGCGGTCACAGCAAAGCTGTTGATGTCATAGGGGCCGGTGACCCGTCCGACCCGATCGACCACGGCGGGATGGCCGATGGCAAAGCCGATGCGCAACCCCGCCATACCGGCCGTTTTGGAGAGGGAGCGCAGCACCAGCAGATTGGGGAAGGCGGCGAAGGCATCGGCCCCTTGCGCCCGGGTGCCTTCTGCGCCGGCGCCTGCCAACAGCAGGGGCAGCACGCTGTCGCCGCTGAAGGCCTCATAGAGCTCATCGACCACCACGAGGGTGGCGGGGGAGGCCGCCGCCAGCTCCAGGATCCGCGCCGGCGCCAGGCGGGTGCCGGTGGGGTTGTTGGGATTGCAGATCAGCAGCAGCCGCGGCGGGCTCCATGGCTGGGGCGCAGCCGCCTGACTAGGGCCAGGGGTTGGCCCCGTCAAGGCGGCGCGGATTGCGTCAAAAGGAAAGGCGAAATCGTTAGGGCGGTAGGGGATCGCCTCGATCACCATGCCCTGCATGCGGGCGCATGGGGAGTAGTAGCCGAAGGTGGGGCTGGTGGTGAGCAGGCGATCCCCCGGAGCGCCGTAGGCCTGGAACACCGCATGCAGGGCCGCATCGACCCCGTTGAACAGGCCGATGTGGTGGGGCTCCAGCCCCGGGCCCGGCGCCGCCAGTCCTGACGTCCTTAGCAAGGAGGCCGCCACCGCCGCCTGGAGGCCCTCATATTCGGGATAGATGGCGACATGCTCGGCCGGGATGGCCCGAATCGCCTCCACCACCCTGGGGCTGGGACCCACGGTGTTCTCGTTGAAATCGAGCCGCAGCAATCCCCGCCGCCCCTCCAGGGGAGCGCTGTAGGCCTGCAGGTTCTCCACCTCCGGTCGCGCCGGTGGGGGAGCGGAGGCCGCCTGGGGTGCAGCGGGTCGATCCATGCCCTGAGGGTAATTGGCGTTGCTTGCAGAGCAAGGGATGAGCTGCAATGCGTTACCCGCTGGCCCTGGGGTACGGCCTCAGGGCTCGTCCGACTGCATCGCGTCGCGATAACCCCGACGCAGCACCGCGGCGGAGCGTTCCAGGAGTTGGCGCTCGTCCTGGTCCATGTCCGGCTCCAACACCTCAATCGCCCCTTCGCTGCTGACCACAGTTGGCAGCGACAGGGCCACACCCCAGAGGCCCAGGGCGCCCTCCTGCACGCGGGAGACCGTCAACACCCGGCGCTCTCCCCGCAACATGCAGCGCAGCAATTCGGCCGTCACCAGACCAATCGCATGGTTCGTGGCGCCCTTGCGGCGAATGATCTGATCGGCGGCCATCCGCACCTCCTTGGCCAGGAGTGGCTCCTGCGCCCGGTCCCAGCCCGGCCAGCTGCGCAACGGCACCCCACCGATCCGGGCCCCCGACCAGAGAACCACCTCCGAATCGCCATGCTCTCCCAACACCTGGGCATGGACCGAATGGGGATCCAGCCGCAACACCCGACCCAGCACCTGATGCAAGCGGGCCGTATCCAACATCGTGCCGGTGCCGACCACCCGGGCCAGGGGCAATCCAGAGGTTTGCGCCATCACTTCGGTGAGGATATCGACGGGATTGGTCACCATGACAATGATGCCGCGATAGCTGGTGAGCTGTTCGCCGATCTGCTTGATTCGGATCGTGTTCTCCCGCAGCAACGCCAGCCGCGATTCCCCCGGCCGCCCCCCTCGCCCGGCGGCGATCACGAGGGCATCGGTGTCCAACATTTCAGCCACCGTGGCCGCACGCACGGCGGCGGTGGGGTAATAGGAGGCGCCATGGGCCAGATCCATCGCCTCCCCCTCGGCCAGCTCCAGCTTGAGGTCGTTGAGCAGCAACTCATCAACGGCTCCCGAGTGCAACGTACAGATCGCCACGCTGGATCCAACCCAGCCGGTGCCGATGATGCCCACGCTTCGCTTCATCAAGGCCCTCCGATTTCCAAAGATCGCCGACAGGCACGGCCCCAGGGACCAAACCAAGTCGACGCCTTATGAATATAAGGGAAACTGTTAAAATATCGGGACATTAACCTAGGTTATTCACCCTTGATTTCCTGGCCCTGTGCTTCCTGCGCGTTCCTGGCAGCGCCCGCCTCACATCCGCTCCAGGGTGGGAATGCCCAGCAGGCCCAATCCCAACTTGAGGGTGTCGGCGCTGAGGCGGCAGAGGGCCAAGCGGGATTCCCGGGCCTGCGGCGGGGCCTTGAGCACCGGCACCTGGTCGTAGAAGCGGTTGAACACCTGGCTGAGCTCAAACAGGTAGGTGCAGAGCCGGTTGGGCAGCAATTCGTCCTCCACGGCGGCAATCACCGCATCGAAGTCGAGCAGCTGGCGCACCAGGGCCCATTCCTGGGGCTCGCTGAAGTGGAGCGGATGATCTGAATCGGTAACAACGTCGCCCCCCTTGCGGGCAATCCCGGCGATGCGCACCACCGCATACAGCAAATAGGGCGCCGTGTTGCCCTGCAGGGCCAGCATGCGATCAAAGCTGAACTGGTAGTTGGTCGTGCGGTTCTGGCTGAGGTCGGCATATTTCACCGCCGCCAATCCCACGGTGGTGGCGACATGGCGGATGAACGCCTCGCTCTCCTGGCGGCCCTCCTCCGCCAGGCGGCGGCGCAGGTCGGCCTCGCAGCGCTCGACGGCCTCATCGAGCAGATCCTTGAGGCGCACGGTGTCGCCGGAGCGGGTCTTGAGCTTCTTGCCATCCTCCCCCTGCACCAGGCCAAAGGGCACGTGCTCCAGCCGCCCCCCCGCGGGGATCCAACCGGCCCGCCGAGCCACCTGGAACACGCCGGCGAAGTGGCTGGCCTGGCCGGCATCGGTGACGTAGATGACGCGGCGGGCGCCATCGCCGGCGAGCGAATCGGCGAAGCGGTAGCGAATCGCGGCCAGGTCGGTGGTGGCGTAGTTGAAGCCGCCATCGGTCTTTCGCACGATCACCGGCAGGGGTTTGCCCTCCTTGCCGCTTACGCCTTCGAGGAACACGCACTGGGCTCCGTCGTCCTGCACCAGCAGCCCGGCGGCATCGAGATCGGCCACCACGGCCTCGAGATAGGGGTTGTAGAAGGATTCGCCCCGTTCGTTCAGGCGGATGTCGAGGCGGTCGTAGATCGCCTGGAATTCGCGCCGCGATTGCTCACACAGCAACTGCCAGGCCCGGCGACTCACCGGATCACCGCCCTGCAGCCGCACCACCTCCTCGCGGGCGGTGGTCTGGAAGGCTTCATCGGCATCAAAGCGGGCCTTGGCCTGGCGATAGAAGGCCACCAGATCGCCCAGATCGATCGCATCGGCGGTGGTGAGGGCCTGGGGCGCCACCTGCTTGAGATGGGTAATCAGCATGCCGAACTGGGTGCCCCAGTCGCCCACATGGTTGAGCCGCAGCACCGGGTGGCCGCG
>CAMCQR010000103.1 GCA_945877115.1 Synechococcus sp. UW140 | reverse complement strand
GCCACCGGCTGGGGGTCTGCCGTCACCTGCATGCAGGTGAACTGGCTCGCCAGTGGCCAGCCCCAGGTGCTGGTGGGGCTCGGGAGTAGTGCGGTGGAGTATTACAACGGCAGCGGCTGGAGCCAGCTGCAGGCCACCGGCTGGGGGTCTGCCGTCACCTGCATGCAGGTGAACTGGCTCGCCAGTGGCCAGCCCCAGGTGCTGGTAGGGCTCGGGAGTGGTGCGGTGGAGTATTACAACGGCAGCGGCTGGAGCCAGCTGCAGGGCATCGGCTGGGGTTCAGCGATCAACTGCGCCAGTGCCCAGTGGAGCCTTGTGACCCTGAGTGGCAATAGCGCCGCTTAGTTTCCGTTTCGCTTCCGGCTAGCAACCGTTGTTGGCTATTGAGGCGTGGCGTGGCATTCATTCGCTTATTTGAAGACCCGCAGCCATTTGATCGTTATGGCTGCGGCGTACCTTTTCTGCATTCTTTTGCTCATCCTGCCTCTTAAAACTTCCCCACCCTTTCACAACACCATGACCCTCACCCCCAATCGTTTTCCCAGCCAGGAGCACCATGCCCGGGCCTGGCAGCAGCTGGCTGCCCAGATCGCCGCCCAGGCCGATGCCATTCAGGAAGCCCCTGCCGCCACCCCTCCCCCGCACCCCGGCAGCCTCACGATCATCGGCTCGGGCATCGGCATCCTCGGCTTCACCCTCGGCGATCAAGAGCTGATTCTTGGCGCCGACGCCGTGTTTTTCTGCGTAGCCGATCCCGCCACGGTCACCTGGATCAAGCAACGGCGGCCAGATGCCCTCGATCTTTATGTGCTCTATGACGACAGCAAGGTGCGTTACACCACCTACATGCAGATGACCGAGGCGATGTTATTCCCGCTTCGTCAGGGCAAAAAAGTCGTGGCGATTTACTACGGCCATCCCGGTATTTTTGTTCTTTCCACCCATCGTGCCATTCAGATCGCCCGGCGCGAGGGCCACCATGCCGTGATGCGGCCCAGTGTGTCGGCCTTGGATTGTCTGTGCGCCGATCTCGGGGTGGATCCCGCCCATCCAGGCATGCAAATGCATGAGGCCACCGACATGCTGATCCGCAAACGGCTGCCCTCGACCCAGCTGCATGTGGTGCTCTGGCAGGTGGGCTTGATCGGTGAGATGGGCTATCGCCGCAAGGGCTATATCAATGATAATTTTTCCATTTTTGTTTCCTATCTACAGCAGCACTACGGCCCCGACTACCAGGTTACCAACTACATCGCATCCCGCTTTCCCACGATCGCGCCCGTGATCGAGCACTATCCCCTCAGTGCCCTGCACGATCCCGACACCCAAGCCAAGGTGACGGGCATCTCCACTTTTTATCTAGCCCCAAAAGACACCGCCGCTCCCTGCGCCACGATGATGCAGCAGCTGGGCATGTTGCAGCCTGGCCAACAGCCCAAACCGGTGGCCACGCCGCTGCGACAGATCGGCACCTACGGCCCGCGGGAGCGTAAGGCTTTTCCTGCCTTTCACCAGTTCCAGGTGCCCGCTGGCTACCACTGGCAAGGCGAAACCGCCGCCAATCGGTTTTTGATCGCCCTGCGCCTCGATCAGGAACTGGCCAATCGCTATCGCGATGATCCCCACGCCGCCCTGGCCAGCGCTGAATTTGCCGATCTCACGGCCCGTGAGCGCACCCTGTTGGCCAGCCGTGATGCCGGCGCTCTCCAGGTGGCGGCCAAGGGTAGCCAGGTGGTTTGCGCCGCCAATCGGCAGTTGTTGGAGGCCCTGTACCGGCAGCGCCCTTTGCTGCGCCGCCTCGCCCAACTGCTCAGCCAGGGCCGCTGCGATACTGCCGATTTGGAGGCCTTCGCGGCCGCCTCGGGCCATGGCGATTGCCAATGGGGCAGGTTGCGCACCGACATCGACCTACTCCAGCGCGATCTGTTGTTCCCCTGGAATGGCGTCTACCAGGCCAACCAACCCGACCAGTTGTTGGTGTTGCTTGGCGAAGGCCCGCGGGCCCGGCTGTTGCTGCAGGGCAAGCTGATTAGCAATTTCCGCTTTAAGCGCGGTGTTTTGCGTTGGCAGGCAACGTCGGCGCAACCCAGTCACGGATTTCTACGGGTGGATGTCGATGCCCGCGGCCAGCGGCGCTTGCTGGGCAGTATCTGGCCCGCTGGCGAGGCCGTACCGGCCGACCACCGCCTCGTGTTCAATGAGGTGCTGCCTGGCCGCCAGCATCCGGCGATGGCGGTGGGCAGCTATCGCTCCGACGCCGGCCGTTTGGTCCTGGAGGTTTGCGACACCAGCGACCAGGGCCGCTGCTTGAAGCTGAGTCTCAATGGCACCGATCTAACCGGTGCCCTTGCCTTGCGGGGCCGCCACCTGCTCTGCGGCAACCAGCGTTTTGCACTCGATGGCAGTTGGCAGAAGGTGGCTGAAGTGGCCCAATCCCTTCGCGGCGAATTTGTGCTCAAGGGGCATCCTGTGCTGCGCAGCTTGCGGCTCACCGCGGACAGTCTTGTCCTCAATGGCATCGCTACCCCAGGCCAGTGGCAGCACGACCAAATTAACTGGAGCGATGGACCGGCCTGGGCGCGGCAGGGGCAATTATCGCTATTGCTTGATCCGATCACCTTGCACCCCATGCTGCATGGCCAAGTGGATGGCCAAGCGCTCGTGGGCCTGGTGCCGGTGAGCGAGGGGTTACTGCGACTTCAACCGGAGTTTGGTCTTACACCTGTTGCCTGGCGGCAGTTGTATGGCGCCCAGGCCCAATCGCCCTGGGCGATGGGTGGGATGATCTGGCATAAGTGGGAGCGTGCTTCTCTCTATACCCAGATCGTGAATCGTAGCCTTGTCAAGCTATTGCCATGACTGACAACCTGCTGAAGAGCTGGAGCCAGGTGGCTGGTACGAAATCAGCCTGGTTGCTAAACTACGACGCGGAACGTTATCCCTTCTCGCGTTACTTACGTGATCAAATTTTCCGAGTTGATGACCTGGAAAAACTACATCTAAGTAGTCTTTGTAGGCCAGGCTCTCCGCCTGGCTATCCGGATAATCTGCGCCTGCGCCAAATGATGCAACGCCTGCCGTTGAACTCGGATTTCTACACAATCTACACAAGCTTTGTGCATGAATTGGTTGTCTGCTATTTTGGTGGCCGCATTTCCTATGCGGCCCGCCCCAAAATGCGAGTCCATCTGGCCGGTTCGGGCTCGGTCAGTCGCTGGCACCGTGATGCCAATGTAACCGGTCGATTGGAGCAGATTAACATCTGGCTGCCGGCCACAAACTGTTTTGCCGGCAACACCCTCTGGGTGGAAAATGATTACGGAACTGAATGTTATCAACCGATTCCTGTTCGGCTTGGTCAGGCTCTCTTTTTTGACGGTGGTTTGCTTGCCCATGGCAGCGTCTCTAACGATACCGATACCAGCCGCGTCAGTTTTGATCTGCGCTTTTCAGCATCCAGTACCACCCCCAGCGCAATGACCAAGCGCCTCTTGGGCGAGCGCCCGTTGGCGTCGATCGTGGCGCAGCTCTGCCCCTCGCTGTCGCTTTCGCCCTAGCCCTAGCCCATCTGGAACAGACCCCGATGACCCCCCTAGACGTTGGCGCCTGCCGATCGCTGCCCTGTTGCGCTAGTCGCAGCAGCCCATCGGCCCCTGAGGGCCAGGCGGTGCTGATCCCAGGCTTGGCGTTTTCGCTTCCCTGAGGCCACAGTGGTCGCAATGTTCGTGAATTCCAAGCGCCATGGCAGCAGCACGGCTGGCGGCACCCATGGCCAGTATCGGGGTCCCCGCCGAAATCAAACAGGATGAACAGCGGGTCGCCCTCACCCCAGATGCCATCCGCGAACTGGTGTCCCTTGGCATGGAGGTGCGGGTGCAGGAGGGGGCCGGCCTGGGGGCCGGTTTCAGCGATGACGACTACGCCGCCTCCGGGGCGCGCCTGGTGAGCTGCGAGGAGGCCTGGGGCGCCCACCTGGTGGTCAAGGTCAAGGAGCCCCAACCCCGGGAATTCACCTACCTGCGCCCCGACCTGGTGCTGTTCACCTACCTGCATCTGGCGGCCTACACAGATGTGGGCCGTGCCCTGCTGGAGGCCGGCACCACCGCAGTGGCCTACGAAACGGTGCAGTTGGAGGACGGCAGCCTGCCCCTGCTGGCGCCGATGAGTGAAATCGCCGGCCGCCTGGCCGCCCAGGTGGGCGCCCGCCTGCTGGAAAAACCCCAGGGGGGCCGGGGGCTGTTGATCGGGGGCTGCACCGGGGTGCGACCCGCCAATGTGGTCGTGATCGGGGCCGGCACCGTCGGCTGGCACGCGGCCCGCATCACGGCGGCCATGGATGCCCAGGTCTACCTGCTCGATCGCTCGCCCCAGCGGCTCAGGCAGCTGGATGCGGACCGGCGCGGTCGCCTGGTGACCCTGGTCAGCAACGATGCCCTGATCGAGCGCCTGGTGCCCGGTGCTGATCTGCTCATCGGCGCCGTACTCCTGCCGGGCGGCCGCGCCCCCACCCTGGTGTCCGAAGAACTGGTGCAGCGCATGGGTGCCGGTTCCGTCATCGTCGATGTGGCGATCGACCAGGGCGGCTGCATTGCCACCAGCCGCGAAACCACCCACACCGATCCGGTGCTGACCATCCACGGTGTTCAGCACTATGCCGTCGGCAACATGCCCGGCGCCGTGCCCTTCACCTCCACCGAAGCCCTGGTCAGCGTCACCCTGCCCTACATCCAGGTGATGGCCGGCCGGGGCCTCAGCGAGGCTGTCATCGACCGGCCCGAACTGCTCTCGGGCCTCAATACGGTCGATGGCTCGGTCTGCCACCCGGGCGTGGCCAAGGCCCTTGATGTGGCGCCCCGCCATCCGATGGCTTGCCTGCGCTAACGGGGCAACAGCAGGCGGACCTGGCGGCCCCCCAGGTCCGGGCTACGGCCCAGGCTGAATTGGCCGCCATGGTTGGTCATCGTGATGCGCACGACATAAAGGTCCAGATCTTCGCTGCCATCCGGGGCCTTGGCGGCTTCGGGCTGCGGGCTCCACCGGCCGCTGTCACTGATCACCAGTTCCGCAGCACCAGCAGTGGGGGCCAAATGGATGGTGATCTGGCGATCCGAGGGGGGGGCTTTCGCCAAGGAAGCCAGCGCCTGCCGCAGCAGCAAGGTGAGGGCGGCCTGCAACTGCTGGGGATCGCCGGCGATGGGCAGGGGCTGCTCCAGGCCCCAACTGCTGAGCCGAACTCCCGCCAGCCTCAGCGGTCGCTTGAGATAAAGCAAGACGGCCTGCACCACCCTGGCCAGATCGACGCTCTCGAGGCGGGTGTCCTGACTGCGCAACAGCAGGCGCAGGGCTTCCGTAATGCTGACCAGGCGATCAATTTCGTGTTCCAGGCGGCCCATCAGGCCCGCAGGACGTCCGTCCTGGCCGGCTGCCCCAGCCGGAACTTCAGCCTGGGATTGCTGGGCCAGCAGGCGCATGGCGCTGAGGGGCTGGTTGATTTCATGGGCCACGGTGGCGGCCAGTTGGCTCGTGTGTTGCAGCTCGTCCAGACGCCCCTGAAGCTGGCTCACCATCGACCGGGCGGCGGCAAGGTCGGCCTGGGTCTGGTGGAGCACCCATTGGCAGCGATGCCACTGGCGCCGCCGCTCCAGAAGGACACCGACCAAAACCAGCAGGGCCAGCAGGAGCAGTCCGACTGGGGCCATCGCCATGGGATTAAAGAAGATCGGCATGGAGAACCGCATAACGGACCAGGGCGGCCCCACGAATTCCCAGCCGCGCGGCGATCTGCCGGCGGTGGGTGTTCACCGTTTCCAGACTGACACCGAGCTGAAGAGCCACATCGCGGCTGCTGGCCCCCTGGCCGATCCTTTGCAGGATCTGCCGTTGACGCGGGGTCAGGGAGTGGAGTCGTTTGCCAAGGATCTCATCAGCCGGGTCCGACGTGGGGGGAGTTGGCAGGAGCAGGCCGATCTCCTCCAGGAGATCGGCACAGGAGCCGGTTTTATCCACGACGGCAAGCAGCATCGGCGAGAGATGCTCGGGGCACAGAAAAGTATTGGCCTGCCCAGAAATCACAATCATGCGAGCTTCCGGCTGGAGCAGTTGCAAGGCTTCTGCCACCCTGGTCCCTGGGGCATCCGGCAGGCTCAGGTCCAACAGCAGCAGATCGGGCCGGTGCTCCACGCAGGCCTGGATCCCGGCCGCTGCCGTATGGGCGACGGCTACGACCTGCAGACCACTCAACTGATCCAGCCTTTCGGCGAGCAACTGGGCAATCATGGTCTGGTCTTCAACCAGGACGCATCGCAGCAGGGAGCCTTCGGCCCCAGGAAATGGCAGCACAGGGACAGGGGCCTGAGGCACCAGAGGCGGATCGATCCAGGCCATTCTGGGGGCATCGGGAGGACCAAGTCCCTGGTATGGGCCTGCTTGTTAAGCCATCGTCAAAACCAAAAAAACAAAAAGGCTTTATAATCTCTTTATGTTTAGGAATCCGGCCCGATCTCAATTATCCCAAGCGAGTCTAACTATTAATTCTCTTGTTTTACCCCATGGCCTGCCGACTTGTCTTCATTTTGGCACCACGATCTGCCTTGCCCGAACCCGGGGCCGGGTGGCATGAACTTGTCAAAGCCCAGGGCGAGAGCCTTGGTAGTGGGATCTATCTACGCTTATTTCCAGCCCAACAGGATTGGCAGGGTAGTCTTGACGATTTGATTATTGATGGCAAGGCGGACGTCACTGGCGAAAATCCTTTTATCCAAGGGATGACCCCCAGCAAAGGAGATATAAACAAGCCCTTATGCGACTCCTTTATCCCTTATGTTGAGCCAAAATTGCTATGGCTAGCCGTTTATAAAATTGAGGGCGAGACTATTAATCCAAAAGGAGTTTATCCCTCCCAATCCCTTGATATTGATAGGGTCGAATGCCTAGATCAGTTTCCTCTACGGGAAGCAAGTAATGAAACCTGTTGGTTTTACCCAACGGAAGATGGTCGCTATTTAAGCTGGGAAAAACGAAGCAGGATCATTGCTCAGCCAGGTTTTCTCCCCGACCTAATGGACCTGGATGAAAGCCAAGATTATCAGCGCACTGATATTAATTTACTTTGGTCGCTCATGGCTGATGACCAGAGTCTCACCTGCGTCGGCCTCACCTACAAAAAGAGTCGTATCGAATGGCCCCTTCTCAAGGTCGAGCCGGAACCTTTCGCCACCTGGCGCTCCTTCCGGGTCGACTACAGCAGCGAAACAGGCCACGTGGAAGAATCCTGCATCACTGTTTTCAGTCCTTAGGATTACAGAGAATTTTTACTGCTGTTTTCATTTGAATCGAGTGAATCGAGCCTGATACTTTGGTATCAGCCCTCCGCTTCGTTGCCATCAGAGTCAGGCCCATCGCCCCCAATGCCATCGGATTCGTCGATGCCTTCGGCCCCATCAAGTCCTTCAAATTGCTGCATCAACAGGCCCCGCTGGTATTCCACCGAGAGGGCTTCAAGGTGGGCTCTCGCCTGATCCCTCAGGGCAGGATCCACCTGCTCGAGGGTCGTTCCTTCGGGCACCCGCATCCGTAACACCAGGGCCAAAGCATCAAACAAACGCACCTGATCGTTCTGCCAGCCCTGATAATCGGTGACGAGGGCGATCAGGGCTTGATCGGGCTGTTGGCCGGTGCGCACCTGGGTGCGCAGTCCTTGCATTTGGGCCAATCGCGATGAAGTGACCATGGCATGGGCCGCTCCAAGGGCCGCCAGGGCATCCGCCGCTTCCCGTTTCAAAAGACTCATATCCCTTTGCAGCACCGCCTGTTCCATCGTCAAGGGTTCGCGCAGAGCCGGGTAACCGGCGCTGGCTCCCGCGCCGTCACTCCCGGAGAGACCAGAGCCATGGGGCTGTTGGGGCGTCAACAGGGCCGATCCGCCCTTGGCCCGCTTCTCCTGGCTGCCGGGAGTCCAGGTTTGGGGAGGGGGTTGGCTGGCACCTGACAAGGAGGGGAGGGGTGGGTCTGCAGGCTTGACGACCAGGACCCATCCCTGCAGAACTTCGGCGAACCAACGGCGTAATCCTCGGATCGCCAGCGGC
>CAMCQR010000102.1 GCA_945877115.1 Synechococcus sp. UW140 | reverse complement strand
TTCACGGGCGAGGGCATGGGCTGGGCCCTGATGGCGGCCCTCAGCAGCACCCCCCTGGCCCTCGCCGCCCTGAATAACGGCTGGGATCGCCAACGCGCCCGGGACTGGAGCCGATCCCAGGCCGCCCTGATGGCCCGCCGCCAGCGGCTCTGCCAGGCCCTGGCCCTGGTGCTTCGAAGGCCCTGGACTAGTCGTTTTGTCTTTGACGCCCTGCGCCGCTGGCCCAGCCTGGCCGATCCGATGCTGGCGGCCCTGCACCGGCCGGCCCTGCAGCGGCCTGCCCTGCCAGGGTCCGCCCTGGCGCCGCTGCCAACCCCATGCCCGTGACCCGGCTGGGGATCGGCACCGCCCTGCCGCCCCATCGCCTCAGCCAGGCCGAATCGGCAGCCATGGCCCAGCGCCTCTCGGCCACCAATGACGCCCAGGCCACCCTGCTGCGGCGTTTGCAGCGCCGTTCCGGCGTCGCCTGCCGCCACAGCGTGCTGTTGGCGGATGCCGATGGCCCCTTGCAGGAGCGCCTGCCTTTCTACGGAGACGCCAATCCCACCACCGCCGAGCGCATGGCCCGCTTCGCCGCCGAGGCCGGTCCCCTGGCTCTGATGGCCACCAGCGCGGCCCTGGCTGCCGCCGCCGTCGATCCGGCGGCGATCACCCACCTGGTGACGGTGTGCTGCACCGGCTTCCAGGCCCCCGGCTTCGACCTGGACCTGATCCAGGGATTGCCGTTGGATCCGAATGTGGCCCGCACCCAGGTGGGCTTCATGGGCTGCCACGGGGCCCTCAATGGCCTGCGGGTGGCCCACGCCTTTGCCCAGGCCGATGCCAGCGCCAGGGTGCTGCTCTGCGCCCTCGAACTCTGCAGCCTGCACCAACAGCTGGGTTGGCATCCCGAGCGGGTGGTGGCCAATGCCCTGTTTGCCGATGGCGCCGCCGCCACGGTGTTGGCCGCCGCGGGCCCGCCCGCTGCAGGGGCTGGAGCGCTCCCGGTCGCCCCCCCCTGGCGGCTCCTGGCGTCCGGTTCCACCCTGCTGCCGGATAGCGCCGATGCCATGGCCTGGACCATTGGCGACCACGGCTTCGAAATGGGCCTGTCGCCGCGGGTGCCGGCCCTGATCGCCGCCCGCTTGGCCCCCTGGCTTGATGGCTGGTTGGATGCCCAGGGGCTCGATCGGGCGGCCATCGGCTCCTGGGCCCTGCATCCGGGCGGGCCCCGCCTGCTGGAGTCGGTCCGCGAGTGTCTCGACCTGCCCGCCAGCGCCATCGAACCCTCCACCGCGGTGCTGCGGGAGTGCGGCAACATGTCGTCCGCCACGATCCTGTTCATCCTCGATCGCCTACAACGCGCCGGGGCTCCCCTCCCCTGCCTGGCTTTGGCCTTCGGCCCGGGCCTCTGCGTCGAGGCGGCCCTGCTGGGTTAGCAGGCCATGGCACCATGCAGCCCCCTCCCTGTCTTGCGTCCGCCATGATCGATCCCGCCTTGGACCCCCAGGCCCAGTTGGTGGCGATCGCCAGCGCCTTCGATCTGCCGGCCCCCGTCGCCAGCGTGGCGCCCCTGGGCAACGGCAATGTCAATGCCACCTATCTGGTGGCGTTGGCCGGCGGCGAGATGCGGCGTTATGTGCTGCAGAAACTCAACACCCAGGTCTTTGCCCAGCCGCAGCCGCTGATGGCCAACCTGGCCGAGGTGAGCGCCCATGTGACCCGCCGCCTGGCCGAGCAGCCGCAGGCCCCTGATGCGGGCCGCGGCTGGGAGATGCCCCAGGTGATGGCCGCCGCCAGCGGTGAGCAGACCTGGGTGGAGACGGACGAGGGTTTTTGGCGCTTGATCAGCTTCATCGAGGACACCGTTTCCCATGACACCCTTAATGCCGTGGACCAGGCCCGGGAGCTGGGCTATGGCCTCGGACGCTTCCATGCCCTGATCAGCGACCTGCCCCCCGAGCTGCTGGCCGACACCCTGCCCGGCTTCCATGTCACCCCCACCTATCTGCAGGCCTATGACGACGTCCTGAGCGGCAGCGATCGCGCCAGCGAGCCGGCCGTGGTCGATTGCCTTGAGTTCGTGGCGGCCCGGAGGTCTTTTGTGACGGTGCTGGAGGACGCCCGGGCGGCGGGGGTGTTGGTGCCCCGCCCGATCCATGGCGATCCCAAGGTCAACAATGTGTTGCTGGATCGCTCCAGCGGCCGGGCCATCGCCCTGGTCGATCTCGATACGGTCAAGCCGGGATTGGTCCATTACGACCTCGGCGACTGCCTGCGATCGGGGTGCAACCGCCTCGGCGAGGAAACCGACGACCTGGATCAGGTGGACTTCGATCTCGATTTTTGCGAGGCGATTTTGACGGGCTATGGCGCTGCGGCCCGCCAAGTGCTCAGCGATGCCGATATCGACCATCTCTATGACGCCATCCGACTGATCAGCTTCGAGTTGGGATTGCGCTTCCTCAGCGATTACCTCGCCGGTGATGTCTATTTCCGGGTCACCCATCCGCAACAGAATCTACAACGGGCCCGGGTGCAATTCCGACTCACCGAAGACATCGAAGCCAAGGAGGATGCGATTCGCGCCATCATCGAACGCCTGCGCTGAGACCCCACCATGCTCGCCCTGGAACCCTTCGGGGGCCTGCCCCATCCCCCCGATTTGACCGTCTCCGGCCAGGCCCGTCGTCTTGGCGGGCGCCAAGCCGGCCACCAAGCCGGCCGCCTGGAGCTGGTCTGGCGTCTGACCGGCGATCTGGATGCCCTCGTATTGCCCGATGCCAGCCAATCCCGTCGCCGCTGCGATGGCCTCTGGCAGACCACCTGCCTGGAGGCCTTCTGGGGCTTTGCTGGCCAACAGGCCTACTGGGAACTGAACCTGGCCCCCAGCGGCGACTGGAACCTCTATCGCCTCAGCCACTACCGGGGGCCGCTGGTTCCTGTGGCCCTGGCGGCGGCTCTCCCGTGGCAAGTGCGGCGGACGGCAGGGGAATGGGAGGTGGCGGTGGAGCTGGATCTAAGCGAGGTGGCCGGTGGGGACGAACCCGGGGTGGCAGGTCTTCCCCTGGAGATCAGCCTGACGGCGGTGATCGATCAGGTGGGCCAGGGGGTCAGCTACTGGGCCCTGGCCCATACCGGGGCGGAGCCGGATTTCCATCGGCGCGATAGTTTTCGGTTGGGATTGTCGGCGGGGGCTTGAGGGCTCATCCCGTTTCCCTGGGTCGATTAGCCGATTTGCCGCAGGGCTCCAAGGTCACTTGGCTCAAGACCAGTGTTCTTGGAGGGTCATTTGGTTTGGCAGAGAGTAGAAGTGAGAAGTTGATGCTGACTGGCACAGGCTCGCAGTTCTCGATCCTATCGGCGAGAATGCGAAGAGCTAATACGTAAATCTTTCCATCGCATCTGCAACACATGTTCTATACGAAAGAACACCAGGGATCTCAGTTACTTCAGTAATCCAGCGCCCGTCTACTTATCGTTCGCACTCCAAAGTTAAATTCATGCTCTAAGCTCAAAGACTACCACTGTAGCAACAATTCAGGCTAAAAGCATTTACTGCTATGCCTAATTCAGCCATCTGTCTTCCCAAGTATTCAACTAACGTTTCTATTCAGCAGCGTGGCGATAGCGCATTACCTTGCCTGCGATATGGGTTCTACAGTCTGTGAGTTCCACGTCGGCTGAAATGGATTTTAGTGAGGTCCGAGGATAGTCATGAGAACAATGCATATTACTGGACAACTATTGCAAATAGAGACTGATGCAAATACTTTTTAGGTCATACGTGCATTCCAATCAGAGCAAGAAATCATAGTTGCACAGAAGTGGTTTGCAATTACTCGATCAATAGCGTTCACAAGTAGGTATACCTGACCAGTGTATTTTTTGTGATCGGTCAAGTTGAATCCTGGCGGCACGACACCATCGTGCACAATGCTTGTTCGTATATCGTTAAGTGATGTGAGGACTCTTTTGTTGTCCATCCTGGAAATGGGATCAATTTGCGTCCAGATTGATATGATACCTATTCTGTTAAATAGTCGCTGAAGATTTCTTGGTGATGGGTAGCTTCTGCCCTCTAGATAGCCATCCACATTGACGATAATGGGCTTAGATGTTCCATTTGTCCAATTCTCAATCTCTTTGGAAATTCTTCCAACTACCTCAAGTAATCTGACTTCATCACCACCATTGGCACTGAACTTTCTGTATTCTTCAGCCAGTTGATGCTGTTTGTGCAAGTGGTAAGCCAACATTTGTTCAGGCCATTGGCCGGCTGCAGGTCCTATTGATGAAACTAATCTCAACGAGTCACCAATCATAGATTTTATGTATACTTCTAATTGAGAAAAGACAAATGAATGATATAGTGCGAGTAGTCTTGAGCCAGACCCTCGCGCTTGGGCTTGTGGGTATAAATCAACCAGTTCACGCAATGAACCGCCCACTTGAGTGAAGAACTCATTTCTACATCTACTTGGAGTATATCTCATAAGTACATTTTTAGAAGTTGCCGTATAGAGTGAATTCGTTTTAAGATTGAGTTTTTGTCACTTGTTGCCAGAGTCACCGATTTCGCAAAGTCTTCGTTGCTTTGCAGATTTTCATAGCTAGCTTTAATCTCTTCAGTCCTGGACAACAGCGCTGAATAGTCCCCATCAGACAAATCTGAGCATGCAATCATATGCGCATCAAAAACGGCAGCGTTAAACCGAGATGCTCCTACCTTGGCAAATGAGAAGCAGTTCTCCCCGAATAGCTTTTGTGACCTAGTAAATGTCTGTTGAATATATTTCTTAAGGTTCTCAATATCGGTAGTGGAAACACTTCTATTGCTTTCAACATAGTTTGAGATGAACGCTGAGAATGGTTTTTCATATTGATCTAGACTGCTGCTAAGAGCCCAAAATCTGATTACCAATTCCTCGTCCTTCTTCCTCGCAACTGCCTTAGATCCAATCCAATCTACAAGATTTAATTGAACCGCAACCTCTGAAGCTGCCTTCACCAATGACCCATAATACAAACCATGCCTCAGTTCTTGTCTAGTTAGAGCAACTGCGCCTGAGTTTAATCTTTCAAAAACATCAAACTTTACTTGTGGATGAGTTTCCTTTAGAATTACTGTGCATCGCAAGACCCTATTTGATATGTGACGCTGAAAGCGCCTGTCAAGCTCTGAGTATTTGATGCCTATAAGTTCTGGATAAGTTGTCAAACCCTGAAGCTGGAATTCATCAGCCACAAACCTTTCAAGACTTCTTAGTCTCTGATTCCCGTCGATAACTGTAAACGTCTCATTCTTTTCTTGGTTTAGATATATGACTGGCAAAGGGCACTGAATGATCAGAGATTCGATTAGACGTGATGCTTGTCTGTCGCTCCAGACGTATGCCCTTTGATAATCTGGTATTACAACATCGTGCTTTCTGAGCATATCAATCAACGAATGCACTGAAAAGTCGTATTGCTCTGTCCTGAGTATTCTCTTCTCTGGGGGTATTGACAGGATGCTTTCTTCGTACTCCTCTTCAATTGGGAAGAGTAAGTTGGCGAGATTTTCCTGGTCTTGCGTCGGTGCATTCAGTGTCATTGAACAATTTTCGTTAAGGTAAAACTGAGTTAGTTATCTAAGGATAGTAGTATCGGTAGCAGCTGTCGAATTCATGACAATATTGTTGGCTTATCCGTAAGTTTAGCCTATGACCGATCCTTGCAACACATAATGTGTGGATCCGTATATTGGCACCGCTGAGGGCAAGCATCGTCCCGAAGTCGAGGTCGTGGGTGAAAATCGCACAGCCGTTGGCTCTGGCCCATTGCATCAATGCCGTATCCGGCGCTCTCGGATTGCCCACCTCGGACCAGTGCACCGCCCAATGTCCGGCGGCTCGCAACAGTGGGATCCATTCGGTCGAAAGGTTCATGTCGACCAACAGCCTGCTCATCAGCTCAGCACTAGCCCCTCTTCCCGCTCTTCCAGGCGCCAGGCGGCATAGGCCAGGGCTTCATCAATATCGGCAGCTTCCAGTTGCGGGTAGGCCTGCAGAATCCGCTCGCGGATGCAGGGCTTACCGCCCATCACGGCGGGATCGTGGCTGATCCGAACAAATGCCATGGATCCATCGTAGGCAGTGGCAGCCGGTTTGCCGCCCAAAGTGCGACAACTGGTCCAGGCCCTGGTAACCCATGCAAATACTGATCTTTGCCCCACTACGCGCCGGATCCCTATCTGGTAGCTATCACTGGTGATGACCGTCAATCAGGACGTCCATGGACACCGCAAAGCTGTTTCTTACCGGCCCCAGTCAGGCGGTGCGCCTGCCGCAGCAATACCGCTTCCCTGGCAATGAGGTGGCCGTCAAGCATTGCGGCAATGGTGTGCTGCTGTTGCCGATCGACGATCCCTGGCAGATCCTGGAGGCCGGTCTGGAGGCCTTCGAGCCGGGATTTGTGCTCAGCCGTGACCAGCCCGAGCCGCAGATCCGCGTTGCAATCGATCCATGACCCGCGAATTTGCCCAGGTGCCTGGCCTGCATCAGGAGAACTGGCTGCCCGCTACTCCTTAAGCAGAAAAGTTCATGCGGCGGAATCCAAAGGCGCTCAACCAACAAACTCCTGCCGCACCTCCCCACACTCTCTAAGCACCCCCTCCAACCCCTGCCAATCCTCCAGCTCCACCAACCTCTCCAGCCCAGCAATCGCCTGCCGATAACGCCCCAGCGCCGCCAGCAATTCGGATCGATTGCAGCGCGCCATCAACGTGCCCAGTTCCGGATTCCCCCCCCCAACGCGGGTGGTGTCGGCAAAGCCACTCGACGCCAGGTCCCGCACCAGCCCCCCCAGGCCGCTGGCCTGCCCCCCCCCGTCAGCTGTCTGCAGTAACGCTGCCCCCACCAGCACCGGCAGGTGCGAAATCAGCGCCACGGCCCGGTCGTGGGATGCGGCATCGCAGCAGAGCCAGCGGGCTCCCACCGTCGTCGCTAACTGGCGCACCGCCTCCAGGGCTTCCGGGTCGGTGTCGGCGTCGGGCGTCGCCACCCAGGGGCGACCTTGAAACAGGCCCTTTTCGCCCGCCTCCACCCCCGAGCGGCTGGTGCCCGCCATCGGATGGCTGGCGACAAAACGGCGCAATCGCGGTCCCCAGGCCGCCAGGACGGGTTGCTTCACCGAGCCCACATCTGTCACCACCGCCCCGGCGGGCAGGGCCGCCAATAGGGCCGGATCCGGGTCCAGCAGGCGATCGAGGGGCAGGGCCAAGATCACCAGGCCGCAGTCCGCCAGCACCGCCGGATCCGTATCCACCCGGCTGGCCAGGCCCCGTTGCCGCGCCCGTGCGGCGGTGGATGGGCGATGCACCAGGGCGTGCACCTCCGCCCCGGCCTCCTGCAGATCCAGGCCCAGACAGCCGCCGATCAGGCCCAGGCCCACGATGCCCACCGGCTGGGAGCACCCCAATGCTGTCATCAACGCTGCCGTGCCGATATCTGCCCCTTCCTACGATCCATCGATGTTGGAAGCCAGCGCCCACCACCACCTCAAAGCCCTGCTGCGGCGAGAGGGGGCTGAGCGCTGGCCCCACCACCTCAGCCTCAGTCGCCTGGTGGCCCGCAGCCTGCGGCGGGGCGACCAGACACTGCTGCGCCTCTCTCCAGGCACCGATCCCAGCTGGTGGATCAGCCTGCTGGTGCCCTTGGCCCTCAGCGAAACCCCCCTGGCCCTGGTGGTCAGCGATGAACGCCGCCGGCGCCTGTTGCAGGTGGAGTGGCCCCGGCTGCGGGCGGCGGGTCTCGATCTCCCCTGGTGGGAGGGCCCCGCCGCCCCGCCGCCCCATTGCCTCTGGTTGCTCAATCCCCAGGAGTGGCTCAGCGTCTGGAGCAGCGCAGCCTTGGCCGATCGCCAGTTGGTGATTCCGGAGCTGGAAATGCTGGAGCCGCGCTTGCGGCAGGCGATGGCGGTGGTGCTGGAGCCCCCGGACTGGGACCGGTTGATACGGGCCCAGCCCGCCGCCGAAGCCAGCCTGCTGGCGTTGCACGAGCGCCTCAGCCGTCGCCTGCTGGCCCAGCCCCGCCATCCCCTCGCCCCAGCCCGCCAGGTGGTGGCCCTGGCGCCGGAAGACGAGGCGCCCCTGCGCCATCTGCTGCCCCTGTTGGCGTCTCCCCCCGACCCCTGGCCCGCCTGGCTAGCCGCCGCTGATCC
>CAMCQR010000101.1 GCA_945877115.1 Synechococcus sp. UW140 | reverse complement strand
ATGTCGTCGATCTCGGCTAGGGCCTTGAGCCCTTTGGCGTCGCGGCCCTCTCCTGAACCTTCAAAATCGCTGCCCCCCACCTGCTGGCCATCGGAGCCGCCACTCAGCAGGAAAGGCGGCCGAGGTTCTGCGGCAGGGGCCGTGGCTTCCACCGTGAGCGCTAACAGCAGATCGCGCCCAAAGCCGGCCTTGACCGCCTCGCTGGCATTGTTGCCCAGTGGAAATGCGGGGACGGGCATCGAAGTAGCGCCGGCCCCCCGCGCTAGATAAAGACGCTGGCTGCCATCGGCCGGTGGTTGTACCCCATCGCGGTCATCGTGGCGCAGCACCTGGCCGATGAAGTCGTCCGAATCGGGATGGACGGAAAGACGCTGAAACAGTTCGCTGCGGCCACCGGTGCTGCCATCGGGATTGGGGCGCACCTCGATGTCAACGGTGATCTTCTGGATGACAACCTCTGTGGCCACAGGGAGGGTGGACCCATCGGCCCGCGTGAGCACCGGCTGGCCCGTGCTGCCCAAAGACACGGCATAGAGATTATTGGGGTCGATGGCGTTGGCGCCGCCAACACTCACCACTCTGTCTTTCATGCTCCCGCCTCCTGATATCACCTCGACCAAATCCCCCCGGCGCACGCCACTCAGTTTTTTGGCTCCAGCCGCACCGGTGAGCAAGTTGCCGCTGCGCAGGGCCCGCACCACCACCTGCACATTGCCGGCACGGCCGGGAAAGCGGGCCCGCAGGCTCACCCGATCGTCGTCCGTGGGTCCCGAGCCAAGCAGCAGAACCACCTCCGCCTGGCCATCCGCATTCACCCCAAGCGCACCAGGCGGCGGCGGGCTATACAGCCGACTCACGTACACCCGTTTGCCACCGTTCTCGAAGAACAACCGCACGGCGAAGGCGAGGTGATTGATGCTGGCCACCCCGTCCACCAGCAGAGCGTCGCTGTCGCCGAACAGCCGCTTGAAGTCTTCGTAGCTGGTGACCAGTTCCGGCAGGCCCTTGATCGCTCCATAGCGGGCCTGGCCCACGAAGCCACAGGTGGAGGTGGCTACCCCCTCAATTGACTTAGCGCGGAAACTGGTCTCCTCGACGTAAACGCCCGGGGCGAGATACTCAGGCATGACTGGAAGGCGGAGGGTAACGGTGGAGCGAAACGGACGGAGAGAAGGGTAGAAAAATGTCTAGAACCAAGTAGAAGGATCAGATCAGAACCAAATCCCAGCGCTGCTGGCGGCCGATGCGCAACGGCACGCGATCTCGAAGCGGCCCGCCGGGTCCATCGCGGAACCGGAAGTAGGTGCCGCTGGCCCGTGGCGGGCCATAACCAGCTGGGGCCACGCCAGTGGCGATACCACTAACGAGCGCCCGATCCAGCACCGGCAGGTGCTCAAGCCAGGGCTGGCTGGCCCCCGCTGGGGTGGGCAGCGGCAGGCACACCCGTCCATCCCGCTCCACCACATCCGCTGGGGTCGCCATGGGATCGCTCCGCTCTCCATCAAGATCCAGGGCATAGCCGCCAGCAGCATCACTCCAGGTGGTGGCGGTGGCAGAAACGGAGCGAAAGCGAGTCTCCAACTGCACTAGGGCAAAGGGAATGGGGCGATCGCCGGCATCGCGCACCTCACCCCAGAGGCCTGTGGAGCCAGGGCGTCGCACGGCGCCTGCGCCCTGCCGCAGAGTAAGGCGATGCACGAGCTGCCTCCAGTCCTCCGCCTGGGTGGGGAGCTCAAGCCGCCGCAGCGATTCAGCCACTGCCGACCGGTCGTTGACGCGGAGGTTGAGCCTCGCCGGCAGATAGCGGCCGAGGGGGTCTTCGATGATGAAGGTGTGTACCCCCGCCGCCAGCCCCACAAAGCCGTACAGGCCGTTGGCGCCATGCCAGCTGGGCCGCAGCCTTGATCCCCGGCAACGCACCAGTAGATCGGGAATTCCTTCTCGCGGCAGCCAGCGCTCCAGACCCGCGGGCAGCGACTCCTCATCCACCCGATGGGGTACCGGCTGGATAGCTACCGACCCCAGCGCCGGCACTCCCTCCCAGCGCCTGGCGCGCGACCAGGTCAGGGCTTCGCCGCCTGCCCAGGGAAGCGGTTGAGGGAGCAGGGGGCTCATGGAGAAACCCTGCTGCCCATGGCCAGGGCGCGGCTGGTGGTCAGGCCGTTTTCACTTTCTCTCGGTGCCAGCCGCACAGTGCGTAACAGATAGGACACCGACAACTGATAAGGGAGATCAAAGCCATCCCACAGCCGCATCATGTCCTCATGGTTCATTGACGCCATGGAGATACGCAGGGCATCCTCCGGTTCCCAGCTATGGGCAGGGCTGAGCAGGGATCCCTGCAGGATCGAAAACTCCTGCAGAATCTCCATGCAGTGCTGCAGGATTCCCTGCTCGCCACTAGCGGAGTTCTGTCCCCACACGGTCAGCAGATAGGAGAGCTCCAGTCCAAGCCATTGCCTGCTTGGCCTAGAGGCTGGGCCAGCCGGCGTTTCCACGGATCGCCGTACCGCATCCACATCCACCCGGTAAAGCAGCAGGGACACAGTGTTAGTGGGAGGGCCGGTGAACTGGGCGCTGCGGAAAAGGCTCACCGTGAAACCACCGAGGGATGGCCCGAGCCTCGCCTCCAGCTGGACTTGCAGCAGGGACACCAGCGTGTCGCTGCTGCCGGGAATCGAGGCCACACTCATGAACCTGCATTCCAGCTCACTTTCCCTCGTGATCTTGCGATACGACGTGGCATTCGCACAGAAAGAATGCCCTCCTAAACTATAGCCTCATTTCTATTAATACCCACCCATGCCGCGGGGCTGATTGAAAGTCTGGTCAATTCGCCTATCCCGGCCTGATCCCAGCCATGGCGAGCAGCTTGGCGATGTCGTGGGCCACCGCGGCCAGCCCAGCTCTCACCGAGTGGTGGCCGTGGAGCCCAAGCAGGTTCAGGGCCAGAGTGCGCAGCGTGGCCAGCACCGCTGCACCGAGGCCGCCATAGCGGTGGCCATCTTCATAGAGCTGGGTGTCGCGGAGCCAGTGCCAGCTTTCAATTCACCAGCGGTCCCTCACCAGTTGCAGCAGCGCTTTTGGCGTGGTGCGAAGGCTGGTGAGAAAGAGGTGCCGCTGGAGGGAGGGCTTGCCGGCACGATTTCCGCTGATGACCAGTTCGACGATCCCGCTGCTGCCATGCCAGGCCTCGGTGATGACGTCAGGAGCCTGTTTTGCCCTCAGTGTCCAGGTGGTGTCGCGCCCGTGACCGTGATCTGAAACCGTTGCAGTGAAAGGGATCTTGCGGGAATAGAGGAACTGGTCGCTGATCTGGCGGTGCAGGGTCCGTTGGTTCGCTTTCACCGTCAAGAGGAAGTCGGCCCCCTGCTCCGTGAGCTGCCGAAAAACGGTTTCTGCGTGTGGAGCGCGTCGGCCTGGATCAAGACGCCCTCCAGATCCATGGTGGAGAGCAGCTCCCGCAGAACCGCGCGCTCGTGGTTCTCGCGGGTGTCATAGGTGGCTTTGGCCATCGCCGCTCCGAGCGTCTTGGAGTAGATCGTCACTTGGGCAATGAAGGCCCCGCCACCAGCGGTGGGCTCGATCGAACCCCGCAAGGTCTTGCCATCGCACACCAGCTGGTCCAGACCAGCTGCGCCACAAGGAATCTGGGCGAGCATCCAGACCAGGAGATGCCGGCAGATCTCGGCCACATCCACCTGCATGAACAAGTAACGGAAGGTCGAATCGGTCGGCGGCCGCTTGAGGCCTGTTCCCAAAGCCTGGTTCAGCGCAGCGTGATGGCGGATGGCAAAGCGCTCCAGATCCCGCAGGCTTTGGCAGCCGCTCAAGATCCCGAGCACCGCCACCAGGAGCAGAAACCATTAGGGGAAGCGTGTCCAATGCGAACGGTGGTATTAGGTCTTGATATACACACTTACGGCTGCCGCAAAGCCCGGCGGACTGCTGTGCGCGCTAATCACAACAGATTGGGGTTCAAATGTTGAAGATCGCTACCGCCATGCTCGACCTCAAGCCAGGCGATAAGTTCGAGATCAAGCTCGGCCGCAAGCAGATCAAGCTCATCCCCCTGGGCAGCCCAGAAGAGGAGTGAGCTGCTCCTCGGTTGAGCTGCTTGCGGCTCTTCAAGAGAAGCCCCCGATCACCAACACAACCAGCTGGCGGAGTTGCTGCAGCTCGGTGGTAGTCACGCAGCATTCGGTGGCTTCTGTGATGCGAGTCTTGGCCACACAGGTCAGGTTCTGTGGCAGCAGATAGCTCACCTTCCTGCAGCCGTTGGTGCTGTTGGGTTGGAGCACGACAGTCAGATCGGCTATAGCCAGCGAGGGGTCGCCAGTCATCGGCACCACCAGCACTGTTGGCTAGGCAGGGTCAAACAGCTCGCAGTCCTGCACGACGACAGCTGGCCGGAGCTTGTTGGGCTCCGGAGGCTGAGGGTCCAGCCCAGGGTCGTTTGGATCTTTGCGCCAATCAACGGTGATGATCTGCCCAGCCCTCAAGTCCACGCCTGTCTTCAGCGGTCGAGGGGTTCAGGCGTGGCCCAGTCGGCAATGAAGGCACGGGCATCCGGATCGGTGGCGATGTGCTCTGCCACGGCTTTGCTCTGGGAACGGATTCGTGCCCGCAGCGCATCCACAGCGCTGAGCGAGCTGCTCACCTGCACAATGCGTCGTCCCCCGCGCTGCCTGCGGCGCACGGAGAAGGGAGCCTCGGGCTGTTCAGTGGCGTAATCGGCAGGGGTCATGGCGGCAGCGCCCCGCGCTGACTTCATGGAGCAACTAGCCAACGTTAAACGCCATCCCTTGTAACGGCTCAACGTCGCTGAGCCAACGCCAGCATCTCCAGCGCCTGGCCCTGCTGCTCCTGCCGCAGCGCCTCCGGTGCCTCTATCCGGATGGCGCTGCCATGGGAGAAGAGCCAGCGGCGCAGGGCGCTGCCGCGGGCCAGAATCCAGGGCGGCAGGTCGATCTCCACCGGATGGGGATGGCTATCCCCGCTGGGGTTGGGCGTCAGCACCTGGACCAGCTCTGGATGCACCCAGTCGGCAGTGGGGCCCTGGGCCGCAGCCGTGGGCTTTGCTTGCTTAGCCGGCCGTTCCAGCCGGATCTGGTCGAGGGGGAAGGGAAGCTGTCCCTGGCGAATGGCGGAGTAGGCCTCGCTCTTGCAGGACAGGCGCAGGGTCTGCAGCTGGCGGCGGCGCTGCTCGCTGCTGGGCTGGCAGAGACCCTCCTGGGCTGTGAGGTCATCGCCCAGCTCGATGCCGCCGCAGTGATGAAGCAGCCGCTGCAGCCTGGCGAGCGCGGTGCTGTGGTCGGATTCGTTGCGGCGACCCCGCGGTTCGGCCTGCAGGAACACCAGCTGCTCCAGCCGTTCGCTCTGTAGCAACCCATGGGGCCTGCCGATGGCGTCGTCCTCCCAGGCCAGGTGCCAGAGCCCCGCGGAGAAGACCAGCTGCAGGGGCCAGGCGCGGATCTCCTCTCCCCTGCCCTGATCGGAGGAGGTCCCCAGGCGCAGTAGGCGTACGCGCCGGTGCTCGAGGATCGCCGTCTCGATCCGCTCAGCTTCCCTTGGTTCCGCCAGGCTGCCCTGCTGGTGGCTTTCCGAACCGGGATGGGCGCCATCGAGATAGGTGCGTAACGGCGGCGCGGCCGTCACCTCGATGCCGCCCCAGGACAGACGTTGCTCCAACTCATCGAGCAGATCCTGCGCTGTCGGATCCCCCAACCGCTGGGCCGCGTGTTGCACCACCCCATGGATTTCCACCAGCCGCGGCGCTGAGAGCAGGGCGGTGCCAAGGCAGTAGCCATGGCGTGGGTTGTCGTGGTGCAGCCGAAAGCCGTAGGGGGTGAGGGTCTTCTCGATGTCTTTGCGCAGCGTCGCCAGCTCACCGGAGCCATGACCGCCGGGGATCTCGGCAAGACGCTCCAGCAGGTGCCGCTGCATCGCCAGTGCCCCCGGACCTTCCGCCGGCCGGTCAAAGGGCGTCTGCAGCAGATGGCGCAGCAACGTCATCACCCGCACAAACACCGACGCATCAGCCATCGGCGGCTGGCCGCCATGGACGCCGCCACTGCGGGGGGCCTGCTCCTCAGAGGTGCCAGCCAGCAGGGGCAGGGGCTGAATACCCGTTGTCACAGGGGTGGCGGAGAAGAAGCCCTGGCCCTCAAGCCAGCTCAGATCGCGGCGTACAGCCTCGGCATCGCCGTAGCAGACCCCATGGAGCGTGCGCAGCAGGGCGGCCGCTCGCTGGGGCAGCTCACCGCTGGGCAGCGGTGAAACGAGCGTTTCCAAGGCCTCGCGGCTGCCTTGATCGGTTGTCGCCAGATCGGGGTGCGCCGCGAGCAGCTGCAGCAGGTAGAGCAGCCGCTCCAGATCAAGCAGGCGCGAGTGGCCGTGGAGCAGCAGCTGGTGCTGGCGATTGCAGGCCGCACTGATGCGGCGGGTAAGACGGGAGAGTTCGCTACGTAAATAAGTAGTGAGGTCGCGCTGCTGGGTGGGCTGCACCGCCACCACCGAGGCAAAGCCTTCCGCCCGCCCCGGACCAAAGGCCTCATCCGCCAAGGCAGCGGCCATGCGGCGAATCACCGGGACGGGAACGGGGCGCTCCCGTTTCTCGTTCCAGCGCAGGCAGGTGCTCACCGTTGTGAAGTGCCACCAGCCGATCCATTCCACTGGCCTGGGTAAGGAAAGCTGCTGGGTGATCGCCAGCCGCCAGGGCCGCTGGGCATGGGTGGCATCCACGATCACCGGCATGCCGGCTGCCACCGCACCGATCAGCCGCTCATGCAGCCGCTGCTGGATCGACGGCCAGGGCCCCTGAACGGCCGAATCGCCGAACACCTCAGCGCGGATCGCATCGGTCGAGAGCACCACCGCCGGCTGCCCCTCAGGCCCTGCAAGCAAAGGGGCGAGCGCCGCCGCAGTGGTGCTCTTGCCACTGGCGGGCGGGCCGATCAGCAGGTGACAGCGCAGGGGCTCCATTGCTGCAGGTTGCTGGCCCTTACGGCCCGCGGCAATAGCCGCCAACCAACTGGAGCGGCCGGCTCAGTGCTGGCAGGGGGTTTCAGCCGGCTGGGTTCTTCGCGGGAGGGAGGGTGGACGGGAGCTGGAAAAGGGCAAGGCTGATTGCCCCGTTCTGCTGCCGCGCTGCCGTGCCAATCCAGCGTTCTGCTGCCGTTGTGCCGCCTGCGCGGCGGCGGCGCAAGTCCTACAGACCACCCGAGATGCTGCTGAACCTGCACGTGCTGGATCTGATGGAAGTCAGCGGCAGCCAGATACGCGCCGCCCGCTCCCTATCGATGCACCAGACCACGGTGAGCCGCAGTTACTGGGACCTGGCCGAGCAGTTCCGCCTCCAGCCTGCGCGTGGTCCCCGCAAGGTGTGCCGCTGGGGGGGGGAGCAGCAGCCTGCGCTTCCTACGCCTGGCCAGCAGGGCCCATCGCCTAGAAGACGGTCGGCTGCGGCTGGGCACCGATGCTCTGCACCAGTCGCTGCTTGCTGGGCTGCCCGGGGTGTTGCAGGTGCCGCCCTGCTTTCACCCCGCCGGCGACTGGGCAACGCTGGTGGCCCAGGGCGTGATCGATGGGGCGCTGGTCTCCTCCCTCTGCCACAACCAGGAGCTGGCAAGTGGGGAACTGCCGCGCTGGCCTGGAGTGCAGGTGCTGCCGCTGGGAACCTTGCCGCTGCAGCTGGTGGCCCATCAGCGCTGGGCCGAAGTGTGGAAGGAGCAGGTGTTGCTGCCCGCTGCCCAGATCATGCCGCTGCTGCATGGGGAGCTAGAGCCATGCATCGGCAACCTGGAGCGCGCCTCACGGGTCTGGCAGGACCCGCAGGCCTGGCTAGAGCAGCTGCAGCAGCGGCCCGTAGCGGTGCCGCTCTGCCCGGCCCTAGCCCCCAGGAGCTGGTGGCAGGAGCAGGGTCTGGTGCCGGTTGCCGATGGGCTTTTCCTGCAAGAACAGTTGTGGCTGCTGCTGCCCCAGGAGCTGCAGGCACCTGCGGCAGCCAAGGCAACGCTGCGGGTGATCCAGCGCCGCGCCTTCCGGGCGGCGGCCCGGGGAGCTGGGGCCCTGCTGGGCTTGGAGGGGTCGTTGAAAGAAGGGGTGGGTGCTGGCGAGGGGGCCGCGGCGTGAGGGGACATGGGCCTGGCCTGCCTGAACCACGTGAAAATGAAACGGTTGACGCCCGATGAAGACTCGGGGCTGGGGATCGAGGTGGAGTATCAGGAGGCGGTGCGCTTGCATGGTGCTGGAGGCAAGACGCCATGACTCTCTGGCTAATCCGCGCCGGCTCCCGCGGCGAGCATGAACAGAAGTTCCTCGATGAGGGCCGGGTGTATGTGGCCTGGGAAGAATTGGACGTGGATTTGGGGGCACTCCCTGATCGGCAGGCGTTGATCGAAGTGCTCGAGGATCGCTTCCCAGATGAGAAGGCAAAGGCGCTGCTGAATTGGTCCTCTCAGGTC
>CAMCQR010000100.1 GCA_945877115.1 Synechococcus sp. UW140 | reverse complement strand
GGAGGCGGCCGTGCAGTCGATCGTGCTGCTGCGCAACCAAAGCCGGTCCAGGCCAGGCTTGCCCAACCCCGATCCCCCGTTGCCGTTCGTTGGCTTGACATCTCTGGCCGTGATCGGTTCCCTGGCGGCGCAGCCGAACATTGGCGATCGGGGCTCCTCAGATACCCGACCGGCAGCGGGTTGCGTCGTCACGCCCCTGGAGGGCCTGCGGCGCGCCGCGCCCCTGCTGCGCATCGAGGCCAGCAGCGGAGAAGATCCCAACGCCGCGGCAGCCCTGGCCGCCCGCTGCGATGCCGCCCTGGTGGTGGCGGGGCTCGATTGGCAACTGGAAGGCGAGCACATCCATCCCGGCGATCTGGGGCCGATCCTGGAGCTGATTCCGCCGCCCCGGGGCTTGCTGCGGCTGCTGGGCCGTCGCCGCCTGATGCCCTACTGGAAACCCCTGGCCCAGCTGATCGCCTGGATCACCAGCCAGGGATCGGCGCGTCAGGGGAGCGATTTCGCCGCCGGCGATCGCACCGATCTGCGGCTGCCAACCGACCAGGTGACGTTGATCCGCCAGGTCGCCGCCGCCAACCCCCGCACGGTGGTGGTGCTGATGGGCGGCGGCGGCTTGCTCACTGAGGAATGGCACAACGAGGTGGCGGGCTTGCTGCTGCTTTGGTATCCGGGCCAGGAGGGGGGTCACGCCCTGGCGGACGTGCTGCTGGGCCGGGTGTCCCCCAGCGGTCGGCTGCCTTTTGCCCTACCCACTTCCGCCGACCAGCTGCCCCCGTTTGAACCCCGGGCCCGCAGGGTCGTCTACGACCTCTGGCATGGTTACCGCCGCCTGGGGCGTGCGGGCCAGCCGGCGACGTTTGCCTTTGGTTTTGGCCTCTCCTACAGCGCGTTTGAATGCACGCAGCTGCAGGCAGCTTTGACCCCAGCGGTCCAAACCGCAGGCCCCGATAACGATCAAGGCGCCGTCGAAGTAGACGTCACGGTAGACGTCCTGGTGCGCAACAGCGGCGCGATGGCGGCGGCGGAGGTGGTGCAGATCTACCTGGAACCCCCAGGGCTGTCCGTGGAGAGGCCGGCCCGCACCCTGGTGGCGTTTGTCCGGGTGCCCCTGGCGGCCGGAGAAAGCCAGCAGCTCACGCTGACCATTCCCCTGCGGCGCCTGGCCTTCTTTGATGTCGCCCGGGATGGATTCGCCCTTGAGGCCGGCGTGCATCGCCTGCTGGTGGCGCGCCACAGCGACGATCCGGGGCTGGTGTGCGCGTTGGAGCTGGATGCCACCTTTCTTGGCCCTTAAGGCCGGGCTACCTCCGGGTTTGTAGTGGACAGGGATTCAGGGGCGCAGCAGTTCTGCGGCCAGGGGCCGCAGGGCGGCGGAATCCCGCAGCAGCTGGGGATGGGTGGCCACCGGCAGCTCCGTCTGGGGCCCGATCGGCAACACGGCCCTCCAGCCGGGCAACACCGCCAGATCCAGGGCCGAGTAAAAGCTGTGGCAATCGACCGACTTCAGGGCCTCGACGTTGCCGTTGAGCTCCCGCAGCAAGGCACTGTCCCATTTGAGGTCGGCGAGTCCCTTGAAGATCTGGCCCGGCCAGAGCTGGGCGGTGAGGGTGCCCTGCTGGGGGCTGCCCAGGCTGATGAAGCGCCGCGTGCGCCGGTGCCCCCCCAGGCGCTGGATCCAGGTGCGGGCGATCACCCCGCCTATCGAAAAGCCCAGCAGATCAAGGGGCGACTGGCCCGGGTAGGCGGCATCGATGTGCTGGGCCAATTCGGCGGCGGCCTCCTCAATTGGGGTCCTGCCAAGGCGCAGGGACAGGTGGGGAACCAGCAGATCGCCCCTGCGATCGCCGATTTCGCGCAGCAGCTTTTGGAACACCTCGGGGGTATCCAGAAGGCCGTGCACTAAAACCAGGGGGGGCAGGGTTTTCGAAATCTTGCCGCAATCTTCCTTGATTCAAGGCGGGCGCCGTCTGTTGCGGTAGGCCATTGAAGGTGGTGATCACCTCCCAGGGCGAGAAGCCGCTGGGCAGGCGCTTTGCCGGGATTGCCCTTTGTCTTGCCAAGGCTGTCAGGCTGGTCAGGAAACCCTGTGTCAAGCAGTAGCCCTACCAATGGAATCAGCGTCTGTTGCCCAGCCCCATGCCGTCCCAGAGACCCTGGCCGACCAGGAAGCGAGGGAGCAACGGGTGCGGGAACTGGTCTGCAGCTACCAGCTATTGATTTGCAATCCCTCACCAGCCTATGCGGCGATCCTGAACAGCAATTTGAACAGGTGTGCTGATAACACCATCCCCGTGCTGCTGGGCATTTGCGCCACAGCGGCCGAGGCCTTGGCGCTCCTTCCCCCTGCCGCCGAGGAGGTGCTGCTGGTCACCACCAGCCACTTGCGCGACGGCTCCTGTGTGCCATTGATCGAAGCGCTACTGAGCCAAACCCCTCCTCCCCATCTGCTGGTGGTGCAGGTGGTGGACGCCCCCGCCTTGCCGCTCGCCAGCCTGCTGGCCCGCCCGGAGGTGAACCTGATCTGGGAAGAGAACATCGGGCACGGGATTCTAGAGAGGGCTCTAGAGCACATGGCGCTGGGCAAGCGGTTTGTGGATCCGGCTTGCCGCCAGTCCATTGAAGCGGCGGTTGCCGCAGCTGGGGCACTCACCCATCGGGAGCTGGAGGTGCTGGCGCTCGTGGCGGCAGGACTCACCAACCGTCAGATCGCCGAACGGCTCGTGGTGGCCGAGGTCACGGCCCGTGACCACGTCCAACGCATTTTACGCAAGCTAGCGGTGAACGACCGCACGGCGGCGGCAGTGATCGGGCTGCGGCTAGGGCTGTTGAGCTGAAGGCTTCACCCAGCCCTCGACCCACACAAGAGGTGTCGCCAGGTGAGCTGGCAAAACACTGCATCTGCAGTGTTCCCTGATCAGGGGCATAACGGGAGAATTTCTACAGACCGGTTCAGGGCATTCACTTCCCTGCACTCCTCTCCCATTTACGACTATGACTGTTCAGAACTTCTGGCTTGATCAACTCTTGATGGCATCAGTTTCATCAACGAGCAGCTTCTGGGGTGGATTAAGTGGCAGTTTTTTGATCACCAACAGCGGCTCGCAAGCGATCCAGGGTTGGTCTTTTCAATTCGTATCCAAATACCACAAATTCGACTTCTACAATGCCGACGAAAGCGCTGTTGCTAACAACGACGGTACCTACACGATCAAGGTGAAAGCGGCGGCAAGTGCGGCGCCGCTGAGTGCCGATGCCAGCCTGGAACTCGGTTTCACCGTAACCAGTGACAGCGATCAGGACGTGACCCTGGCGGAGGCCGTGCTGGTGAGCGGGGGCGTCACCAGCAATGGCGGTACGGGCACCAGCAGCACGGGCACGGGCTCAGTAACGGGCTCCCCATCGGATTCGACGACGGGCGGCAGCACCGCAGGCGCTACCGGGTCCGCAACAGGCTCTACAGCAGGTACTACGACGGAGGGCAGCCAGGGCAGCCTATCCACCGCCGCTGGCGGAGATCTGGCCATTCAGATCAACATCGGCAGTAGCTGGGACGGTGCCTACGAAGGCACGATCACGGTTTTGAACGGAGGCAGTGGCACGGTGGCAGCCGGCTGGAGTGTGAGCTTCATCAGCCGCCACTCCCTGCGCAGTATCAGTGATTTCAGCGTGCAACAACAAGCACTGCCGGATGGGAGTTATCGGGTAACCCTCTCGGCCCCTGGTTGGGCCGCCGCCCAGCCCCTGGCAACAGGCGCCAGCCTGAGCTCCTACTTCCAGGCCAGCGCCAATCTCAGCGGCCAAACAGTGAACGATCTCTTCGCGTTCGCCACTGGCTCCAGCACCGATGCTGGCAGCACAGATCCAGGCACCATCGGGTCCGGGTCCGGGTCCGGAACAGGTACGGCTACCGGTGGAACAGACACAGAGATTGGCATCGGCACTGATCCTTCTGGCACAGGCAGTACGGGCACGGGGAGCAGTACGGGCACGGGCGCTGACGGGAGTGGTAGCACCGCGCCGCTCACTACCGCCACGATCACAGCAGTGGCGGACAACGTAGGCATCGTGCAAGGCAATCTGGCCGTTACTGCCATCACCGACGACAACACTCCCACCTTCTCGGGCACCATCTCCGCCGCCCTGAGCACGGGCGAAACGCTACGCATTTTCAATGGCTCAACCCTGCTGGGTAACGCCAGCGTCAACAACACGACCAAAACCTGGTCGTTCACCCCAACCGCCCTGGCCAATAACGGCTTTTTCACCATCAGCGCCAGCGTGGCCGATGCCGCCGGCAATCTGGGCAACCCATCGGCCAGCTTCGCCTTCAGCCTCGACACCAACCCAACGCCCAGCAACCCCGTGAGCGGGGGTAGCGGCAACGCCACAAAGCGGGTCGTCGGCTATTTCGAAGAGTGGGGTATCTACGGCCGTGATTTCAACGTAGCCGACGTTAAGGCAGGCCAACTTACCAATCTCAATTACAGCTTCTTCGGCATCACTCCAACCCAGGCTGATCGCCCTTACATGGCGCCCGAATTGAATGTGCTGCCTGGTGACTGGGTGCAGCCTGGATACAAGGGCTTGAACAGCAACGTCGCCGGGGGTTTGGGCATCCATGACCCTTGGGCGGCCTACGAAAAAACTTTCACCCAAGCGGATCAACTGGTGAGTCGTCGATTTGATCAAACGGAATGGCAGGCGATCGGCGAGGAGCGACGCCAGGGCTATCTGACTGGCGGTGACTTCAATGTCAGTGGCAACACCGACGGCTCCTGGCTGGTGATCGCCAAGCCGGATAGCTGGGCGGATTCCCAAGGGGGCTTACAGCGCACCTTCAGCAAAGTCGATTGGGATGGCCTTAGCGACCAGCGCCAGGCCTACCTCGTGGACCACAGCAGCCAATTCAGCTGGATCGATCAGTGGCAAGGCAACTTCACCCCCAGTGGCAGCAGCACGGAGGCGAAAGTGACGGCAGTTGATGCCCACTTCAATGCAGGCAGCGGTCGTAGCTTGACCCTACGCACCGATGGCGATCTGTATAGCGATGATTCAGCCTGGGTTGGTGACAATAAGGCCGCCTGGGAGAAACTCTATGCCGGTAACCTCAACCAGTTACGGCAGCTGAAGGAGCTGAATCCGGAGTTGAACATCGGCTTCGCAATCGGTGGCTGGACATTGTCAGGCAATTTCAGCACAAGCCTGGATGATTCGGCAGGACGGGAGCTTTTTACGGAATCGATTATTGATCACCTGGAGTACTATGACTTCTTCAATTCGGTTGACTTCGATTGGGAGTATCCTGGCGGTGGGGGTCTGGCAACCAATGCGGTAAGCAATCAGGATGGCAACAATCTGAGGCTTACTCTTGAGTTATTGGATCAGAAGTTGACAGCTCTTACTACACGCACTGGCCGTAACATTGACATCTCAATCGCCACTGCCGGCGGCGCCGATAAATTGACCAATCTCAACCTCAAAGGAATCGATCAGTTTGTGGACTTCTATAATGTGATGGCCTACGACTTTCACGGGGGCTGGGAATCTCAAACCGGTCACCAGGCAGCTATGACAGGCGATGCCGGTGGCTATGATGTTGTGACAGCAATTGAACAATTCCGTGATGCTGGAATTGCCCTTGACAAGGTTGTATTGGGGGCTCCGGCCTACACCCGCGCCTGGGGTGGCGTGGCCGCAGGCAGTAACGTTGGCTATCAGCAAGCCGGCAACGCCAGCCTGGCACCAGGTTCCTACGAGAAGGGTAACTACGATCACAAAGATTTGATTACAGGTATTCAAAACGGCAGCTATGATTTGGTTTGGGATGACACCAATAAGGCTGCGTTCGCCTATAATCCATCAAGTCAGGTTTGGAGCTCGATTGAGACCACAGCAACAATTGCCGGCAAGGCTGCCTACGTGGAAACGGCAGGCCTGGGGGGAATGATGTTCTGGGCCATCTCCAACGACAGCTTCGGCCAGCAAAGCCTGATCGGCGCCGCCCACGACATGCTCAACGGCGCCGCATCCTTTGACCAGTTGGCCGCCCGTGCTCCCGGCTTCGACCAGGTACTCGGAGGCGATGGCCGTTTTACGATGGCCGACTTCACCAGCCTGGCCTGACGCCCAGCGCCCGCAAGATCTGGCTTCAACGAGCCGGGATCAAGGGCCAGCAACCTAATCATGCGCGGCGATCAATCTCCGCGCTTTTTTTGTCGTCACCGGGGGGAAGCTAATAAAAAACTACCCAACCTTAGGGAGTATGGCTCCGACCGCACCCTAGACCAACATCCTGGTTTGCTCCTTCGTCGAGGGCAGGATTGCTTTCGGGTCTATTCAGAAATGGGTCCAATGGATCGGTTATTCCATTGGGCCTCATAGCTTTATGACCTACTCGCGGTCCCACCGTGGCGGTTAAGCCTGGGCTGGCGGTCTTGACCCAGATCTGTTGGATGCCTTCGCCAAAGATCTTGGGAAGTACGCAAGTACTGTAACCGTACGTAATTGATCTATTGTCTATTTAATGCGTGCGCTTGGCTAGGCTCGCCTTGATGCTATTGATCTGGTCTAGACAACCCGTCACTATATGACCATCCAGTCACGTGCACATCTTGACTTCATGATTGACATCGATCTTGATCCAATAATCCTCATTTGCTGTTTTGGCAGCTGCATTCTAGCCTATCTTCAGACTTTGATACTTAAGTATCCTGCAATAGATTTTGTCTTCCTGAATAGCTGTCATTAATCAGCAGCCTTGATCTTGAACTGTTGCTATTTCTACGAGATTTAAATCGTTTTCGGATTGCTGATTTTCATTTAGATGCCAGAATTCTTGGATCTGCTGATCTCCTGCTCTCCTGCTCTCCTGATCTCCTGCTCTCGTCGCGGTTTCATGTGGAGTGTCCATTATCAGTGTCTTTGCCGAGGCGAAGACTCATTTAATGCTGCAGCAAACAGGCTTGGATTTCATCTTTTAAGCCGCCGAGCATCTTTCACAGCTCAAAAATCTGATCTGAGGCCGATTGGCTCTTGATGGCTGGATCCATCGAATGAAGGCCTGCATCTTAATGCTGGTTTGAAGTAAATCATGTAGTTCTTATCTGCATACTAAGCATCTAGAACGCTTTCTTCATAAAATAATATTTGCATAAAAGCAAGTATTATTAGCGTAGGGTTGCTTGCTGCATGTAACCATGAGAATTATTAATCACCAGATTTTTGGTCTTGTGATTAGATTTAGTCAAGCTGTTCGGTTTGATTTCTTCTGCCGTAAATCTTAAATGCTTGAGCGAACATGCCAGCGGTATTTGTGACTTGACAAAATAGCATCAGGCTTGTAATTCTGATGCTTTTAATGATTCCGTATCTTGGACTCATCAATCGCCATGCAAGTATGGGGATCTTGCGCTGAAACTTGACGTCCTCTTTGATGTTGCCTGTGCCTCGTCGTCTTCGTTTTGAGTGGTATAGATAGGCCCACTTGCCATAGCGATAATGCAGGCAAATGAATCGTCAAGCCGATTGGTTGTGCTGATGTTCTATGCCTGCGTCAGGGTGTCAACACAAACTGATGACATCCCTGGATATTCTTCAGCTCCTAGGTGGAGACGATTGCCAGGACATTATTTAGGCTTTTTCAGAAAAATTTGTCATGCTCTCTCTGGCTTTAAAAAATTGATTTTCTAAAAATACTGAAAGAATAGGTAGGTTTATGCATGCTTTTTTAAAAGATGGGAGAATGTCAAGCATTGTCAAATCTCTTTGATGCTTTAACTATTTTACAGAGGTAGGAAAAGGCCTTGTTCTACAGCCAAGGCAAACTGCTTACTGATCTCATGCACCCTTGGGGAAGATTTTGTCAGCCAACCAGCCTCAAAATTGTGACGCTGCGCCGTTTCGCTGAAGTTGGCGCTGGTGACGAGAGCTTTGGCATCAGGTGTTGATGCATCGGCAATCACAACCTTGGCGTGCTGATAACAACGCTCGGCCGATCCTGAGATCAGGCGACGGTCCACATAGGCATGGGGTTTGGCGGGCCAAGGCCAGACTTCCCGGTTGAACCATGTTGCGATCGCTGCTAACGGGTCAGCACCCAAGCGATCCTCAATTTGCTTGGGATGGAAGAACAGGTCGACCCGGTTCAGTTGACCTTGGGCCAGGCGCTCTGCAATGGAGGCAAACAGTTCTCGGAACTCGCGACTGAGGCCGATGTTGTAAGTGGCAATCAATAGGCTGGAACGAGCCTCACCAATGAGCTGATCGACCGTTGCAAAGGTGTCGGCCGTTTTGGCATGCAGGGGATCCGGACCAGACCAGACAAAGCTCCAGGCGTTCCGCTCCTTCTGGAGAGCTTCCTGGGCATCGGCGAGGCGATCAAGCAGCAACGCCATCAGGCGCGGATGGCCCCCCTCTCGCACCATCTCCACCAGAAGCGGTTCGAGCTGTTTTCGGATCGATTCGCTGTGGTTGCTCAGCAAGCC
>CAMCQR010000099.1 GCA_945877115.1 Synechococcus sp. UW140 | reverse complement strand
GAACGGCTCGACAGGGATGGCAGTCGCAGCGTGGGTCGCTTTGCCAATGGCGAGTTTCTGGCCTGCGAGTTCAGCGACAGTTGAGTGACGCACCCCAGCTCTGGATGCTTGTGGGTGGCAATGGGGCCGGCAAGAGCACCTTTTACCGGGCCGGTGAGCTCCTCGCAACGCAGGCGGAAGATGTCGCTGTGGCCGGTTTCGCCATCGATGCTGCGGCGCAGCTTGCGGCCGAGCACGTTGTCACGCAGCAGCTCACCCCGCAGGCCACTGGCCTCCTCCGCCAGGGCTGTGCCGCAGCGGGTGCAGGCGCCCAGACCGCGATGCAGATGCACACGGCGACAGTTGGAACAGCGCCAGTAGGGAGCGTCATCGGCTGGAATGCGGAAGCCGATGCGGTTGAGACGCACGTAGTCATCGCTGGGGCTGGAATGCTTGAGGCGTCCCATGAGCTTGCGCGCAGCACTCCCCACAGCCTCGGCGCTGCCGCCGAGGCTGTGGGCCAGGGATTGCATCAGGCAAGCGAGGCTGCTGCGGCCCTTGTCGAGCTTCTCCTCCTCGATCTCGGTGGTTTTGGCCTGCCAGGGTGTGGGATCCAGCCGGTAGTCGTCGGTGTAGATCCGCATCCAGGCGGCTGCCCGGCAGAGCTCCTCCTCATCCAGCTCCAGGCTGGCCAGATCCTCAGTGGGCGGCAGCGGCACCGGGTAGGCGAAGCCGGTGGCCTCCAGGGCAAAGCAGGTCTTACGGAACACCACATCGCCCAGGGCGCACAACACCGGGCCGGTCACGAATTCCTGCACCACATCCTTGTAGATGCTTTCGGTGAGCCCCTCCTCTTCAGGGATCGACCAGATCAGCGTGCCCTCGGCGTTGCGGTCGAACAGGCGCCACCATTCGATCGCGCCGAGGGCCTTGCCCAGCCCCACCCTGGCTAGGCCCCGCTCATCAAAGGGATGGATGCCCAGCTCCACCAGGGTGGCGATGAAGGGCTTCACGGGCTCCCCGGGTTGGGGACGCTCCAGATCGAGGATCGCCCCGAGGGGGATCACCCCGAGCCGTTCGAACTGCAGCGGCCCCAACAGTTGGTGGCGGTACTCGATCAAGGGCTTGAGCAGGGGGGAGGTGTCCGCCACCCCCTTCGCCCGTTTCGCGGCGATCTCGGCTTCGATCTCCTCGAGCTCCGCCCGTTGTCCGGCGGTAGCCGCCGCACTGCTACGGCCCGCCTTGAGCAGACATACCAGCAGCACCTCGCGCAGGATGTCGCGGTGGTGCAGGTTCTCCACATCGAGGGAGGTCTTGGCGGCACCCTGACGGCTGTCGGAGAAGCTCACTAGCCGGGCCTTTTCAGCGTCACCTTCGCGGGCCAGCACGTCATAGATCTCGCTGGCAAGCAGCTGGGTGGCGCGGCCGAAGCCGGAGCGCTGCGGACCGAGCGGTGAGATCTGCAGCAGCGAGCGCTTAAAGGGCCGGCGGCGGGCGTAATCACTGCTGCAGCGGGGGCAGCGGCAGGGCATGGTGGCTCCCGGGCGAGAGCGCACTGAAGCCGTACTTCTCCTGGGCGGGGCGGGTGAACAGATACCCCGGTTGGAGCTCGCCTGGGTGACGGTCGTGGGCGAGCAGCAGGCCGCTGCTGGGATCCAGCCAGATGCGCCGCCAGGATTCGTCATTGTCCGGATCGTCGACCGTGGCGCTGTTGTTGTCGCAGGGCCAGACGATCGCGTAGGTCTTGTAGGTGAACTCCTCGAAGCGATCGGCCACCGGTAGATCGGGCAGCTTTTCGGTATCGGCCTCGTTGGGCAGGATCTCCTCCACGTAGCTCTCATCCAGCGGAGCTCCGCCGGCGCGGATGCCCCCCAGGAAGTTTTCGCCGCAGCATTCGCAGTGGAGCAGCTCGAACTGCCTGGCCATCGGTGCACCGTCCTGGAGCGCAGCCCGGGTACCCAGCCGCTCCAGCGAGAGGCTGCCCTGCCAACGCCCGTGCAGGGATGGATCACGGCGGGCGGGGGGCACCACCTCGGCGAACACGCCATCAAGGGATTTGAAGAAGGTGTGCACCCGGAAGCGAGGCAGGGGCTGACCGCTCTGGCGGCGCAATTGCCGCAGCCGCTCGCCGAGCTCTCCAGGGCGGTCCACCGCACCCACAACGCCGGAAAGTACGCGCAGGATTGATTCTGTGGTGGCAGCATCCCAGCGATGGTCAGGCCAGATCCGCCGGGCCAGGGTGGGCAGGCCGGTTGCCACCGCCTGGGAATGGCCGGGGTCATGGCAGGCGCCCTCCAGGGCTAGGGATGCGGCGGCAGCCAGGTGGTGCCAGCGCTCCAGGGGATCCGCAGCGGCGGGAACCGCCAGGGCATCGAGGAAGCGAGTCAGCGAGTCACTGTGCTGGCTGAAATCAGGCGGCGGCAGCAGTTCATCCGGATCCTGCGGCGCCCAGGCCGAATTCACTAGATCCGCCACCGCGGCCTCCACCTGGCGGGGATCCTGCGGCAGACGAGGTGTGGAGGCATCACGCCGGATCGGCTCAATATCACCGGGCACGATCGCCGCCAACCAGTCGTTGCGGCTGGCGCCGTAGTGAAGGCCGAAATCCGCGAAGGCATCGCGCAGGTAGTCGAGGCTGGCTTCACGGGCGTCCTCACCCACCGGCAGGGAGGCGCTGGAGGCAAGCAGCCGCAGCTGCTGGTGCCTCTCCGGTGCATCGAGGCCCAGGCGCACCAGCAACAGCCGCAGAAGATAGATGAACTCGGTGCCCTCGCTGCCCCGCTGCAGGTGCAGTTCGTCGATCACCAGGGTGAAACGGTTGCGAGGGTCGCTCGCCAGCCAGTCGCGGGTGATCTCCAGCATCCGGGCTTCCGTGCCCCGGCTCAACATCGCGTTGAGCATGCTGATGTTGGTCACCAAGATGTCGGGCGGCCACTCCTGCATGTCCCAGCGGGTGAGCATCTCGGCGCCATCGAGCGAGGGAAAAGCGAAGGCCTTCTCGCGCAGGTCGTCCGCTGCCCGGCAGCTCACCTGGCGGTGGGGCAGGAGCCCTGCCTCGGTGCGGATCGCGGTCTCGAGGTCATCAAGGCTGGAGAGTTCGCACAGCAGGTCTTCGATGCGGCGTTGGCGGGAGCCACTGGCTGATTCCTTCCATTCCTTGAGGGTGTTGGGCATCCCGCTGCCAATCACGCGATCGGCGATGGTGGCGCTGCCAGCGCCCCGACGCAGCTTGCTCAGCGCGATTTCGTGGGGGCGTTGATAACAGGGCCCGCCTTTGGTGCGACCGGTGTAGCGCCCGAAGAAGATGCGATTGCCGCCCAGGTGACTGTCGAGGCAATCGCGGGCCTCCTGGGAATCGAGGGCCTGGCGCAGCCGCGTCATCTGGTCTTCCACCAGGGCATTCATCGGGTAGAGAATCAGGGCACGGATGGCAGCGGGCCGCGTTTCACACCGGCGTTGTTCATTGCCCTCATAGCTGTCCCAGCTGAGACCGTTGATCGGAATCTCCTTGGGCACTTCGTAGAGCCCTTTCTCATTGGCTACAGCAATCGGCCTGCCATCGCTGCCGCGCCACCAGCGGCGCTGCAAAAAGCCCGGCTCCGGAGCGGTCCACGGCGCATCGGCGCGGGTGGCCTCTTCCAAGATGGTGGCGAGCACCGGAAGCAGAAAGGCCTCGGTCTTGCCCGAACCGGTGCCGGAGGTCACGATGCCGGCCTGACCATCGCGAAGACCCCGCCGCAGCATCGCCACCTGGTGGCTGTAGGGGGGCAGCAGCTGGCCCATCCGATCGCGGCCAATCAGGCCACTGCCGACCAGCGCCAGGAAGGCCCGACGGGCGGCGACGGAGAGGGGCGCCAGCACAGCGTTGTCCCCAGTCTCCCGAGAGAGTTCCTCAAAGCTGTGCCCATCCGGGCTCCAGGTGGGTAGCGGTTCGAGCAGGGGATCGGTGCAGAGGGTGCCCGGTTGGCGCAGCAGGGAACGCCGCTCCTCGGCCAGCTCGCTCGGTTCGATCCTCGTCGCGGTGTCGAGGTAGCTGATGAAGAGTTCGCGAATGCGCTGGAAGGCGCCGATCGGGTCGTGCATTGATCAGCTCTTGGGTGCGGTGAGAGGAAGGCGGCGATCCGAGCGGAAGGACTTGATGGTGGCTGGATCGAAGCGGTAGCGATAGGTGTGCTTGGTCCAGTCGTTCGGAAGGTCCGGCCCCGGCATAGCGGCGCCGACCAGGGCGGCGAAGCGGCCGATAGGCAGCGGCAGATGGGCGTCTGCGTCGTATAGACGCAGCACGGTGTTACCGGAGGCGATCCCGAAAGGCCAAAAGCCATCGGTGGCCTCATTGATGGAATGCAGGGCGACACGATTGCGATGGCAGGAGGTGAAGCGACCGGCATGGTCTTCGCTGTGCCAACGACGGCGCCCGTAGTAGCCCTGCTCCACCTGGATTCTGGTACTTGAATCGGGCATCAGCTTGTAGGAGGGGACGGTGCCTCCAATCTCGCGATGCTCCCCGTTGCGGTTCCCCCGGATCGGCGCGTTGCGCAGGCTGCGCAAGGGCAGGGAGGGCCAGTCGGTGTGATCGCATTCGCACGGCTCCACCTGCCAGGAGATGGGAAGGGGATTTGGCACCCAGGCCTCGCGATCCACCAAGGGCAGCTGCGTGCACACGCCCAGCGCTGCACAGTGATCGCCCTGAAAGCGCCATCCCCGCGGCAGCAGGGGGCAGGCCGGCGGGATGGCTTGCACGGTAAGGCCGAGTTCCAAGGCATGGCCCACCAGATGTACCAGGGCCACGCTGGGCAAGAGACCCACCAGTTGCAGACGATCCTCCGCCAGAACCACCAGCCGCGGCTCCACCGGCTGGAGGCGCCACTGACCACGGCGTAGCGATACGCCCTGATCCAGCCAGCCCCCTTCCACCCAGGCCCGCAGCAGGTCCCACACAAAGGCGGGCCGCTCGGTCGACATGCTGCCCAGCCGCCTGAACAGCTCCACGAAGGTGAAGTCCTGAATCTGGGCGTTGCGCTGAAAGGTGGCGCAGAGGGCTTCGAGCATCTGTTCCTCAAAACCCGAATTGCAGCCCTGGGCATTGTTCAGCATGTGGCGAGCCTGTTGCCCGTACTGATCCGAGGGGGCTTGGGGCTCTTGGCGGCTCGGGATGTGGCCAAGCCGCGTGGGTCCCAGGATCAGGCCCCAGTCCTCGCGGCGGTGCAGCGGATCACCCTGCTGAAAGCTGGGGCGTGGTCCTACCCGATCGAGGCTGATCCGGCATTCCAGGCTGGGAGCCTCATCGAACAAAGCCATCAGGCGCGCTTCCCCAGTCTGGAAGGCGGGGATCCCGCGGCCACGGCGCTTGGGAGCCCAGCGATTGATTGGCTCCACCCGCACTACGGACCCATCGGGCTCCGGGGTGGGGATGCCGTAGTCGATCGAGCGGTTCTCGGGGGTGAGCATCAGCACGGCGCGGGGCGTGTGCGGACCGCGCACACTCACCTCGGGCAGGCCTGCGCCCGTAGCCAAGAAGCCACGATCGAGGCGCAGGCCACCCAGGGGGATCAGCTGGGCCCGCTCGGTCCTGTTGCGACTGGCGAAGGAAGGGAAACGACGCAGCTGATCGGTTGAGGCGGTGAAGCCACGAATGCAGTGCCAGCCCTCCTCCTCGCAGGGAAGTGATTCGCCACCGAGGTGTTCAAGGAAGGGCTCGGCGTGGGCATCGCGGACGAGGGCATGGCTGATCGGTCCTGACGGGGCGCCGAGCACCAGACGGAGCTGGTCCAGCAGCGGATCACGGCGAAACAAAAGAAGACCTCGGTTCAACAGTGGCTAGAGGCTGCTGAGGGGCGAGTCACAGGGATCGATCGCCAGACTGCCGGCGTCGTAGGCGGCGTAGGGCGGATCCTCCGGATCGCGCGGCACCAGCAGCTCCGTGTGCTCAACCCCCCAGGGTTTGCCATCAACGCGCTTGAACGAGGCGATCTCATTCGCGCTGAGGCCATCGCTAATAAGCAGCACCCCGATTGCACGGCCATAGCCGCGAAGCAGCAAAGGGCCGAAACGGGTAGCGGCGGCATCCTTATCGGGGCCCTCGCGGAGCCCGAACAGCTGCTCGATCTCGGCCAGCAAAAAGCCCGTGAACCAGGAATCCAGATCGGGATCTGTGAGCAGGCCTTCGGCATGCAACCTGAGCTCGTCGCGGAAATCGTGGCTGAAGGCTGAAACCTGCTGCAGGCGGCTGATGAAGGAGGGCGACCAGGGATCGAGCTGATGGCCGCAGGCTTGGTAGTTTCTGAGGTGCTCTAGCAGCAGCCGACGATCGGCGAGGCGCGGAAAGGAGAGGGTCCAGGAATGGCCGATCCGGCGGGCATTGCCGGGAATAGGCCTCAGCTGCAGCAGGCGATGGGGAGCGCCACCGAGGATGCCATCAAGGGCGAGCCACCGGACCAGCTTCTCCCAACCATCGGGCAGGGCGCCCAGCTGATGGGCCTGCCTGGCGCTGAACAACCTCTCGAAGCGTCTGTGGAAGCGACCTTCCATCTGAGGGTTGGGGAAGCCGTGGGCCACCAAGCATGTGAACCAAAGAAAGGCGAAGAAGGGGGGCGGTTTGGCGGGCGTGGGCAGGTAGAGCTGCACTTGCCGGGCCATCAGGTCCGCGGGTTTAAGAGCTGCCGGATGATGGGCTGCCTGACGCTCCAGGGCATGCAGGAGGGCATGGGCCAGCTCGGCGGGGCTGGTGTCGCTGTCACCGGTTAGGGATTGAAGGTCATCCTCCGAGGCCCTGATCCCCTGCCAGGGCGGAGCGTCAGCGTCCTGCACGAAACAGAAGAGCAGCAGCTGCTGATTCCACTGCTCGCCATTCCATGTGGTCCAGGCCTTGGGCTGCTCCGACACCGTTAATTGGATTTTCACAAACCAGACAAGACCAAATTTACCAGAGAAAGCTGGGGTCTATGGTCCACGATTGATGCATATTACGCATAATATGCTTGAACTACATACAATTACACTTTTTGACTGATATTCGGTCATTGAGGATTGGTTGTTAAGGCAGCAAATAGTGTAGAAGATGATACCAGCGAAATACTCCAGGACGCCAAGGATTAGATCAGGAGGTTGGCGTGGTCGGTGGCGATTTCCTGGATCGTCTCGCGGCCACTGATCGCCTCCATGGCGACCCTGGCCTTGAACTTGGGACTGTGGGTGCGGCGTTTGCTGAACTCCTTCGGAGAAGGCTTTGCCTACAGTGGGGGCCCCATTTTGGGGCGATGTCCCGCCTTAGAGGTTAACGATGGGGCTGTCCAGAAAAGCCATACCACCTAAGGCCAGCCCAGGGTGAATGAACGTCTTTTGCAGGCCAAACTCGGCCTGGGACATTACCAAGCGCCGCACAAGGTACAAGCCAAAACAGTTCGTCCGCAAGCTCTAGGCCGCTGAGGTAACCGACGAGCCCTACACCTATCAAAGCCCACCCTGATCTGACCCTTGCTAAAGCACGTTGTCCCAAAGGTAGACGGATGGGCCGGTCTTGTACTCAAGGGATTAAATCTACACTAAACTCTAAATTAGCAGCCACCCAATCAGCCGAATTGGCATACACCTCACCTTCAACGCCAATGGCGACAAAGTCTGGATGCCTCACAATTTCATCGCCTTCCAAAGTCCTCAATACAACCTCGTGGCCTTCCGGGATAGGCACGATCTTGGAGACAGCGCTGCGACGATAGATGCCTGAACCGGGTTCAGTTACTACCCAGCTTTCGTGAAAGATCGATATTCTACAGGGATAGGGAGTGCTGCCATCCATGGGAACAACGACCAAATCAATGTTGCTCTCACCCCGCAGCTCTCCGGCGCTTGTTTGGAACAATTCGAATGGACCCTCGATGGCTCTGGTGGAAACCAGGGTCTTGCGCTTCCCAATCAAGGGAGGTCCAAAGGCCTCGATGACATGGGAGCCATGGTCAAAGATGTGTTTGGGCATGACGGTCTTCAATGATTGAGAAGGACTGCAATCGACTTGGGGAATTTAGAACAAGTGAGTGGTGAACAACAGGATTTAAGAGATTCTTTATCTTCTTCTTTAAATTTTAGCAAAATCTCTTTTCGGTTTATTCTGTATTGCCCAACACTCAAAATAATGAGTTGAAGTCAACTTCTTTGTAGATCTCTTCATTGTCGCCGCTGCGATGTGCACTGATAGGCCCTTGACTTTGTCTTGCTCACAGGCCGCTCCAGTTCGCAGGCCGAGCGGGCCGTCGCCTCGGCCATCGCCTCTTCACAGAGCGTCAGGTGGTAGAGCACGGGCGAGTTGCCAGTGGGGAACTTGCGACGCCAGTGCTTACCGGCCTTGAGCAGGCCGCAGCCACGCCAGCGGGCAAGAGTCCTCTCGCTTACCCCAAGGTGATCGCGGGCCACCCGGGCGCAGGCCCAGGTCTGTACGGGTTGGTTGTCCATGGTATGCGAATTGGCGGTGCCCCCGCAGGGGCAAGCAGGGTGCATCCGCTGGAGCAATCCAGATGGATGCACGGGAGGCTACCCAGCCCATTGGTCAGGAGAGAACCAGCCAGGGCAGGTCTGAGCCGACGCTGTGCGCAAAATCCATCCAGCCGAGCTACATCGCCTGGGTTTTGCGCACATCTTGCGCACATGCCCCAAAATCAGCCCAAAAAAAAGGCCCTCAGATTGCCTGAGAGTCCTTGGTGTGACTGTGA
>CAMCQR010000098.1 GCA_945877115.1 Synechococcus sp. UW140 | reverse complement strand
GCGGTGCCCCCCCCCGCCAGCTGCCTCAGGGCTGCGAGGGCCGTTGCTGGATCGAGCTGGTGCGACTCGATCAGGCTTCGCAGCTGCCGCCGCCAGCGGTTGCTGAGCAGGGCGGCCATCCGCGGACCGATCATTGGCGCCGGGGACACATCGAAGGCCTCCGGCACCGGCCGCAGGCCGCCGTAACAGGCCCAGAACTCCAGTGGCCCCCAGACGGGGAACTCGGCGTCACCGAGGGGGATAGCGGCTTCCAGCTTCTAGTGCAGCTCCCCATCCCCGAACCGCCCCCAGTCGCGGTCGGCGATGCGGAGGTTCAATTCCCACAGCTGCCAGAAGGCCCGCTGGCGCAGCTCCCCGGCCTTGCCCTGCTCGATCACCGAGAGGTTGCCGTAGGAGATCACCAACTTGGGTTCTTCGATCGCCTCGGCCCAGGTGAATGCCGTGTACTGGCTCCAGCCGTTGCGGCGTCGCCAGTTGAGCAGCATCCGCCCGAAGGCCAGACGGCTGGAGGCCTGCAGGGCCAGCAACTCGACGTAGGTCGGGATCGCCTGGGCCTGGATAGTTGGGGCAGCCATGGGGCTTGCTGTGGTTGGCAGTGGACCAGCTCTTGTCATGCAGCACAAGCCCAACTGCCATGGCGCAGCACTGCCGAGCACCCACTTCCAATGACCTGCCTGATGGCGAGTCAGTTGACGGGGAGCGGTACTACAAGCGTTGAGTACAGTGGGAGTCTTGTCGAAAAGTCTCCATCTCTGTTTGTGATGAGCCGCTCCTACCGCTCCACACTCCCGGAGACGACTAGGGATCGAATCTGCCAGTTGATTGGGGCAATGCCAGGCCTGACAAGCCGTGAAATTGCCAAACGACTTGGGCTTGATAAGCAGCAACTCAATCAATTCTTGTGGTACGAGGGCAAAGCGAATCGAGGACTCTTTGTCAGGAACTGGCGTTGGCATCACTCTGGGTCGATTCAGAGCACACTCTTCCCAAATCAGGTTCAGCAAAGCAGGTCTACTGTTGAGCCATCTGGGCTGAATTTGGATTCAGCCAGGCCTGCTAGGAACCAGCAGCTGAGTAGCCAAAAGTTATGTGGCATCCTTGGGTCAATGAATGAGCTTGGTGCGATTCGCCAAATCCGACGGTTGGATCGGGTTGCAATCGAGAAAGCCTTCAGCGAGGAGGAGTATCCGTCCCTAACCGATATGCTTAAGATCGAACTGGTGCAGCGACTTGAGGAGCTCAAGAGTGATGCTGAATTGCAGAACAAGCAGAAGCCTGCAGGTCTGCATCCCCTGGTGACATTTCTGCTGATCCTTGTGGCGATTCCGATCGTCATCAAGATTCTTGAGTATCTTTCAAGTTAAAGCCCTATTCGACGGGCGCGACCTTGGAACACTTTTTGACTTAGACGAAAGCATGACATATCTTCAAAATCTTCGGCATCACTTGCCAGTATAAGCGCTTAAAATACCAATCTAAATCATTCTAGTTGCGGGCAATTCACGTGGCATATCCCACAAGACCAGCGAGCCTAATTCTCGCAACCCACGTCAATGATTCAAGATAAGTGCTTATTGAATTCATGTTGATAGCTGTTCTGTTAAGCGTCCAAAGCATGATAGCTAAAGTTGCTAGCATCACGAAGCCGCAAGTCATTAAGCCACAGACCATTGCGTCCATTTAATGAAATCATGGGCTCGCAATCAGACGTCTCAAGCGATTTTGCCATGAGGGCAAGTCTTGATGGCATGAGTTCGGCTTCAACCATCGCATCGATCTTTATCGATGAAGCTATTTCCGAAAGATCAAGAGCAATCCGCCATTCACGCTCTTCCTCCTGGTTCAAGTCAGAAGATCCTCCTGGCAATCTCATCGCCCTGCCTAATCGAAATGGCGTTGAGGAGCGGCACGCTGACCTGTCTGGATAAGCCATCTGTCCAAATGCATACCTTACAGACTCTGGATGCCAGTCATGACGCAATCTGCCATCTTCGTTGGTCATCTGGTGCTCCCCCGGCTGGAGATTGTTCCAACGATTAAAACACTGCAACAGGCAATCAATCAATTCACGATCAGGAATAGCTAGAATAGCTCTATCCCCGGGGGGAGCAAACTCTAGGGCTATTTCTCTGGAATAAGACCAGCAGCTTATGTATGACAAGCTTTTGTATAACTGCTCGGATCTATCAAGAAATAATTGATCTCGCGCCTGGCAGTGGTCAAGTTCGTCGCCACCCAGTCCCAGCTCATCATATTGACGATCTCTTTCGTCATTTGTTCGGAACATCTCAGTCTCTACCATGCCTCTATTGAAATCAATGGATCTGGAGAAATGCAACCTATCTTTCTGTAAGTCTATTTGTGTCTTTGACCATGAAACCCCCTTGTAGAGAATCAGATCCTGGGCTCCATGGTTAATTCGTTTCCTGCTGTAGCACTCTTTGAAGCGGTAAAGCATATCTAAGAAAAATTGGCAAGTTCATTGCCTTCTACTGCATTGATAAATTCGGAGTAACGGGGATAGCATCCGTCGAAGAGGAATCCAAAGTCATGCATGGGAAACAACGGACTCCCCGGCACCCACAGCTCACAGCTATCGCTGTTGTCCTCGTAGTAGGAGGCGTTGCAGGTGACACGCATTTCCTTGTCGAGACCGGGCTGGGTCCACTTGAAATCGCATTTGCCGATTCGAGTGGCACTGCAGCCGGGCGGAAGGAGTTCGGGGCGATCGAGAATGGCTTCCAGATCAGCCAGTGTGAGCGGTGAAGGCTGCAGGTTGTTCACAACATCACGGATGGCATCGAGGTCCTGGAGGACGTCGTCGAGGTCCAGGCCCTTGATCTCGGGCTCCTGTTCCACAGCAGCCACAGCAGACGCCCGTGCTTTCTCCCGCTGATCACGGCTGACGAGGGTGGCCTGGGAGATGGAGCTCGATGCCTTGGCCAGGATCGGCTGCAGCTTGCCCACGATGTTTTCGAACGACTTGATCCGAGCCTTCAGTGCTTTGTACACATCGGCCTCCACGGTGCCATCGAGGTGCAGGTTGGTGATCTGCATCTGCTGGTGGGTCTGGCCGATGCGGTCGATGCGACCGATTCGCTGCTCCACGCGCATTGGGTTCCAGGGCATGTCGTAGTTGATCAGTGCCCCACAGAACTGGAAGTTCAGGCCTTCCGCTGCCGCATCGGTGCAGAGCAGGATCTCCGCTTTCCCCTGCTTGAAGTCGCGTTTGGTGGCCTCGCGGTTCAGGGTCTCCCATACCCCGCCCTTCTGCAGGATCTCGCCGCCGCGGCCGGTGAAGGCCATCAAGCTGGTGCGCCCAGCGCCGATCAGCAGCTCCTTGAGGGCATCGACGGTGTCGGTGTACTGGGAGAAGACGATCACCTGCTTGTAGCCCTGGGCCTGCAGTTCCTCGATGGCCTTGAGGAACTCGGCTCCCTTGCTGTCGTGGCCGACCAGCGGCCTGGCCTGATCGAGCAGCACCCCGATGGCATCGAGTTCCCCCTGGAGCGAGGCCTCCTGAAACGCGCTCTGGATGCCCTCCAGATCGAGGGTGAGTTCGCCGGTGAAGTCGTCGTCTTCGCTCGCGGCGGCGTCTTCTTCCAGCTGTTGCTGCTGGCCGGCCATCCGCTTCTCCAGGGTGGAGACCAGGGCGGCCACGCTGCTGGCGAGGCGGCGGCGGTAGATCGTCATCACGAAGCCCACCGCCGATTTCTTCTGGCCCGTTGCCTGGGCGTACTGGGTGGAGATGAAGTCCTCCACGGCATCATACAGCGCCCGCTCCTGCGGCGTGCTTTCCAGGAAGCGGTCGTCCACATGGCGGGTGCCGATGGCCAGATCCATCGATCCCTGCTGCTTGTAGGCCCTCAGCAGGTTGCGGCTATGACGGGAGATCAGCCCCTGCACTGGGGTCCAGCGTTTTGCCAGGGCCAGCGAGGCCTGGCGGATCTCGACGCTGAGATTGCGGCGGGAGAGGGGATCGGTGTCGTTGAGGGCCCGCAGGGCCTTGCGCTTGCGCAGCGGCGACTTTCGCAGAGCTTCTGGCATGGCATTGCCTGGTGCCTCGCCAAATGCCGACACGCTGCTGCGCCACAGCCCTGCCAGGTACGACAAGGTGGCCTCATCCGGGTTCTCCTTTTCCACCCATTCGAAGAACTTCTCAAAGGCCTCTTCTGTCCATTCGGGTGGCATGCCCAGCAGGGCGAGCAGGTCCCACACCTCCAGCTCACTCACCTGCATGGGTGTGGCGGTGAGCAGCAGCAGACCGTTGGTGCGCTGACGCAGCTGCTGCATGAGCTGCATCAGGGTGTTCGGGCGGAGGCGCTCACCGCCGCTGCTGTTGTTCTCCCGGCGGGTGCGGGCGTGGTGGGCTTCATCGAGCACCACAAGGTCGTAGGGCTCAGCTTCCAGCAAATCCTTGTGGCGGTCGCGGCGTCGCATCAGGTGGCTGGAGACCAGCACAAAGGGTTCTGCGGTCCAGGCATCGCGACCCACGGGCCGGGATTCGCTCTTGGGCCGCAGGCAGGTGGCCTGCCATTCCAGGGCCTTGCCGCTGTAGATGGGCCAGTCGAGGCCGAACTTCTCGCGCAGTTCCCGCTGCCACTGCCTGAGCACCGATGCGGGTGCCATCACCAACATGCGGCGGGCGCGGCCGCTTAACCAGGCCTGGCGCAGCAGCAGGCCGGCCTGCACGGTTTTGCCGAGGCCCACCTCATCCGCGATCAGCAGCCTGGGCGGCCACTGCTGCCAGAGACGCTGGAAGGCCCGCTGCTGATGGGGCCAGGGGGTGACGGCACTGGTTCCTTCTCCAACCCGTTCGGCTCCGGGCAGATCGCTGGCGGCGGCCTGGAGCACATAGCTCCACACGATGCGGCGCCGTTCATCGATGTCGGGGACGATCTCAACGACGGGCTCTGGCTCCGGCGGGGGCAAGTCCTTCAGGAAGGGTTTGAGGCGACGGGGCACCCCTTCCGTTGGTTGGAAGATGGCCAGCTTCTGGCGGATCGCCTCGGGCAGGGTGAAAGTGCGGGCGCCGGAGTCACGGTTTTCCCAGAGACGCAGGAAGCCAGCCTCCAGATCATCGATGGTCTCAGCACCACCAGGCTTCCAGGAGCAGAAGGTCTGGATGGTTTCGAAGTTGCTGGTCCAGCCGTTGGGTGTTTCGTTGACGCTGCCGCTAAAGCCCAATCGCTGCCCGTGCTTGTCTTCGATCACGCCTTCCTTGGCATGGAAGATCGCGCCGTCGTTGACGATCAGGCCGTCGATGAGGGGCAGCCCAACACGGATCTCCAGATGCCCACGGCCCACCAGCCAGGCCAGGAGCTCGGCCCCGAGGGCTGCGGCCCCCTGGCCGCCCGGCTCCACTCCCTTGAAGGGGAAATGGTTTGAGAGGTGATCGGTGAGAACCGATTCAGCAGGGGCTCCAGCCGCCAAGGCAGCGATGTCGTTCTCGCTGAGGAATACGCCTGTGATCAGGCGCATCTGCCCGTGGCCCAGGCCATCAGGTGAGGCAGCCACCAGCTGTTCCACTCCTTCCAGTACCTGAAGCAGGGATCGGCTGGTGAAGTAGCCCGTGATGCGCCAGTAGCGGCTGGCGTCCATCAGGGCCGGCTTATAGAAGCCCTCCAGCAGACTCTCGATCGAGCTGCTGAAGCGCCCCTTCCAGGCGTGATCGGCGAGGCCTGGCATGGCTGCTTACGCCTCAGCCAGTTCCGCTAACACCAACTCCAGCTGCTTGGGTGCTGGCACTTGCTCGGCGAGGGCAAGGCGGCGCAGATTCTCCAGGGCTTCGAAGTCGGACGCGGTAGGCGCAGCAGCCTTCACCGGATCGAAGCCGGTGTAGCGGGCGGATAGGGGCAGCACTTCGAGCACGGCCTCCAGGGCGGTGAGGAAGACGGGGCTGTTGGCCAGGCCGTTGTCATCGAGCAGCTGCTTGGCGGAATTGAGGTCGATGCTGCGGGCGCGGTGGGCGCAGTGGTGGATGGCGTCGATCCAGGATTTGGTGCCATCGGGTGCGCCGAGCTTGCCCTTGGTGGCTCGGGTGGAGCTATCCCAGAGAATCAGGTCGCTGGCCTTCTTCTCGGCCAGCACTCCCACCACGTCTTTGTCGAGATCGAGGCCGACAACGCGAGCGAGGCGCAGGGCCTCGTCGTAAGGGAACTGGGGTGCCTGAAAGGCATCCCACGCGAGCACAAACCACTCCGTGAGCGGATCGAGCTGGGCGCGGCGAGAGCCGGAGGTGAGCTTCTCCATGCGCCAGGCCTTCACTTCGCGGCGGGCAGCATCGAGGGCATCTTCTGGGGTGACGGCATAGGGATTAGCTTCGCCTAGCAGCTCTTCCAAGGTGAGCTGGGCCCGGCCCCGTTTTTTGGTGCGTTCCTCAATCGGCTTGGGCTGGCCGCGCTTGATCGGCCAGTGGCGCGAGAACTCCTCCAAAGCTGGCCCGAAGCAGGACAGGTAGAGATCCACTCCACGGATGCCGGCAGCCTGAAACTGTTCAATGTGTTGGCGCACCGCCGCTTTCAATCGGGGTTCAAGGTCTTCCCAGTACTGGACTCCGTCTTCGGGTTTCTGCTCGGGGCGGGGGCGACACACCAAGAAAATCGTGCTGTTTGCAGCCGACTTGTCTTTGATATGAAGGGAACCCTCTGCTTCGGTGTTGATCGGCCAGGAGGCCGTGATGACGAAACCAGCATCGATCAGGCCCTTTGTCAGTGCATCCCAAGCTCCAGTGGCCTTGTGGGTGAACATCAGTGTCATGACGCCGTCATGTTTCAGTACTCGCCGGCATTCACAAAAGATGTCTGCCATCTTGTGCTGGTAGTCGAGGCCTGCGAGAACTTTGGCTCCTTTCTTGCCGTGGTGACGGGCTGGGTTTGCGACAGCCTCGTTTTCCTTATCTGTTAGTGGCGCCACGAACAGCTCGGGGTAAAGCCTTCCAGCGGTGCGCTTCAGCCATACATAGAAGAAGTCGCTAAGCTCTGCATACATAACGTTATCGTAGTACGGAGGGTCCATGATTATCGCGTCGACCGTCCTGCTTCCGATGAGAGGAAGAGAATCCCCAGGCCCGCAGGAGATTGTAGTACGTGAAGCGGGTTCATCGATACAAACCGAAGACTTGGTCGCACTAAATAGTGGACCGGAATAGCTAGACTCAGGTTCAGGGGGGAGGATAAGAGTAAGCAATTCTCGCAGCGCTTCATCCACAGACGAGAATGCCCATGAATAGCCCTGTCCGGTATTTGATAAAGCCATTTCGGCGTGCGACCAGCAAAAAGCAAAATCATGGCGATTAAATGTATTAGCCATTACTTCGCGCGTTGGCATCCAGACTGACATTCTGGAGTTGTAATTGAGCAATTTATCAAGCGCGATGCAGATGTATCCCATTGAAGCGCGCTGCAATGGCGTAATTCCTCCGGGCTTGTCTGATTCTTCTCTGAATATCTCGAAGAAAATCTCTGAGCCTAAACCATGGCAAAGCATTTGACGCGGAGAGAAGAACTGAGACCACTTCTTGATTCCATACAAATGCAGGGGCCACCGGATGTTGGTTTCAAATCCAAACGGAATCTCTTCAGTTGGCACTAGGTCTAGGGCTTCCCACTCTGGAAGTTTCTCCGCCAAGCGAGATCTAATAGTAACGATGTTGTCGTCTTCTGGTCTAGGCGTGCGATAGCCACGCTCCCACTTGCTCCTTTTGGGCTTGCCAGTCTTGGTATATTCTATGGGTAGCTTTTTTTTGAAGGCAACAGCAAATAGTTGTTCGCCGATTCCATCCGACTGGGCCTGGCACTTCACTTGATCCCCGTCTATTACACGGCCACAGTCAGGGTATGGACAAGTCGCATCTCCGCCTTTTACAGTCCCTTCGCTTTGTTCACGAAGGCTTTTTACGATTTCAAAATGGCAATAGCGAGTAACATCGCCTGGACCATCCCCAAGGCACGGTAAAATTCTTACGCCTATACCATCGGGTGCCAATTTCCAATTAGGTGCTAGTGGCACTTTGCCAGAGCAGTAGGGGCATTGAATTGTGCGAGCCCATAAATAACCAAGTACCTGGGTTCCGGCAGGCTCAGGGGGGTAGACAGCTTGGAATCGTTGCTCCGCAAGCTCAATAAAGCGCCGGTTGAGACGATTGAACTCATCTATTAGCTGTTTGCCGTAAGTTGCGGGCCATTCATATGTACCCTTCTGAATCAGTACGGCTACTGGATTAATATCATTAGACAGGGTATTGCAACCCATTCTCAGGCTCTCAAAAGGTATAGACCCTCCGCCAGACGTGGGATCCAGCACAGTCGGATGATGGATGCCCAGCTTCTGTGTTTCCCTCAAAAGCCATAGCTCTTCTTCTGCAGTTGGGGTGTGCTGAAAAGCGCGTTTGTAGCCGTACGGATTCAGCCCCAAATCTTCTCCTGTTCTCTTGGCCTTTGTGATTCGTTTTTTCGTAGCCACTGGGTCACCATGAATCCCCAGCATGTGCAGAAATGCCTTGCGATCAGTATCGACAGGCAACAAGGAAGCAAGTATCGCCGCTCTTGAAGCTACTAATGGCCTCCTTGCCCACCAAACATGAAGATATGATATGGGTGGCAGAGATGTCATCGAGCGCCGCTCGCGCATGCTCTCTTCGCCCAGCTCGGCGATCGGCAGCCACTCTTCGATTAGGCGTTTGGTCACGCGGGCACCTCAACAGCAATCCAACGAGTATCCAGAACAACGGCAGCCGCCTGCCCCTCCGGCAGCAGGAGTTGCTGCTTCAGATCCGTGGGTTTCAGCCCCAATCGCTCCATCTCTTTGAGTTGAAGCACCT
>CAMCQR010000097.1 GCA_945877115.1 Synechococcus sp. UW140 | reverse complement strand
CCGCCCTCAGCTACGACCCCAAGGTGTCGGCGGCGGCGTCGGCCATCGGCTGCGGCGAACAGGACCTGGCCCAGCCCCAGCAGGTCGAAGACCTGCTGAAGCAATGGCAGGCCGTCCTGGACCAGCCCCCCAGCCCCGCGGCCATCGAGTCCCAGAGGGCCCTGAGCCGGCGCCACCAGGAGGTGTTGCTGTTAGCGCCTTGAAGGGGCCGGTGGGGGGATCATTTCAAGGTTTGGGCTGCCGAGTGCATGCGGCCCGCCGGGCCAAGGATGAAGGCCCGGTCGCCCCTGCGCCCAACGGGGCGGGGCTTACCGGTCGTCCTCAAGCAAACTGGAGCTCACCGCCTTTCGGCCCCTGAGCCTCTGGTCCCGGCAACTTGAGGAAGAGCTGGCCGCCCTGCCGGGCGAGCGGCGCAGGCGGTTGCTGACCTACCTGCCCGCTGGCAGCGGAGCGATGCGTTCCCAGGGGTCGGCGCCCTTGGAGCCCTCCCTGGGTCCCCCCCTACTGGATCTGGCCAGCAATGACTATCTCGGTTTCAGCCGCCATCCGGCCGTGGTGGAGGCCGCCGCGGCGGAGTTGGCCGCCAGTGGTCTGGGGGCCGGAGCCTCCCGTTTGGTGTCCGGCAGCCGACCGATCCACGGGCAACTGGAGCGGCACCTGGCCGAGTGGCTGGGCCGCGACCAGGTGCTGTTGTTCCCCAGCGGCTTCCAGGCCAACCTCGCCGCCCTGGTCGCCCTCGCCGACCGCCACACCCTGGTGCTGGCCGATCGCCATTGCCACCATTCCCTGCTGCTGGGGGTAGGGGCCAGCGGGGCTCGCCTGCAGCGCTTTGCCCCCAACGACCTGGCCGACCTGGAGCGGCGCCTGGTGCGCGCCCACCAGGCCCCTGCCGGTCCACCGCGCCGCCTGCTGGTGGTGAGCGAAACCCTGTTCAGCATGGACGGCACCAGCCCGGATGTGGTCGCGATGGAGGCCCTGTGCCGCCGCTTCGAAGCCTTGCTGCTGCTGGATGAGGCCCATGCCCTCGGGGTGTTGGGGCCCGGGGGTCGCGGCCTGGCCTGGGGGCTGGCGGGAGTCACCCTGGTCAGCGGCACCCTGGGCAAGGCCTTCGGCAGCGGTGGGGCCTTCCTGGCCGCCGATGGGGTGCTGGGCGAATGGCTGCTGCAGCACTGCGGAGCGTTCCGTTACACCACCGCCCTGGCGCCGGCCCTGGCGGCCGGTGCCGAGGCGGCGCTGGGTCTGTTGATCGCCCAGCCCCAGATGGCGGCCGAACTGCTGGAGTTGGCTGGGTGCTGGCGGGACGGACTGGAGGCCTCCGGTTGGCCCCGTCCCCCCGGCCACGGGCCGATTCTGCCGTTGCTGGTGGGTGGGGATGGGGCGGCCCTGGACCTGCAACAGCGCCTGGAAACAGCCGGTCTATTGGGGGTGGCGATCCGCCCGCCCACTGTGCCGGAAGGCAGTAGCCGTCTGCGATTGGTGGTGCGCCTGGGGCTGGCACCCCACACCCTGGCGCAGCTGTTGGAGGCCCTTGGGCCCGGTCCCCAGTCAGCCCCCACGACGACCGAGACGACAACTACCACCAGGTCCGTTCTTCCCACCAGGTGGCCCAGCCCCGTTCTCGAACCCCCTGTCCAGCTCATCGCCATGCACGGCTGGGCGGGAGATGGCGGCCACTGGCAGGCCTGGCAGCAGGCCGCCACCAATTGTGGCTGGGGCGCCCAGGTGGGGGAAAGGGGCTACGGCCAGCGCACACCGGAGCTGCCCCCATGGCCTGCGCCAGGGCGCAAGGGGTTGATTTGCCATTCCCTCGGGGTGCACCTAGTACCGCCCGAGATCCTTGCCGCCAGCGACGCCGTGGTGTTGTTGGCCAGCTTTGGCCGCTTCGTACCGCCGGGATCCGAGGGGCGCCCCCTGCGCATTGCCCTGGCCGGGATGGCCGCCGCATTGCAGGAGACCGGCGACGAACGGGCAAGCAGTGTTCGGGCCCAGCAATTGCTGCAGCGTTTTCTCAGCAAGGCCCTGGCCCCGGGCGATGGGGTTGGCGTCGATGGCCCCCCGGGACCCGCCGACCATCCGATCGGGGCCGCGGGCCGTGATCGCCTGCGGCGCGACCTGGAGCTGCTCATCCAGCTCACGGCCCTGCCTGCCAGCTTTCCGCGCCAGGTGCCCGTGTTGCTGGTGGAAGCGGCCGACGATGCCATCGTTCATCCCGCCGCGCGGGATCGCCTGCGCCAGGAGCTGCCGCAGGCCCAGGTGAAGGTGCTGGAAGGATCCGGCCATGCCATGCAGCACCCGGACCTGATCCCCCTGGTGTTCGACTGGTTGGAGGATGGTCTGACGTGAACAAGGCAGCGATCCTGACCAGCGATTTCAGCCAGCGGGTGCGGGCCGGTTTCGCCCGCCGCGCTGCCCATTACGACAGCCAGGCCCGGTTGCAGCAGGCCGTGGCCTGGAGGCTGGCCCATTGGTGCCGGGATCTCCCCTTGCTGGCCGGGCCGGTGGCGGATCTGGGTTCCGGCAGCGGTCTGCTCAGTCGCGCCCTGATGCGGCACTGGACGGCCCTGGCGGGCCAGCCGCCCCTGCAACTCGACCATTGCCCCTCCTTGCTGGCCCTCAACCCCTTGCTGGCCAGCGCCTTGCCTGCACCCCAAAGGCTCTGGGATCTCAATGACGGGCTCCCCATCGAGTTGGCGCAGGCTGCCCTGCTGGCCTCCAGCTTCGCCTTGCATTGGCTCGACGATCCGGTGGGCCAGCTGGCAGGTTGGTGCGATCGGCTGGCCCCGGGGGGCTGGCTGCTGCTGGCTGTGCCCACGGCCGGTAGCTTCTCCCAATGGCGCCAGGCGGCGACGGCGGCAGCCGTGCCCTGCACCGCCCTGGACCTGCCTGAGGCTGCTGCCTTGCTGGCCGCCATCGGCGACCGGGGCCTGCGCCCCCATCGCCAGGACCTGCTGCGTTTCAGCCAGGCTGGACCTGACGGATTGGCCAGCCTGCGCCAGCTCAAGGCGATTGGGGCCGGTACCAGTCGTCAGGCCCCCCTATCACCAGGGCAGTGGCGTCGTTTGCGGACCCATTGGCCCTCTCCGGGCGGCCTAAGTTGGGAAGTGTTACTCGTGTTGGCCCGGAGCGAGCCATGCGCCTGATCGTCGGCGGCACCGATACCGATGTGGGCAAAACCGTGGTCAGCGCGCTGCTGGTCCAGGGGCTGGGAGCCTGTTATTGGAAACCGGTTCAGAGCGGGCTGGCTGAGGGGAGTGACAGCCAGTGGGTGCAGACAATGCTCAGCCTGCCGCCCGAGCGACTCCTGAAGGAGAGCTACCGGCTTCAGGCCCCTGTTTCCCCCCATTGGGCGGCGGAACAGGAGCAGGTGGTGATCGATCCCAATCGGTTGTCGTTGCCCTCTGGCGACGGGCCACTGGTGGTCGAAACAGCCGGTGGGGTGATGACCCCCCTGGGCCGGGACTGGTTGCAGATTGACCAGATCTGCCACTGGGGCTTGCCCCTGGTGCTGGTGGCCCGCAGTGGCCTCGGGACCCTCAACCACACCCTGCTGAGTCTCGAAGCCCTGCGACATCGCTCCATTCCCGTGCTGGGACTGGTGCTGAACGGCCCGCTCCATCCAGATAATCCCGGCACCCTTGAACAGCTGGGCGGCGTCCCCGTACTGGCCCAACTGCCCCGGTTGGAACCGCTGAATGCGGCTGCGCTGCAAAGGCAATGGCTGGAGAGTGACCTCCCTATTTCCCTGCGGCCATGACCAAAAGACACCTGCTGGTCAGCCTGGCTGTGGCCCTGGTCTGCAGTGGCATCTTGGTGGTGTTCACCGATCTTGAAGGCAGCTTGCGCGGATGGATTTTCTGCGGCCACCTCGGTCCTACCAGGCATGGTCGTTGCCGTTGAGGCTTTGGGCCCTCAGGCCATGGCACGTGCACGGATCGGACAATGGCCCATGAGGGCGGCGACGTTTTGTTTGGCCATCGAAAGCGGCCACCCTTGGCGGAGCTGTTCTCGCATGAGTTCGAGTTGAGAATGGGACCAACCCTGACGCTCAAGCATGACCCTGAGCATCTGCCATTGACCTTCGGCAAACATATCGTTGCCACGGGAATTGTGATTGCTTTGGCTAGATGAGCTCGAGGCGCTGGCAACGAATCGCTTTGAAGCGTAAGCAGATCGTGAAGATTTCATGAAGCTAACGAGACAGGCGGGGAGAACGGCATTAGCGGGAGGCAAAAATCGCGATCCGCCTTTTGTTCGCCTAAGCATGACGAGGGTTTTCCGTTTTGGTTCTTTGTTGACTCACCGTGGCTGAATTTTCACCTTCTCTTAGGTATTCCAATTCTCTTAGGTATTCCAATTCTCTTTGGCATTCCCATCTTTGGCATCCCTTCACCCAGGTGGCTACCGCCAATCCGCCCCCACGGGTGGTGGCCGCCCAGGGTTCCCTGCTCTTCTTAGAAGATGGAACCCCCTTGATCGACGCCATTAGTAGTTGGTGGGTGACCCTGCATGGTCATGCCGAGCCTTCGATTGCCGCCGCTCTAGCCGCCCAGGCCATGGTTTTGGAGCAGGTGATTTTCGCAAACTTTCGCCATGTCGGTGCCGAGCGTCTCGCCGAACGACTCACTACTCTCACGGGTCTTGATCGACTCTTTTTTTCAGACAATGGCTCCACCGCCGTAGAGGTGGCCATCAAGATCGCCTGGCAGTGGTGGCACAACCGCGGCGAACCCCGCGCCCAGTTGGTTGCCTTTGCAGGGGCTTACCACGGCGACACCTTTGGGGCGATGGCCGTCGGCGAGCGCTCCTTATTCAGTGCCCCCTTCGACCCCCTGCTCTTTGCTGTGGCCCGCGCCCCCTGGCCTGCCACCTGGTGGGGTGACGGCTCGGTCGAAGAGCGGGAAGGCCAGGCCCTAGTGGTCCTGGAGCGCCTCCTGCAAACCCCAACCGCCGCGGTGATCCTGGAACCCCTGCTGCAGGGGGCGGGCGGCATGGCCATGGTGCGCCCTGCCTTTCTGCAGGAGGTGCAGCGGCTGACGCGCCAGGCGGGGGCCCTTTTGATTGCCGATGAAGTGCTCACGGGCTTCGGCCGCAGTGGCTCCCTGTTCGCCTGTCAGCGGGCCGGCCTAGCGCCCGATCTCATGGCCCTTTCCAAGGGCCTTACGGGGGGCTTCCTGCCGATGGGGGTGACCCTGGCTCGGGAAGCGCTTTACGAAGGGTTTATCGGCACCGATCCCAGCCTCACCCTCTTCCATGGCCACAGTTTTACGGCTAACCCCCTCGGCTGTGCCGCGGCCCTGGCCAGCCTGGACCTGCTGGAAGCCAGACCGGAGAGTTATCAGGGCATGGAGGCGCGACTGAAGCCCGGCCTCGCCGCCCTTGCTGCCCACCCCCGGGTGCATCACCCCCGCCAGCTCGGTTGCGCCGCCGCCTTTGACCTCGTGGTCGAGCAGCCTGGCTACCTCAACACAGCCGGCCGGCGCCTGCAGCAGCTGGTGCAGCAGCAGGGAGTCTTTTTACGCCCCCTCGGATCGGTGGTGTACCTGTTCCCACCCCTGGCCACCACGGACGAGCAATTGGATCAGTGCTTCCAGGCGATCGCCCAAGCCCTGGATCAACTCTGACCCTGCCAACGGGTGACTCCCCTCAGGGCCCGGCCAGGATTGCCGCTTCCACATCGGCGCGGGAGAGGCCGTAGGAGAAATGGCGCACCCTGCGTTGACCGTCCTGCTGCCAGCAGACCCGAAGGTCTTCCATCTCAAGCTCGATACGGGCACTCCATTGAGGCCGATGCAGATCCCAGCTGGCAGGCTGCTGGTTGTCCTGGTGGGCGCCGATCTGGCGCAGCCACTCTTCCAGGGACGGCAGCGGGTGGTTGTATAAGGGCATCTGCTCAGGGGGGAGCATCAGCATCGGCGGGTGGCTCGGCTTGGGCAGTCTGGGGAAGGACGGGGTCCATCGGTGGCTCAGGGGCCCCATCAACCCGATCCACCCCATCGACTGCCCAACTGGGCTGGGTGATCAGGGCCGTTCCCCGGGCCCAGGCCACGCCAAGGCCCAGCACCAGGCTGAGGATCAGAGCGACTCCCAACAGCAAAAGGGCCAGCCATTCGCCGCCCGAGAGGGCGCGGCGCACCGAAACCCTGCGGCCCGCCGCCGGCCCCGGCTCTGGTGGACCAACCGTCGGCAGGTAAGGGGTGGCCACTAGAGCCCGTTCCTGGTCATAGGCCCGGCGGCGGGTCGGATCGCTGAGGGTGGCGTAGGCCAGCTGCAACCGCGCAAAGGAGGATTGCGCGGCTTGCGGCGGTAGCTGGGTGGTGTCCGGGTGGTAAAGCTTGCTGAGGTGACGGAATGCCTGCCTCAGCTCCTGGGGGGTGGCCGCGCTGGAGAGTTTCAGCACCGCGTAATGGGAGGCGCCGCTCTGCGAGTCGGGGAAAGATGGGGCAGGGTTGGGCGAAGGGGCCATGGCCCGAAAACGGCGGCGGCAGGGCGCGGTCGGCGAGATCCTAGAAAGAAGCTTCCAGGCCCCCGTGGATGGTCAACCGTCCTGACCCTGTCAGATCGTCGGTCTCCGAGCCGATCGCTCCCAACGCCCAGCAGGGCGACCCGTTGATGGGTCCATCCCCAGCGATCGATGGCCATGGCCTGCCCACAGCGGAGTTCTGGGGCCAGCTGGGCTGGATGCCGGATTCCGGCCAGCTAGAGAGCCTGGTGGCGCTCCAAGGGCAGTTGAGGCACTGGAACAGCCGCGTCAACCTGACCCGATTGGTGGAGGGCGATGACTTCTGGATCGCCCAGATCTTTGACAGCCTCTGGCCCCTGGTGCCCCTGCTCACCCAGCAGCCCCCCCAGGCGGTGCCGTTGCGTCTCATCGATGTCGGTACGGGCGGAGGATTCCCAGGGTTGGCCATTGCCATCGCCCTGCCCGAGGCCCAGCTCACCTTGGTGGATTCGGTGGGACGCAAGGTGGAGGCGGTGCGCTCCATGGCGGCGTCCCTGGGGCTGGAGGATCGGGTGCAGCTGCGCTGCGAGCGGGTGGAGCGCACCGGCCGTAGCCGCGATTGCCGCGGTCGTTTCGACTGGGCCATGGCCCGGGCCGTTGCCGCGGCGCCTGTCGTTGCCGAATATCTGGTGCCCTTGTTGGCGCCCCAGGGCCGGGCCCTGCTCTACCGGGGCCGTTGGGAGCCCGGCGACCGGGCCGATCTCGATCGGGCCCTACCCCTGCTGCGGGCCGAAGTCGAAGCGGTGCAGGGCCGCGAGTTGCCGGTGGAGCGCGGGGTGCGCCATGCCCTCTGGCTAAGGCCTTTGGCTCCCTGCCCGGCCGCCTACCCGAGGGCCGTGGGTGTGCCGCTCAAAGCGCCGATCGGAGCGGTGTCCAGCGAGCCCTGATCGGGGTCGCACCTCAAGGGTGCCCGTCGCTGTTCAGGGGCTCACCAACCTCTGCATCTTGTGTCCACCGAGCTGCTGGTTAAGGCGGCGCAGGAGGGGGGGAATCTCTTGGGCCCAGGGGCTGGCCCCAAGGACCTCCAGCAGATCCGCTTCGCTAACAGCCTGGTCCAGGGTCCCGGCGTTGGCGCCCGGAAACCAGTGGTCACCGTGACCCAACAGCCCGTAGCGGGCCCGGCAGAACCCCTCCATTCCCCAGGCTTCCAGCAGGTTGTGAAGCCAGAGCAACACCGGCAGATTGATGCCCCCGGGGGTCTGGTGCCATGGGGGCAGGCCCCGGTCCCAGGTCTCCAGCCAGGCCGCTCCCAGGGCTTGGACTTGGGCCGCTTCCAGCCTGGCCAGCACCGGTGGCAACAGTTCGTGAGCCCTAGGCAATAGGGTCACTGCCTCCAGATGGAGATCAAGATCCCCGGGGCGGGCGGCCCCCAGGCTCATGGTGTGCACGCCGGGGGCACTGAGGCAGAAAAGATCGTTGAAGACGATCGGATGCAAGGGGGCGCAGAGATCGAGCAGGCGCTGGGAAGGGGTATGCAGATGGCCGCCTTTGTCGGTGGGGCTGATCAGGAAGACCCCCATGTCATGGGCCGTGGCGGCGGCAATGGCGGGGCCATTGTCCTGGCGGATCCAATACCAATGCAGGTTGATGTAGTCGAAACCATCGCTCTCGATCGCCGTCAGGATCACATCGAGGGGGGCATGGGTGGAGAACCCCACGTGGCCGACACGGCCTGCGTCCTGCCAGCGACGGGCCACCTCCAGACAGCCTCCGGGCCGCAGGGTTTGGTCCAGCAGCTCGGCGGTGTTGATGCCATGCAGGCTGAGGAGGTCCACCCGGGAGACGGCCAGCCGCTCAAAGCTGACGCGCAGCTCGGCCTCGAAGGCGTCGGCGTCGGCCTTGGGGGCGATCTTGGTTTGCAGGATCCGTTGGGGATCATGCACTTGGGGGAGCAATTCGCCCAGCTGGCGCTCGGAGCTGCCGTAACCCCGCGCGGTTTCGATGTGGTGCAGGCCGGCGGCGCTGGCCGCCTCCAAAATGGCCCTCAGATTCGCCTGGCTTTTGGGATCGACCTCGGCGGCGCCCACATCCGACCAACTCTGCTGAAAGCGCATGCCTCCCAGGGAAAGCAAGGGCATGGCCAGGTTGGTGCGTCCGAACCGACGGGTTGGCACCCTCATGGCCTTGGGGCTGGTGGCCGCGGCAAGGTGCGCCTGGGTCGGGCCGGTGTCGGCACCCCCAGGGGCATGATTTCCTGCTCATCGAGGCGGCGTTCGAGGGCCGGCAGTTCTTCGTAGGCCACCCAGTGGATGCAATCCACTGGGCAGGTGTCTATCGCTTCTTGGATGAGTTCGGTGCTATCGCCATCCTGGCGAATTGCCCGAGACCGACCCCAATTGGATTCAACCACAAAA
>CAMCQR010000096.1 GCA_945877115.1 Synechococcus sp. UW140 | reverse complement strand
AAAACTATCTTGAACTCAATCCTCCTGCAATTTCCCTGGGTTTAAGTAGTGCTTATAGCCAGAAGGGCAACTCCTGGCAACTGAACAGTTTCGCTAGCCAGGGCCAGACTTTTGATCCGGCTTCTACACTTTTTGCCGTCTGGTTTTTTGCTAACGATCTATTTTGGTACAATAATTCGTCGCCAAATAGCTTGCCTGGGACCTATACCGGTAATACGGGCCCTGCCATCGCACCACCAGGGGGCTACCTAGCGGTTGTGGACAACGCTGTCAATAATATTGTCGGGTCAATCACTGAACTAGCAAACGACTACGGAGCACGTCACTTTTTAGTACCTAACAGTCCCTTTATCGGCGACACCCCCGAATTTGCTGGCACAGCTGAGCAAGCTGTGTTGAATCAACTTTCAGCCGGATTCAACAACTTGCTGCAGACCAAGCTGAATCTTTTGAGCTCCCAACGACCTGATCTGGACATCATGCAATTTCAAACAGACGACATACAACAGGAAATTCTCAATAATCCAGCCCTATTCGGCTTTACGGATGTGACAACCAGATGCATCTCAAACTCAAGTTGTGTCGCCAACACGGGTGGTGTGGCCCAGGACTGGTTCTATTGGGATGGCACCCATCCCACAACAACAGGACATGAAATCTTTGCCCAACGAATTTATCAAGCCGTATACCAACCAGCGCCAGTGCCAGCACCACTGCCTTTCATGGGTGTCGCTGCCGGCATCGGTTGGAGCCGGCAGCTGCGACGCCGCATCAGGACCCGTGTTGTAGAGGCAGGGGAGTAGAGGCGGCGATCGGGGTCATCAGCTACCAAAAAACCAGCCATAGCTGTGCAGGCCAATGCCAAGCAGATTGACCCCGATGTAGCAAACGGCGATCACCACAAGGCCAGCAGCCGCGACCAAGGCTGGCCGGCGGCCTTGCCAGCCACGGATCAGACGTGTATGCAAATAGGCCGCATAAACCAACCAGCAAATCAAGGCCCAGGTTTCCTTGGGATCCCAGCTCCACCAACTGCCCCAGGCTTCATTGGCCCAAACGGCACCGCTGACCAGACCCACGGATAGGAGCAAAAAACCGACTGTGATCGTGCGATAACTCAGGCTATCCAGCTGTTCACTGATCCGAAAATCACTGCTACTCAAGCTCATGTCCCCAGCTCCAGCGCTGCTGAGCTGGGCCTGACGAAAACCGCCGCTGCCAATCGAGCTGCTGCGCAGTTCCAGTGCCTCATTGCGATCGGTAAACAGCACGGCGACGCTCAGCAGGGAGCCGACCAAAAGTGCGGCGTAGCTCAGCATGATCACGCTGACGTGCATCACCAACCAGCTGGACCTCAAGGCTGGCACCAAGGGGGAAGCCTCCTGAAGCCGATCCGGCAGGGCAAAGCTGGCAAAGGCGACACAACCAAGCGCCATGGGGGTTGCGGCTGCCGGCACCAAGGGACTTGGCCAGGACCGCTCCACCAGGAGCTGGGTGAGCGTGCAGGCCCAGGCCAGAAAGCAAAGGGATTCGTAAAGATTACTGATCGGGAAATGGCCGGAATCCCACCAGCGCAGCACGAGTTGGGCTGTGAGGCAAAGGTTGGCAGCCGCCACTAAAAAGGTCACCCAACGGTTGGAGCCACCACCACTGAGGGACCAGAAGGAGAGGGGAAGCACAAGCAAAAGCAAGGCGAAGGCGGCCAAGGCGAGACCGACTACGGGATCGTTCACCGGGAGAAGGAGAAGTGACTCCAGTCTGCCCTTACGCAGGCCTCAGCGACTGGCCTGGCGCAGGAGGACACCCCCACTGGCCAAGCCGACCAAGACTGGTAACCAGGCGGCGAGAAAGGGGCTCAAGGTGCCGGTGACGCCAAGGGAACTGACGATGAAGGACATCAAGTAATAGCCAAAAATAAGAAGCACACTGATGCCGAAGCCCTGGCTGCGACTGGTGCGGGCATGGGGCCGCACCCCCAGACTGCTGCCGATCAAACCAAAGACGAGACAGATGGCGGGGAAGGCAAATTTCTCTTGGATCCTCACCCGCAAGCGACGGGCTTCCTTGGTGTTGTTGGCCTCTGTTTGCAAACGCTCGGCCCGAAGAGCCTGCCCCACTGTCATCGTGCTGACGTCGGTGGGTAATTTAGCTATTTCAATCGGATCCTGGTTGAGTGGGTAAAGATAACGATCAAATCGCGCCGAGGTTGTTGATCCAGTTTTTTCATCGACATTGACGATACGACCATCGCTGAACTCCCACATAGCCTTAGCCTCGTTCCAGTGCCCCTTTTCGGCCATCAACATCTGACGTTGGCCCATCCTGGAAAAATCTATCAAGGTGACATCCTGCATGGTGCTATTACGAAACTTGCGTGCATAGAAAAGCTGTGTAAGCTGCCGTACTGAATCGCCATTTTCTTCATCTTTGACGCGACCAAAGCGTGAGTAAAGGATATTATCGCCGCTTTGATTCGTAACGGCCTTACCCAGGGCTCGCTCCAGGGTCTGGCTGGCGACGAGATTGGCCCTGGGCACGATAAAATCATTGAAAAGAAAGGTCAGCAGGCTCATGGCAAGCGCCAAGGCCAGGGCGGGGATCACCATACGGGTAGTGCCCACACCAACACTGCGCAGGGCCGTCAGCTCACTGCTACCCGACAGGCGGCTGTAGGCGAGCAGGGTGGCCATCAAGGTGGCCATGGGAAAGGCCAAGACCAGAAATCCAGGCAAGCGAAGCATCAACACTTGGAGCGCCACCTGCGCTGGCAGACCTGATTCGGCAACGCGACGCACCAGCTCGAAAACCACACCCACCGATAGGGAAACGGCCGTGAAAGCCGCGATCCCAAAAAGCAGGGGACCCACCAGCTCCAGCAACAACCAGCGGTCCATCAAAGGCAGACGCCGCCAACTGTTAATGCTTCTCAAACTCCCCATTAGGTATCTCTGCTTTGCAGGAAGAGTCGAAGGACCTGATCGGGCAATCTGGGGTCGGCTCAAAGCTGGAAGCCCTCACCGAGATAGTGGCGACGCACCAAGGGGTCGTGGGCCATGGCCACGGAACTGCCTGACGCCAACAAGCGACCATCGGTGAGGATGTAGGCGCGATCGGTAATGGCCAACGTTTCACGAACGTTGTGATCGGTGATCAGCACCCCCATGCCCCGCCGTCGCAAGCCGGCGATTAATTCCTGGAGATCGGCAACGGCAAGGGGATCAACGCCGGCAAAAGGCTCATCAAGCAACAAGTAACGGGGTCCCTGTACGCCAACGGCAAGGGCACGGGCCACTTCACAACGGCGCCGCTCTCCACCAGAAAGTTGAAATCCCTTGCGGCATTGAAAGGGCACCAAATGGAAGTCTTGGATCAACGTTTCCAGTCGCTCCTGGCGGAGCGATCTTGGGGTCTGACTTTCCTGGAGCGCCAGCTCCAGATTCTCGCGCACGCTCAGATTGCGAAAGACGCTGGCTTCCTGGGGTAGGTAACCAATACCAAGCCGGGCGCGCTGGGGCATCGCCATGGGGGTCACCGATAGTCCATCTAAGCGAACATCGCCCTCATCCGGCCGCAGCAAGCCCGTGATCAGGTTGAAGGTTGTGGTTTTTCCAGCCCCGTTAGGTCCAAGCAGTCCAACCACTTCTCCAGGATGGAGTTCGAGACTCATTCCACTCACCAAGGGCCTTCCGGCGAGGGTGATCGTCACCTGATCCAAGACCAGACTCATGGCATCAAAGGGGAAGGTGCGGCCCCCTCGCGAGTTTGCAGTCGCAGCCTGCTGAACACCTGGCGCCCAGTGGGAGGTTCTGCCACAACCCGTTCGTTGTCAAGGGAATAAACGAGCCGTTCGGCTCGGATGCGTTGGCCATCACGATCGACGACGTCTACGTCTCCACTGAGCACGAGCCGGCCTTCCTTGCTGAAATATTGGGCCTGACGGGAGGTAGCCACCATGCCCTTCTGGGGATAGGTGATCCGGACGTTGCCAATGGCCGTCACGATCCCAGTGCGATTATCGGCCTGTTGGCGATCAGACTCGATGTTGACCATGCCATCGTCGCGAACGACGGCAGCATTGGTGGGGTCCGGCGATGCAGCAGCCGCGGCGGGGGCGAGGCGGACCGGGGCGACAGGCGGCGGCGCAGGCAGTTTAGGGGGAGCAGGTTTAGTTGATGAAGCAGGCGCCCCGCGGACCATGGGGACCATCGGGTTCCATGGAACGACTGGAAGCAGGGGTGCCGCAACGATGCCCATCAAGGCGAAGTGGAGCGGTCGAAGCAAGAACCGGGCCATGACAGAGGAAGACGGCTGAATCTACCGGGGCCCTTCCTGGCAGGGCTCCAGCCGAGGCAGGGTGAAAGGATCCAAAGAAGATGCTTGTTGCAAAGCAACGAGACGCTGCTGGCACGTTTGCTGAAGGGAATGGATGTCAAGACCAAGCTCACAGGGCCCAACGGCGGCTAGGCGGCCCAAACCTTCGCCGAGCAGAATTATTGCGCCCCTCTGGTTACCCTTCTCAAGGTGGTGATGGGCAACGGCAATCTGAAGGATGGCTTGGAGTATCGGTCGGAGTCGCCCCTGGGTTTCATGCCAGACCGCCTCAAAATCATCGTGACAACCGTACCAATCACCACCATTAAAGGCGGCCACACCGGAATGAAAGCGGGGGTCTTGGAGGATCTGCACTTCCTCAGCAGTGAAAGATTGAGAAAAGCCCAACGAATCAGCGTTTGGCAGGCTTGCGGGCTGGGAGCTTGCGTAAACGAATCGATTCTGGGGTGACTTCCAGCATCTCATCGGGACCGATGTACTCAAGAGCTCTCTCCAGCGTCATCTGCAATGGAGTCTGCAAGGTGTCGAGTTCTTCCGCACCGGCAGAGCGAATGTTTGTGAGCTGCTTCGCCTTACAAACATTCAACTCAAGGTCCTGAGGTCGATTATTCTCACCGATGATCATGCCCTTATAAACCTTAGTACCTGGAATGATGAAAAACTGACCCCGATCTTCGGCATTTTTGAGGGCATAGAAAGTGGCCGTCCCTTCCTCGAAGGCAATCAGGACACCGTTTCGACGAGCATCAAAATTACCCTGCATGGGACGGTAATCAAAGAAGGAATGGCTCATGATTCCTTCGCCGCGGGTCGCACGAACAAAATCACCACGGAAACCAATTAATCCGCGGGCCGGCACAATAAATTCTAATTGGGTCCTTCCATCACTACTAGTTTCCATATTTTGCATTTCACCTTTACGCATGCCCAACTTTTCAATGCACGTGCCAACGGCTTCTTCGGGCACATCCATCACCAGGGTCTCGAAAGGCTCGTGGGGACTATCATCGATGGTACGGAAGATGACCTGGGGCTGGCTGACTTGGAACTCATATCCTTCGCGCCGCATGGTTTCAATTAGAATGCCGAGGTGGAGCTCACCGCGACCACTAACCGAAAAGCGATCGGGTGAATCGGTGTCTTCAACCCTTAAGGCCACATTGGTCAGGAGTTCCTTCTGCAGCCGATCACGCAATTGACGACTCGTCACAAACTTGCCTTCCTTACCGGCAAAAGGTGAGTCATTGACCACAAAGGTCATTTGCAATGTGGGCTCATCGACCCTAATTAGGGGCAGAGCCTCGGGATGATCAGGACAGGCAATCGTTTCGCCGATATTGACCTCATCGAATCCAGCTACAGCAACAAGATCGCCGGCGCGGGCTTCGGGAATTTCAATCCGTTGCAAGCCTTCAAAACCAAGAAGTTTGCTAATGCGACCGCGCTTGATGCTGCCATCCTCGCGAATCAAGGCAACGGTCTGACCACCACTGATGGTGCCATTGTGTACGCGTCCAATCATGATACGTCCCAGGAAATCTGAATAATCCAGGGTCGTGACCTGCAACTGCAGGGGCTTGTTTGGGTCCCCCACCGGCGGTGGGACATGGCGTAAAATGGCATCAAAGAGCGGCTTCATCGTGTCGCTTTCCGTGGCCATATCAGGCTTGGCGTAGCCAGCCATGCCACTGCCGAAAAGATAGGGAAAATCACATTGGTCGTCGTCCGCCCCCAACTCCAGGAAAAGATCAAGAACCTTATCGACCGCCTGCTCGGGATCGACGCGAGCACGATCAATTTTATTAACAAATACAATCGGCCTCAGACCTTGTTCCAAGGCCTTTCTGAGGACAAATCGTGTCTGGGGCATAGGTCCCTCATTGGCGTCAACAATGAGCAAACAACCATCCACCATACCTAAAACTCGTTCGACTTCTCCACCAAAATCGGCGTGGCCAGGAGTATCAACAATATTGATTCGAGTGCCATTGTAATGAACAGAAGTGTTCTTTGAAAGAATAGTAATTCCCCGTTCCCTCTCCAGATCATTGGAATCAAGTACGCAAGTGGGTACAGCCTCGCCAGCGCGAAAGATGCCGGATTGGCCGAGCAGGGCATCCACCAAAGTGGTTTTACCGTGGTCAACGTGGGCAATGATCGCGATATTGCGAATTGGGGCGCCTTTGCTGTCGCCGCTCATAATGTTCTCGGTTGGGATGGAGGAAAATTCGAAACCAGGGCTGTTGGGGAAGACCGGCGTGCTTATGCGGCATGCTTATGGGGTTTTCGCCGCGCCAGGGTACCGAAGCGATAATTCATCCTACCTTGCGCCTCGCCTGAATCAGGGGGCCAGTCGCATGGCTGGCTCAAACAGCCGCAAGGCATCTGAAGACCCTTCGTAACGCCAGTGCCAGGGTTCGTAACTCACCCCCTGTTGATTTCCCTTGGGAAAGGAAAGAATTAAATGGTAACGGCCCGCATGCCGTGACAACCACTGGTAAGCGGGGGTATTTTCAAAGTTCTGATTGAGATTGGTCGATGGCTGGCCACCATCACCGAGGTCTACCGCATAGCCGGTGCTGTGTTCTGAGTAGCCAGGGGGGGCGCTGACCTTGGCCCGTGTATGGGCATCCTGATTGCGCTCAGCCTTAACGTCGAAAAACAGACTCCTTTGCAAATCAATCGACCGGTAACCACTCAACACCTGCAGGTCCACGCCTTCAGCGGCGGCGGCCTGCTGCATGGCACGAATGGCGGCAGCCGCCTCCGGCCTCAGCTGCAACCCTGCCCCCAAGGCAACAAGAACCCCGGGGGGAGCTTCCGGGTAAGGCAAATGGCCTAGCAATCGCCCGTCTGCCGTAGGGCGCTCCCGTAGACCCGCCACGGGGGCAGGCCCAAGCCAGGGCACCCAGCGTGACTGGCGTAGGAAAATCAGGGTGGCCAGGGCCAGACCCAAGAACAAGACCCCGCGCAGAAAGGCCAGCCAAGGCGGTGTGCGGCGGGAAACCGTTACACGGCTGCGCCGGGCCAAGGGAATGTCGTCTCGAAACGTCGGAGGCGACACACCGAAAACCTGCACTGAAAAGATGTTAATTCCTTGGGCGAGGTCCAGGTTCAGACCGCTTGGCACGGGTTCGGGACCAGGGGCTCATTGGCAGTGGTTTACCCCAACGCCCATGCAGGACCCCAAAGCCAATCCATTTCACTTCTGTCGATCGATCACCCCTCTGACGCCCGGCGCCGGAAACAGATCCTTGGTTATCCGCAGGGTGAGGAGCGTCACAGCAAACGTGCTTGTATAGCTACCTACCATCTGTTTCAGAGCCCATGTCCTGCTCAATGCCGATTCACTGTTCGGTCTGCTGGGCATGCATTTCTACGCATGGGATAGAACCAGACTCAGCAATGATCGATTAAAATCGGAAAATACATCATTGCAGTCGAAAAAATGCTTTCAATTTTCAAGTTTCGACCTAACAAGGTCATGCACCGTGGGGGGATCGATTCCATCACACCTGGATTAATCTCGGGGTGGGTCTATGGCCCCACCGTGCCGTTCACTGATGTGCGCCTGCTCCAAGGGTCCCATTTGGTGGCCCAGGCGGCAATCAACCAGCCACGGCCGGATGTTGCGGAGATGCTTGGCCTACCGGGCAACTTCGGGTTTCAGCTGATCGTGAACGGTGAAATGTCGGCAGCGGTGGTCAATCAGGTAACCAAGATCCTGGCCACATCGGCCGATGGCAGTGTGCGAGTGGAGCTGCAACATCTTTCGGCGCGGGCCCAGACAGATCAGCGGCTTCGGCAGATTCTTGATCCTGAAGTATGCGGCGCGATGGGTCATTTTGATGGGCTGAGTCCAGACGGGAAAGCACTCCAAGGCTGGGGCTACCGGCAGGGCCAGAATGGTCATGAACCTTTTCAGGTCTGGTTGCAGATGGAAGGGCAGCCAGCCCTAGCTGTGCCTTGTGACCAGTACAGGCCAGGAATGGGTTCCCAGGGCCATCCTGATGGTTGTGGTTTCTCGTGGAGGCTGGAAAGGTTGCCCTCCAGCTGGGCTGGAAAGGAAGTGCGGGTGAGTTTTGATGCCGCTGGCCAGATTCCTCTTCCTGGAGCTGCAAGCTGCAGTATCCCTGCATTAGTGAAAATTCCAACTAATTTTATGCATCAAGCATCAGGCTCACCCTACGGATCCCAAATCAACGCTGCCCCCATCGAGCTGCAGCAGAGCTGGCAATCCGTCGATCAGTTTCGTCAATTTCTAGACAGCCTGGAAACCCAGATCAAACGTGCAGAAGCGCTACAATATAATAACCGCAACCTGCTACTCAACACTCAGCGGCCCCAGCGCAAGCGAAATCTCTTGCTGCGGCTGCTGATGAGGGGCGGCTCCTGATACTCAGGCAGCCACCCGCCAGGGTGAGGTGGGTGCCTTTTACTGGACAGTTCTGGCCCCTGACATCGTTAACCCCGAGCGGGAGGAACAGGGTTCGGCCTCAGTATAGACCTCATGGGGAGTTCTGCCTCCCAGGGAGCTGTGGGGCCTTACATGGCAGTACCTCCATAGGA
>CAMCQR010000095.1 GCA_945877115.1 Synechococcus sp. UW140 | reverse complement strand
TGATCGGGGCGGGATCGGCCGCCTGCGATGGCTGGGCTGCTTTGGCGCTCCTCTTGCCGCTGGGCTCCAAGGCGGTCCCAGCCAGCGACCGCCGGTTCGCCGTTGCCACTGGGGCGGTGGCGGTGGCGCTGGCTGGGCGGGCCCCGCCTGGCGCGGCGGCCAGCCGGGCCAACAACCGCCCCAGGGCCCGATCTTCGGCGGTTTCAGCATCTGTGGCCTCTCCCAATGCACTGCCCAGCAGGCGCTCTCCGGCGAAGGCGCTGACCAACACCACCCGGGATTGGCCGTCGGCATGGACCAGCTGAACCCGTACCTCCATTGACATCACCCGCCTCAGGCCTCCCTAGACTGCCTCTTTGACGCTCCGTTGCCGAGCGATCTGCCCTGCGATGGAAGCGGAATCGATGCCCTCCCTGACGCCCCTGATTGAGGGGGCGGATCAATGGGGCGAAATGGTGCTGCTGCTGCCCCTGCTGGTGGCCCTCGAATGCGTGTTGTCCGCCGATAACGCCATCGCCCTGGCGGCCATCGCCCGCAAACTGCATGATCCGGCCCGCCAGCGCCAAGCCCTTAATTTTGGTTTGCTCTTTGCCCTGGTGCTGAGGCTAGCCCTGATCGTGGCGGCCCGCTGGGTGCTGGCCTTTTGGCCCTTGCAACTGCTGGCCGCCCTCTATCTACTTTGGCTGGCGGGACGCCAATTGCTGCCTTCCCTGAAGGGAGTCTTGGGGTTCCCGGCGTCCGCTTTAACAGCTGGGGAGGGCACCCTGGACCCCAAGCTGGATCCCCAAGAAACCCCAACGCCAGCGGCGGAATCAGCCCCGGTCGGCGCCTCCCTGGCGGCGGTGGTGGCCACCCTGGCCTTCACCGATCTAGCTTTCTCCCTCGACAGCGTGGCGGCGGCAGTGGCCGTCACCGATCGATTGCCCCTGGTGATCGCCGGCGGCGTGATCGGCGTGATCGCGCTGCGGCTGACCGCCGAACTGTTCATCCGCTGGTTGGATGTCTACCGCCACCTGGAGAATGCCGGTTACCTGGCGGTGGCCCTGGTGGGCCTGCGGCTGTTGTTGCGCCTGGCCTATCCCGATGTGGAGTTGCCGGAGTGGAGCCTGCTGGTAGCCGTGGGTGCCCTGTTCGCCTGGGGGTTCTCCAGCCGCCTGCCCGAAGCGGTCCCCGCCAGCGACCCTGAACCCTGAGCCATGCGGGTCGAAATTCGTCAGATCGACAGCGACCGGTTGATCGAGCAGATTGAGATCGAGGTGATGGATGATGTCCCCCAACCGGGCCGCTGGTTGGTGCTGGGCGACCGCAGTTTTCTGGTGCTGCAGCGTCGCCACCACTACCGCCTGCGCAACGGCATCTACGAGCTGGCCTCCCTGGCCCTGCAGGTGAAATCCCAGCGCCAACCCGCCGACGCCCGCTGGTGGCAAGGGGCTTGGGTGATCGGCGACCCCAGTTGCGCTTACAACGCCCGCACCCCCCTGCTGCGCTGCGCCGTGCTGCCCGAGGGCCCCTGCGAACGCTGCGCCCACTACAGCCGCCGCTGAGCCGGCCAAGGCTGGAGGGGGAGCGCACGCGATCAACCCATCGCACCCAGGCCCGGGCAAACCCTGCTGCTGGGCTTGGTCGATGGGGACGATGAATGGGTGCTGGCCAGCGCCGTGCTTGCCGAGGCCGACCTCTTTGTCACCGGCGATCAAGGCGTGCTGGCCTGCACCATGCCGCCCTTGCCTCTGCTCACGCAACGGGCCTGCTGGCAGCACCTGCGCGGACCTGGATGATGGGTGCGATGAATTAAAGGCCAATCTTGACGCGCTGCCCCGATGCGCTGATGCTTAGATGCAAGTCAAGTGTGCACGGGCCATGCGAACGACATTGGATATTGAGGACGATGTGTTGGCTGCCGCCAAGGAGTTGGCGCACCGCCAGGGCGTCTCCGCCGGGAAAGTGGTTTCGAGCCTCTTGCGCTCTGCCCTGACCGGCAAGGCGCCAACCCAGCCTTATGGCGCTGCGGTTGTGGCTGGATTCCGTCCCTTTGCGGCCAGCGATCAACAGCTGGTGAGCAACGAACAGATCGATCAGTTGCGCGATCTCGAAGGCCTCTGAATGCGGGCCCTGCTTGATGTGAATGTGATCATCGCCCTGCTCGACAGTGGGCATGTGATGCATGTCTCCGCCTGCACTTGGCTGGAGCGCAATCTCGACCAGGGCTGGGCCACCTGCCCGCTCACGCAAACCGGTGTGGTGCGGATCATGGCGCAGCCCGCCTATCCCAACACCCAACCGGCCTAGCAGGTGGCGGCCCCTCTGGCCGACGCCTGCGGCCATCCCAGCCATGCTTTCTGGCCCCAGCAGATCAGCCTGCTTCAGGAAGGTCTGATTCGCTGGGAGCGAATCCTTGGTCCTCGCCAGATCACCGATGCCTATCTGCTGGCCTTGGCCGTGGCCCATGGCGGACGACTGGTGAGCTTTGACCAACGGCTTGATCCCCAGCAGGTGCCCGGTGCCACGGCGGGCCATCTCTTTGTGATTCCTGCTGATGGCGCGCAGGCCGGCTGAGCTGGCGGCTCCCTCCCGCTGGTTTCCCAGTCGCTGGTCCTGGCCCAATTGGCCCGCCTGAACGTCTCCGCCAGCTGCAAGTAGCCATGCAAGGCATGGAGGTAGTCGATGGGCTGCTCATCGGCATCCGTGGCACGCCGAAGTCTTCCTTGTGCTGTGCCACCTCCGCGGTGAGGAAGCGGTCGCGGACGGCCGCCGCCGCGATGTCTGCCTGGGCCAGTCGATCAAGGTCGTACCAGTGCGAGCCTGCACGCTTTGGTGCCAAGGGGCGATGCCGGCAGATGGTCGCGACTGCGGGCATGGGCGTATTGAGCTTGGGCACTCAGCGAATGGCCCAAGCCATGGCATTCAGGCTAGCGTTAATAACTGTCAGGCTAGCTAGCTGTCATGACGGACACCGGCCCCGCCGGCTCCCGGCGCGAACCCACTCTGGCGGTGCCCTTGGCGGCAGCCAAGAACCAGCTCTCGGCCCTGGTGGCTCGGGTGGAGCAGGGGGAGGAGATTGCCATCACCCGTCGCGGGGTGCCGGTGGTGCGGATGGTGCCCGATTCAGGTGAACGCAACGGGCGTGCTGGGCGCAGCGAGCAGGTGGCCCTGGCGCTGGAGCGGCTGCAGCAGCTGCGGAGCGGCGTTGTATTGGAGGGCGACCTGCGGCTGATCGCCCGGGAGGGCCTGGATTGAACCCGGCGATCGCAACCACCGCCTTTGTGCTCGACAACTCCGTGCTCTGCGGCTGGATCCTCGCCAACCAGGCCACGCCCTACAGCGATGCGGTGGCCGGCCTGCTGCCGGTGGTCGATGCCCACGCCCCCTGGTTAATGCAGCTGGAGTTCACCAATGTGCTGCGCACCGCTTGCCGTCGCGGCACCATCGAGATCGCTGCGGCCCGCCAGATTGTCGATCAGGTGGTCCTGCTGCCGATCCGCATCGACGCCGCCCCTCCCCAGCCGGCCGCCTTGCTGAGCCTGGCCCTGCGGTTCCAGCTCACCAGCTATGACGCGGCCTACCTGGAGCTCGCCCTGCGGCTGCAGCTGCCGATCGCCACCCGCGACGACGCCCTGGTTGAGGCTGCCTGGGCTGCTGGGGTGCGGGTACTCACCGCCTAGACGCCTGCAACCGTGTTGCCAGCAGCGAACGACGCCCCCCCCACGATGCCCTTTGCCGCCAGCGGGGGCTGTCGCGGGCGGAGGCGCTGCGGCAGGCGCTGCGGCTGTGGCTGGAGCAGCAGAAACCCAGCCACGGCGAGGTCTTCGGCCTGTGGCGTGATCGACCGGAAGGGTCTCCGGAGCAGCAACAAGCGCTGCGGCTGGAGTGGGACGCGCCCTGATGCTGCTGCTAGGGCAACGCCATGGCCTCAAGATTCCAGACGCGATCATCCTGGCCACCGCCCGCTGCGCCGATCTCAACCTCGCCACCCGCAACAGCCGCGATTTCCCGCTCACGTTGGGCGGGGTGCTGCATCCTTACCAGCTCTGAGGGAGCTGCATCGAGGTGGCTGGCCGCCTCAATACGCCGGGGCTGGGCCGGTGGATCCGCCAGCGGTTCCCAGATTTCCACTGCCCGCTCTGCCGGAATCAACAGCTAGCCGAGGCGGGCGTCGTTGCGCTGGTAGGCGGCCATTTTCTGGCGCAGGGCGGTGCGGCTGCGGGGGCCTTCATCGCTGGGACTGGCCAGCTCGACGACCAACTCAGGGCAAAGGGGAGCGAAACCGCGGCGCTCGCTGTCGCTGAGGGCCTGCCAGCGATCGAGGGCCACTAGGGAGGCATCGGGGCTGAGCACCGAATCATCCGGCAGGCGGAAGCCGCCGGAGCTGTCGAAGGCCTTCCAGCGGCCGGTGGCACGGGCCCAGGCCATGATCTGAAAAAAGAGTTCGCCGTTGCGGGCGCCCGTTTCGCTGCCAGCGGGGGTCATCAGGATCAGGGAACCATCGGCGGCCAGCTCCAACACCGCCTCGGGATTGGCCTGGCAGAGCTCAGCGAATTGCTCGGGAGTGAAGCGCAGGCCAGCGCAGAGCGAGGCCGGCATCTGCAGGGGGCGTGGCGGAGCGAGCATGGGCCCGGCGAGGGTGCAGGGTTTCAGGCTAAGGGGGGTGGGCTTAGGTGGTCGCGGCCGCCCTTCGATGGGGGCGGCGAACCGTCCGCTCGCTCGCCCAATGGCAACGCAGGAGAAGCTGCGCAGCTGCTCACTGCACGCTCTCGGCCGCCTCCAGCAGGCGCCTGGCCAGGGCTTCACCACTGCGCATGGCCCCCTCCACCCGCCCGAAGCCAGGCCCCTCGATGAAGTCGCCGCAGAAACCGACGCGGCTGCGGCGGCAGAGGGCCAGGTCCTGGGGCAGACCCGGCAACTGGGGGAAGGCGGCCCCCCAGCGCATCAGCTCGCTATGGACCCCGGGCCAGGGGGTGGCCTCGGGCGGCGGCGGCCCCGAAGGCTCGGGCAACCAGGCCGCCAGGGCCTCCTGCAGTCCGTGCTCTAGGGCGGCGATCACCTCCGTCTCCCGTTGCTGGGGTGGCGCCATGCCCAGATGCCTGGCGATCGACGAACGGGATCCATAAACGTTGAGATACTCGGCGGCAACGGTGGCGGTGGAATGGGCGACCACCGCACAACGGCCGTCCTCTAGGGGCTGAATCGCGACGCGACGCAACCCCCAGCGCTGTTGGGCCGCCGTATCAAAACTGAGCAGCCGGAAGGGCAGGGCCCGCCACGGGGCGGCTTCGCTGGCCTGCACCACCATCAACAGGTTGCTGCGGGCCTCAGCGCGAATCGAGGCGATCGCCGCCAGGCTGTGGACCAGGTCCGGATCGGCCCGTTCGGCGGCCCCTACCGCCAGGGGCAGGGTCTCCCAGCCGAGCACCAGCCGGCTGCGGGGATGGGCCAACAACGTGCTGCCCAGCACCAACCAGTCCGCTTCGGCCAACAGCTCTTTGGCACTATCCAGCAGTTGCCAACGGCCTTCGCTGCTGGTCTCCAGGTGGCGCACCAGGATGCCGTAATGGCTGTCGATGGCGCCGCCGGCCAGGGCCAGCAAACCGCGGCATAAATGTTCCATGCCCTGGCGACCGCGATAGAGCTGGCCCTGGCAGAGGGGATCCTCCAGCCGACCCGCCAGGCCGCCATTGATGTCCAGGCAGGCCAGGGTGCCCTGCCAGGCTTCGATCCAGCCCCCCGCCAGCAACGGTGCCAGCAGGGCTGGATCGGGGCTTGCGGTGATGTTGAACAGGGGGGCGCCGTGGTCAATGCGCAGGTGGCTGTCCTGGCGGGAGCGGCGCGTGGCGGTGCGACCGCCGGGACCGCGGCCGCTTTCCCACAGGCTGATCCGCTCCGCTGGCCAACCCTGGCGCCGCAGGCTGGCCACCAGGGCACAGGCGCCGACACCGGCTCCGATCACGGCGAGGTGGGGTGAATCGGCCCTGGGCCTGGGCAAAATGCTCATCAAAACCCCGGGGATCGCCCCAGCTTGACGCAAGGGGCAGGAGTTGGCAGTAACTGGGTCCAGATCCCTGGGCCGGAGGGGCTTGCTCTGGCTGATGCATCGCCGCTGCCTTCTACGGCGACCACCAGATTCATTCGCTGCTGAGTCGTCCGCAGACCCTGTTCCTGCCGATGCAGACCGCCCTGGCTCTTGTCGGCGGCTAAGGCCCGATCTGCTTGCCATCCGCAACTGGATCTTTGAGATAGAATTGAGACAGAAAACAAACGATTAACATGATTAATGCTGAACATTCCAACTTGCTAAAGCTCAGCCCTTCCGAAAGACTGCTGCTGGCGCAAGATCTTTGGGATAGCCTGAATCCAGAGGATTTACCGCTTACTGATTTGCAAAAAGCCGAGCTTGACCGCCGTAAAGTGTCTTATCAAGCCAACCCGGATTCTTGCAGCTCATGGGAAGATGTCCAGCGCCGCATCATCGAGCGGCATGGCTAAAACTGTCATCTTTACCCAAGAAGCGGAAGACGACGCTTATCGGGGCTACTCTTGGTATGAAAGCAAACACATCGGCCTCGGGCGCGAATTTATAACGTTGATTGATGCCTGCCTGCAATCGATCAGCCGCAATCCGAAGCTATATCAAGTTATCTATAAAGACTATCGTCGCGCTATCGTGCGACGCTTTCCCTTTTCGATCATCTACGAAGAAACGAACACAACTGTTACTATCTATGCCATTTTTGATTGTCGGCAAAACCCGGATAAATGGCAGAAACGGGTACAATAAACCTCTGCTCTTGTATTCAAAAGGCCATCAACAGCGGTCCCGGCAAGCTGGCGGAGGGATGGCCGCTGATTTTGCATGCTCGCGATCAAAGTGTGCCGAACATGGCGTACCCGCTGATGCACCCCAGGTTCTACCCCCATGCAGTGGCCAACCTGCAGGAGATCGGTGACTATATCACCAGAGACAACCTACAGCATACAGCTAGATTTGGAAGACTGGCTGGTGAACCGCCGCGAAGACCGTCGCCGTGAGGCGGGCCGCGATCTGTTGAAGGTTAGCCGTGCTTGCAGACAGCCAGCCAGATCCAGCTTGATTTGTACGGCAGCCTGCCGTATTTTATAGGTAGAGATGGCAATCATGGCCACGGAACAAACCTCACGATTAGAGGCACGCCTACCCGCAAGCATCTATGACACGCTGAAGCGGGCGGCGGAACTGCAAGGGCGCAGCCTCACCGATTTCGTCGTCACTGCCGCCCATGACGCCGCCCGGCGAGCCATAGAGGAGCAAGCCATTATCCGCTTATCCGCTGCAGATCAGCAGCGCTTTGCCGAGGCCATGATCAAGCCACCGGCTCCGAACACTGCCCTGGAGTGCGCCAAGCGACTGCATTTGGAGAATGTTGAGGTTCGGTGACGCGCTTCGTTTCAGAAGCCCTCGCCAAGCACGAACGGGCTGCTTTCTGTAGTGGCCATGACCTTATTGACCGCTACTTCCGCGAGACGGTTTCGCAGGATGTCAAGCGCAGCTACGCCGCCTGCTTTGTCTTAATCGAGCGCAGCACCGGCAAGCTCGCGGGCTTCTACACACTTTCTGCCCACAGCATCCCTCTGAACGATGTCGCCCCGGAACGGGTCAAAAAACTGCCGCGTTATCCCAGCGTGCCCGTTGTATGGATTGGCTGGATGGGCAGGAACTTGGCCTGCCGAGGAACAGGAGTCGGCAGCATGTTGCTTTATGACGCCATCGGTCGCGTCGCCAAAGCGCCGGTCGGGGCCTACGCGATTGGCGCCGTTGCCATTAACGATGTCGCCGCTGCCTTCTACCGCGAGCACCAGTTTCAACCGTTGGTGAGTCGTCCGCAGACTCTGTTCCTGCCGATGAAGACAGCCCTGGCGCTTGTCAGCGGCTAAGGCTCTACCTTTAGCCCTGAGCAGCGTCCCTTGGAGTGGTGTAACTCAGGAGGAGCAGCACCGGCTACGCCGGGGCTGCCAGTCTCCGCGGATTGGCGAGGCGATTGGCGAGGCGATTGGGGGGGTGTTGGGGTGAATGGCTTCGGCGTGATGACGCCAGAGGCTGAAAAGATAACGTGACTGGAATTTTTATCGGATATCTGTATTCCTAAGTACTAAGTACCGAATCTTTCTGATTCAAATCATGTCTTTCGCGCGGCGGCACGGGATATTGGTTGTGTATCTCAGCGAACGGTGTTATGCGGACCCGCATAAGATGCCGGGATCGTGCGGGGGGGGGTCTAGAAAACCTTGACTACAACAGGATTTTGGCCATGTTGCCAGTTGGCCTCATCGGCTTTATGCTGCCACAGGTGCTTGAAAAGGGTTTTTATGCGGATCCGCCTAAAAACAAGTTAGCCTGACATAAGGAGTGATCCAGTCGTGGCTGCAGGCGATCTGATCCCGGTGGCGGAACTTGCCGATGAGCTCGGCACGTACCGCGCGACTATCTTCAAGGTCGTGAAGCGTCTTGGCATCCAGCCTGTCAAGCGACGCGACTCTGAGCGAGGCGGCCAGCAGATTGCTTTGGTCACCCCTGCCGAAGCCTCAGCGGTAAGGGAAGAGTCCACCGCGGGCCGCAGATCCGGTACAGACGCATCGGGCGATACCCTGCTCCTCGCCCCGGATGAAGGGAGGTTCTACCTCATCCAACTCGAACCCGTGCACGATCCCGGCCGATTCAAGGTGGGCTTCACCACTGACCTTGATGGCCGTCTCCGACACCACCGTTGCTCTGCTCCGTTCGCCCAATACATGAAGCACTGGCCTTGCCGGCGCACCTGGGAGCGGGCCGCCATTGATTGCATGACAGCCGGCCTCGAGCAGCTTCACACTGAGGTTTTCCGAGGACCGTCGCACCCCGAGGTGCTCGCGCGCGGTGAACGTTTCTTCGCCGTGATGCCAGTCGTCGACAACATCTCCGAGGAGA
>CAMCQR010000094.1 GCA_945877115.1 Synechococcus sp. UW140 | reverse complement strand
GCGGGTTCATTTTTATAGAATTCATTCAGGTCATCGACCATGTGTTGCAGGCCTTGATGGGGCTCATACTGCAACAGATCCCACTGCAGATCCCCCCAGACATTCCATTCGGCCCGCTGGGCAAATTCCATGCCCATGAAGATCGTTTTCTTACCTGGATGGGTCCACATGTAGGCCAACAGGGCCCTGACGTTGGCGAACTTCTGCCAGTCATCTCCGGGCATTTTCTGGAGGAGATTGCTCTTGCCATGCACCACTTCATCGTGGCTTAACGCCAGCATGAAGTTTTCGGTGAAGGCATACCAGATCGAGAAGGTGACATTGTTCTGATGGAACTGGCGGAACCACGGATCGAGCTCAAAATAATCGAGCATGTCGTGCATCCAGCCCATGTTCCACTTCAAATTGAAACCCAGTCCGCCGATGTCCGTCGGTTGGGTGACCATCGGCCAGGTGGTGGATTCCTCAGCGATCGATAGGGCTCCGGGAAAATGCTGGAACAGCGTCTGGTTGGCCTGCTGCAGAAAATGCACCGCCTCGGTGTTTTCGCGGCCGCCTTGTTCGTTGAGTAACCATTCGCCATCGGGCCGCAGATAGTCCCGATAGAGCATGGAGGCCACGGCATCGACCCGGATGCCATCGATGTGGAATTCCTCGAACCAATAGACCAGATTTGCGACTAGAAAATTGCGAACCTCATTGCGGCTATAATTAAATATAAGTGTGCCCCATTCCTTGTGCTCACCAATGCGGGGATCGGCATGCTCATACAGGTGCGCCCCATCAAAGAAAGCCAGGCCGTGGCCATCCTTGGGGAAATGGCCCGGCACCCAGTCCAGAATCACCCCCAGGCCCTCGGCGTGGCAGCGATCGACAAAGGCCCGGAATTCATCTGGGCTGCCATAGCGGCTGGTGGGGGCATACCAGCCAGTTACCTGGTAGCCCCAGGAGCCATCAAAAGGATGCTCGGAAATGGGCATCAACTCGATATGGGTGAAGCCCCGGGCCTTCACATAGGGAATCAGCCGTTGCGCCAGCTCTGGATAGGTGAGGAATCGGGCCCCGGGCTTGAGATCCGCCGCTGCCACAGGGGGCCGGGCGCTGCCGTCCGCTTCGATGTAGGGGGCCTCGCTGGAGCCATGCATCCAGCTACCTAGATGCATTTCGTAGACCGATATCGGCTGCTCAATCGGATTGCGACTGTCGCGTTGATCTAGCCATTCGTCATCACTCCAGTTGTAATGACCTAGCTCCGCCACAATCGAGCCGGTATTGGGGCGCACCTCATGGCGGAAGCCATAGGGATCGGATTTTTGATAGCAATGACCGGACTGATTGCGGATCTCATATTTATAGAGATCACCCACTTTCATGCCGGGGATAAATAGCTCCCAGGTCCCTCCCAGGCGTTGCTGCATCGGGTGATGGCGCCCATCCCAGCCATTGATATCGGCCAACACCGCCACGGAGCTGGCATTGGGGGCCCATAGGCAGAACTGCACACCATCCACCTCCTCCCGTTCGCCCCTGTGGGCGCCCATGCGACGCCAGATGTGGTGATGGTTGCCCTCGGCGAACAGGTGGCGATCCAATTCGCCCATCCACTCCTGGCGAAAGGCCCAGGGGTCGTGCTGTTCATGCACGATGCCGGCCCGATGAACCCGCAGCCGATAACGGCAGCCCGGATCGGCCGGCACCGCCGCCTCAAAGATCCAGGGGTGGTGGGGACTCTGGGTGGGCCGCGCCGTCGCCTCCCCCGCCAGCAACAGTTCGACGCTTTGCGCCTCGGGCATCCAGCAGCGCACAACCCATTGGCCGTCATTGAGTTGCTGGGGACCCAGAATGGCCGCCGGGTGATTGTGGCGACAGTTAGCCAGACGCTGCGCGTCCTCAGCCATCCATTCAAGGCGGGTTACGGACATGGCGGCTGGGCAACGGGGCGCGCCGGGAGCTTAGGTCTCTGCGGCACCCTCAACGGACGCTGGGTACCGCCAGATCGGTGGGGAAATCAATGCCGATGATCGCGTTGCGCCGGTCGAGAATCACAAAAATGTTGTCGCTGAGTCGGGTGAACTTTGTCAGCACCAGCACCAGTTTCATATCGGTGGTGTCCTCCGAACGGGCCACCTTTTCGACTTTCACCACGGTGCCGGTGCGCTGCTGCAGGGCCTGCCATTTGCGCTGCATGGCCGCCGGGGGAATCTCCTCCTGCAGGTTGGGGCCAAGAAAACTGGAGGCATAAACATAACGGCCCTCAATCAGGGCCTGAACAAATTGACGCGCCACCGTTTCAGCGGCCACATCGGCGGCATCGAAGTGGTACCCCTCCAGCCGGCCCTGGCTGTCGATGATCATCAACAGCTGGCGGGGGCCGGCGCTGGTGACCAGGCGTGCCTCCACGGCGCTGGAATCCACCCCAGGAACCACCGAAACCAGGGTCCAGCTCTGAATGCGGGGCTGGTTTTTCAGATGGCTGCGCACCATGGCCGGGCTGCTCATGCGCTGCAGCTTGGGGGCGAACTGGGCGAAGCGGGCTTCGGCGTCGCCGTCCTTGAGGGCCTTGAGGATCTGCTCGGCTGCGGCCCGGGCCCGCACCTCACTGAGGGCGGCACTGGGCTGGCTGGGGCTGGGGACAACAGGGGCCGCCAGGGGCGTCTTCACCAGGGGGGCCTGAACCGGAGCGGCCTGAACCGGCAGCGCCTGGGCATGCCCGAGTTGGGGGGCCAAAACCTCGGCGACGGCAAGGGCAAGGGCGGCAAGCCCGGCGCGCAGGGTCGGACGCGGCATGGCAAAGGTGGGGACAACGGCCCCTTCAGTGTGCCCCAGCCCCCTGCTCCAGCAAGGGGGCCAGCCCCAGCCAGGCCCCGGCCAGATGCAGCTGCAGGGTGATCACCCGGTGCCCTGGTCCCGGAGCCGTGCGGGGCAGATTGCCGTCGCCGGGGTTGACGGCGATCTGGGGCCAGGCGGCCCCCGCCAGGGACAGGCGCAACCGCTCCCCGGGCGTCAGGCTGGCCGCCAGGGGTTGGAAATCCAGTCGGAGCCCCTGCCTTTGGCGGCATTGTTCGCCCCGCCGGCGCAGGACCCCGGTGCAGAGCTGGCTGACCCGGTTGCCATCGGCGCTCACCACCGCCAGGGCAGCGCAGAGGTCGAAACCCGGCTGGTCCGCCTCCACTTCAATTTCGAGCCAGGGACGGCCCAGCAAGGCAAGGGGGGTCTGCAGGGGTTCGGTGCTGAAGCAGGCCACATCGGCCCGCCCATCGATGTCGCCCCGCTCCACCAGGCCGGCATCCAATCCCAGGTGGCCGCCCCGGCCGGGGACCGGGCGCCAGGGGTCATGGACCAGCACCACCACGCCCTGGCCGGCGGCCGCCAGCAGCCGTCCCTCCAGCGAACGCACCGCCGCCAGCCCCTGGCTCTCCAGACACCAGCCCGGGGTTGCGGGGCGAGTCCCAGGCGACCAGGGCCGCCAGTGGCCACTGCGGAGATCCTGGAGTAGCACCGGATCGGGGCTGACGGGGGCAGGTTGGTCGAGGGGGCCTCCGGCCCTGGGCCCTTCAGGGGCCGGCGCAAGCGGGGCTTCGGCCCCCTGGAGATGGCGCCGGAAAAAAGCCAGCTGGCGCTCGTCGCAGCCGCCGCGCCATTGCAGATGGGTCCAGGCGCCGATCAGCAATTCGGGATGGCCGCCGGCCTGCTGGGCCCGCTGCCACAGATCCAACACCCCCCCCAGGTGGGGATCGTGCCAGCCGCCGATCAGCAGCAGGGGACGGCGCAGCAACGCCGGGGCCACCGGATGGATCCGCCAGTCCCGGGGCCGGGCCGGATCCAGGCCGAACCACTGCCCTCCCATGCCGTCAGGGTCATGGCGGGCCAGCAGCGCCGGGCCCTCCTCCAGAAAGCGGCCGGATTCCAGGCTGCGGCGGATCTCCCACCAGCCAGCGTCATCGCCCCGACGGCGGCAGGCGGCGGCGGCCAGCTGCAGGGCCCAGGCCAGGCCCAGGGACCACCAATGGGCGCCGTCCGCACTGGCCCAGTGCAGACGCTCGTCCAGGCCGGCCATGGCCGGGGCCAGGCAATCGGGCAGGGGGTCGTCCAACCCGGTTGGGGACGGGTCCCCGCCGGCGGCCATCACCAGTTGGGTGAGCCCCTGATAGGAAAAGCCGTAGCTGCCCACCCGGCCATTGCCCTGCGGCAGCCGTCGCGCCCAGCGCACCGCCGCGGCCCCATCGACCGCCTCCTGGCGGAAACCCCCGAATTGGCCTTCGGAGTCGCCACAGCCGCGCACGTCCTGCACCACCACCAAAAAACCCCGGTCGGCATACCAACTGGGGTGGGCGTAGGTGACCGTTGAGGCGATGGCCCTGCCGTAGGGCTGGCGCATCAACAGCACCGGCCAGGGTCCAGGTCCCTGCTCGGGAAACCAGAGGCGGCCAGCCAGCACGGTGCCGTCATCGGCCCGCATCGGGCCCTCCTGGGACCGGGCCACTCAGTTCACGTCAGGGCAGTGCAGGCCAATCACATAGGTCGTGAGCACTTCGGCATCCACGGGCGAGAGTCCCTGGTTGCGGGCCACGGTGGCAATCGCCTGGGGTGAGGTGGCGGACTGGCCTTTGGCGTTGAGCTGCTTGAACTCAGCGCAGAGACTCTTGGCCAGGCCGGGGTTCTGCTTAACGCTTTCCAACAGGGCCGAAGCCGCCTGGGCGGGAAGCAGGGGGCCGGCAACCGGGGACGCAAGGGTCGCCAGCAGAACCACGGCCGCCCCGATCGGGGGCGCAAAGCGAAACCTCAGCATCGAGAGGCAGGCCTGAACCATGGTGGTGACCGTCAAAGCAAGGGGCTTGATCTCCATTCCATGCATTCGCCCCCTCCCTCCCTGGCCCCAAGGGTCAGTTCCGCGGGCGACTGGTCTGGGCCCGGCCGATCCAGAGCCGCAGGGTGGCCATGGCCAGCAGGGGCACGGCCGGGCCGGTGAGGCGGCGCTGCAGGCGGTGCACCTGGTTGAGCAGGCGCTGGGGATCGGCTCCCCCCAGGGCCTCGGCCCCGGGGATGCCGGCGTGGAGCAACAGGGAGGCCTCCTCGGGCCGCAGCTGGAGATCCCCCATCAGGCGCGCCTGGGCCCGCAGGCGCCGCAGTCGGGCTTCACTGGCCTGGCCCCCAGCGGCAAGCTGGCGCAAGGGGCCATCCCCCACCAGGGCCAGGGCGCACCAATCTCTGATGCCGGCGGCCCCCAGCACCAGCACCTCAGACCGGAACTGATGCGGCACCACCCCAAAGCCAGGCTCGCCGCCGCCGCCCCTCATGGCATCAGGGTGATCGTTTGACGGGCCAGATCCCGCTGGGCTTCGGCCAGCACCTTGGGTGTGGAACGGCCCTCAACGCCATTGTCGAAACCCCGCAAACGCACCCGCACCACCCCGGTGGGACTGACGCGGCCACTGGCGCGCAGATTGCGGGCCACCTGCTCGACCGTGGGCGCCACCGCCTCGGGCGCGATGTCGGCCGGGGCGGCGGCCACCAGCAGATCCCCGCCGTTGTCATAAACAATCGGCACTTGCACCGCACCCGGCACGCTGACCCGGGGCACATAGCTGACCGAAAACGCCCAGCAGGAAATCGCCAGCAGGCCGGTGAAGCTCGTCACCCCCACCAGCCGAAAACGGAAACCCCAACCGATGATGAAGGCGGCCACCGTCATGGCCGCCAACAGACCAGTGGCGACACCCAGCCAGAGGCCGGCCTGAAAAAGGGTGGAATCGGCAGCCATGGGGACTGGGCAAACGCTATTCGCCCCTTATATTGCGGCCGACGTAGGCGCTGACAGTTCAAGGTGGATGCCCTTGCTGCCTGAGCGCCCGCCTTCCCGGGGCCATCGGTCGGCCCACCGATTCCCCATTCGGCTGTTGCTGGCCTTGGTTTTGGCCGGCAGCGCTGGCGCCGCCCTGGTGCTGTTGGCCTGGATCGGATCCGATCGGCTGCTGGCCCGGCTCTATGGCCAGTGGCGACCCTGGCTCGAACGCCAGGTGGGCACCGTCATGGGGCACCCCCTGCAGCTGGGGGCCTATCGGGGCTTTGGTCCCGAGGGGCTGGAGGTGGGTCCCAGCCGTTTCCTGCCTGGTAAGGGCGATGACTCGACCATCAGCGCGCGAGGTGTGCGGGCCCGGGTGCGTCCCCTGGCCAGCTGGCAGCAAAAAAGCCTCCAGCTGGAGCTGGATTTCGACGGCGTCGAAGTCGATCTGCGCCGCAACCGCCTGGGGCGGATCTGGACACTGGGCAGCCAGCCGCCGGGTCGCCGGCCCCCCCAGCTCCACCTGACCTTCCGGCTGCTGGAGCCGGCCACGGTGCGCCTCTGGGGCCTGTCCCAGCCGGGTCGCCCCCCCCTCCAGGCCCGGGTCCGCGGCCAGGCCAACCTCAGCCTGCCGGCCAGTCGCATCGATGGGCGGGCCCGGCTGGAATGGCCCCGGGATCCCGGCGCCCTGCTGCTCCTGGGCCAGGGCCAGTGGGGCCAGGGCCAGCGTTGGCAGGGGGACTTCACGGCCCGGGGGTTGGCCCTCCCCCCCCTCACCCCCTTGCTGCCCCTGCCGCCCTCCTCCCGCCTGGCGGGCCACGCCGATGGCCAGGTGCGGCTGAGCCTGATCCAGGGGGTGGCCGGCTGCAGCGGTGCCATGAAGGTCCGGGATGGGCGCTGGCGACCCAGCCCCAACGCCCCGGATCTGGGCCTGGCGCCCCTGCCCCTGCGCTGCAATAACGAGCAGCTGGAGCTGGCCTCCAGCCGCTGGCGCTATCAGGCCTGGGCTGGAACGATCGCGGGGCGCCTGACCCGCCAGCTAGGGCTCAACCTGCTGGTGCAGGCCGAACCGCCCAAAGGCCTCGGCATCGGCCCCTCGCCCCTGGTCGCCCGGGTGGGGGGCCAATTGGGCAAGGACGGACTGCTGGGGGCCAGCGTTCAGGGGCGACGGGGCGATTCGCGGCTCGATCTCAGCGGCTCGGTGGGACGGGTGCTGGATCTGCAGGGCCCTTGGCAGGTGCAGGCCCGGGACCTGCCCCCCTTAGCCCGGTTGCCCGTCTGGCTGCGGCAACAGCCGCTGGCGGGGCGGCTGAAGCTGGCGGGACAGCTGGCCGCCCCCGACCTCAACCTGGAGTCCGACCTGGCCGGCCAGCACCCCTTGCTGGGGGCCTGGAGCGCGGCGGTGGCCTGGCGGGACGGCCTGCTGCGGCTGCAACGGCTGCGGGCCGAGGGGCTGGAGGCCAGCGCCCAGCTGCCCCTGGACCTCAAGCCAGGCCGGGGCCTGGTGATGGGTGATCTGACCAGCCAGCTAGACCTGCGCCATTACCCCCTGGCCCGTCTGGGGCCCCTGGTGGGTACCCGCCTCCAGGGCCATCTCGATGCCCAGGGCCGCATCACGGGCCCCATTAATCTGCTGGCGGCCGATCTGCAACTACGGCTTCAGCAACCCGCCGCCGGCCCCCTGGCCCTGCGCGAAACCTGGAGTGGCCGTTTCCAGGGCCTGGTGGGCAGCGGTCTCCAGCAATCGCGCTCCGGCGGCCAGCTCCAGCTGCTGGCCGCGGCCCCGGCCCCCCCCGGGCGGCTTGACACCTGGCTGGATGCCCAATGGAATCCCGTGCGCATCCAGCTGGAACGGGGCGGCGGGCTCCTCAGCCTGAACGGCAGACCCAGTCACTACGACTGGCAGGCCAAGGGACTCTCCCTCCAGGGCCTGGCCCTGACCTTGGCGACGGACCAACCGCTGCGCAACCTGCAGGGGGTGCTGGGGGGCCGCGGCGTGCTCGAACTGCAACCGCTCTCGGTGTCCGGGACTGTGCAGATCAAACAGCCCGGCTTCCTTGGACTGGCTGGACGGCACCTGGGGGCCAGCTTTGCTTACAGCCGCCAGCGCTACAAACTGCGGGCCGATCTCGAGCCTCTGGGCGCCGGGAGCCTGCGGGGCGACCTCGAAGGCAAGCCCAGTGGTCCGCTGCGGTCCCATTGGGTGGCCCGGCGCCTGGATGCGGGACTGCTGCGCCAACTGGCGATGGCCTGGGGGCTGTCCCGGGGCACCACCCCCAGCCCCATCGGCCAGGCCAGCGACCTGGGCAGCCTGGTGTGGGACATCCTGGGCCCCAGCATCGATCAGCAACTGGAGGCCCTGGGACGGGCCGAAGCCCTGGCAAATCAGCGGCAGGCCGAGCTACGGCGCCTGAGCCGCCAGGAGTTGCTGGCCCGACTGCAAACCAGCCTGGACGCCGACCTGCGCCTCAGCGGTCCGGACCCGGGCCGGCTGCGGGTTCAACTGGAGGCGCGAGGGCATATCTGGCTGGGCCAGCGCGACCGGGATGATGCCCTGGGCAGCGAGCCATTGACCTTCCGGCTTGACGGTCCCCTGCGGGGCGGCGAGGGTCAATTCGAGCTGGCGGGGCTGACCCTGGGCCTGCTGGCCCTGCTGGCGCCGGTGCCCCGGGGCCTCAGCGGCGGCTTGGGCCTCAAGGGCACCTACCGGCTAGGGGGCGCCCACCCCGAATTGGTGGTAGACCTGGCCCTGGATCAGGCCCGGATTGGTCCCCAAGCCATCAGCCTCGAACGGGGCCGGATAGAACTGCGGCAAGCCCATCTCAAGCTGGATCTGGCCCTGCGGGCCCAGGGCGCCCGCAGCAACGTGGCCCTGGTGGGTCAGATCCCCCTGAACCCCAACCAGAGCGGGCTGGAACTGCGGCTCAGCAGCCGGGGCGACGGCCTGACCTTCCTCTCCGGCCTGGCCGGATCCTCCCTCGAATGGCAGAAGGGCAGCGCCGACCTGCAGCTGCTGGTGCGCGGCAGCCTCAACGAGCCGATCGCCAACGGTTTTGTGCGGCTGCGCCAGGGCCAGTGCCTCTTCATTGGCCAGAAACTGGACAAGGTCGAAGCGACGGTCCTGTTTGATTTCAAACAGCTGGAGGTGCAGGAGCTCACGGCCCATGTGGGTCGCAACGGGCTGATCAAAGGCGAGGGACGGCTGGGCCTGATCCAACGCCTTGAAGGCCCCCCGAGCCTGACGGTGAAGCTGCGCCAGGTGCCTTTCTCCATGAGCCGGCTGCAGGCCATGGGCCAGGGCCAGTTGACCCTGGGCGGCAGCCTGCGGTCCCCGGAGCTGGGGGGTGAGGTGAC
>CAMCQR010000093.1 GCA_945877115.1 Synechococcus sp. UW140 | reverse complement strand
TGCACAGTGAATGCAACCTCAGAATCGAAGGAAGGTGGCTAGCCACCGATGGCGACACCCAACTTGCTCCAGAACAGCGAAGTAGTGGTCGATACCTCCATGCTACGTCGTTTTTCACTTTTCGCATCGCCCCGCCGAAACTTTTTTGGCGATTTGCGCTTTTCCCTTCGGGTTGGCTGTCGGTGATTCCAGTCTCTGAAAGGTTTTTATTGCTGTTGCGCTGGCAACTGGGCCAACTGGTGGATTGCCGGGATGTGCGCTCGCTCGTGGTCTATGTGACCCACGAGGGTCCCCAAGGCCACCCCACCCTGATGGCCGTGGGCCAATGGCCCAGCGACGGTCGTGCCCTGCCGGCTCCTGACAGGACCGGTGAACTGCGGGTGCCTGCCGAAGAACGACGCTGGCTGCCCCTGCGGGATGGGCCCCTGCTACTTGGGGCCCTCCAGGTGGAAACCCTGGGCACCGTTTGGTCTGAAAGCCTGCGCCAGCGCCTCCAGGCCATGGCCCTGACCCTGACCGAGGCCTTGCGGATCGACATCGAGCGGCAGCGACTCGAGGCCCGCATGCTGGCCCGCGAAGAACACTTGCGACTACTGGTGCATCAGCTGCGCAACCCCCTCTCGGCCCTACGCACCTTTGGACACCTCCTGCTGCGCCGCCTGGACCAGGATGCCCACAACCGCCCCTTGGTCGAGGGCCTGCTCAATGAGGAACTGCAACTCAACCGCTATGTCGAGGCCATCAGCGATCTCGCCCGCCCCGACGCCCTGCTGACCGCAGCCGCCAGCCCCCAGCCCCTGCTGTTGCCCCCCCTGCTCACCGGACCGGGCGGGGTTGACCTGGCCGGCCCGCTGCTTCCCCTGCTGCGGCGCGCGGAAGCCACCGCCAGCCTGCAGGGTCGCCAGTGGCACGGACCGTTGAACCTGCCGTCCTGGCGAGGGGACAGTGGCTCGGTGGCCGAGATCCTGGCCAACCTGCTGGAAAATGCCTTCCGTTACAGCCCGGCCGGTTGCCCCCTAGGGCTGCATTGTGGGATGGGGACCAGCGGCGGTCCCACCCTGACCATCTGGGACGGAGGCGAGGCGATCGAGGCCGACGAGCGCACAACCATTTTCGAACGGGGCCAACGGGGTCGTCGCGGCCTGACGCTTCCAGGCACCGGACTGGGGCTGGCCCTGGCCCGGGAGCTGGCCCGGGGCCTTGGCGGCGAACTCGAACTCGTGATTCCCCCCCAGTCCGTCGACCCAGGCCTACCGCAGCAAGGCAATGCGTTTCGGCTCAGCCTGCCGCCCCAAGCCCAGGTTCAACCGATCCAGGATCTCCAGACGCTTTCGACCTGAGCCAGAGCGCCTCCCCCCCGCCCTAGCCAGACCGCCGCCGCCAGGAGCAGCGCCAGGGTTTCGCTCCATTCCACGCAGGCTCCATAGGTGTCACCGCTGTGCCCACCCAGGCGCCGGCCCAGCCAAAGCGGCACCAGCACGGCTGGCAGCCCACCCCACAGACCCTCGGCCAGCAAGCCTTGGCGGATGGTTGGCACCAGCAACAGCCCCAGCAGCAGCAGCGCCGGTCGAAGTTCAACGGCCAATCCCGCCCAGTGGCGGCGATGCAGCGCTCCGCCGCCACTGGTCCGCAAAGAGGGGAAGCGCTCCATCGCCACCAGGGGCGCGACCCGGCTCCAAAAAGCTGCCCAGGGCAGCACGACCGGCACGATCGCCCCCAGGCTGGCCAGGGCCGCGGCCTTGAGCAGTAGCAGCAGCGCCAGGGCCTGGGCGCCGCTGGCACCAATGCGGCTATCTCGCATGGCCTCAAGCAAGCGATCGCCCGCGGCCAGTCCATCGGCCGTGTCCATGGCCCCATCCATGTGGAGACCGCCAGTCAGCAGCAGGCCCAGGGCCAGCACCAGGGCCACCTGGGTCAGCAGCGGCACCCGCCCCTGCAGCAGGGTCCAAAGCGCGGCCTGCAGGAGGCCGAGCACCACGCCCACCCAGGGGGCGAAGCGGGCGATGCGTTCAAAACGGGGGGCGATGCGGGACCAGCCGGGCAGCACCGAATAGAAGATCCAGGCGCCGGCCAGATCCCGCAGCCACCCCGGCGAGCGGGGACCAGAACCAAGCCCGGGCCGGGGGCCATAACGGCTCCCAATACGAAAGGGAGGGGCCAAGGGAATGGCGGCGCCAAGGGCCCCCACCCTGGCGCAACAGCCGCAGCCCTTGTCGGCGCCGGCCTCCCCCTAGCCTCGGCCCTCCGGCCGCCGCGGCCCCAGCGCTGCCCCCTTGAGCTCCCCGCCCCCACCCTTCTCGTTCACGTTGTCGGCCCGATGTGGCCACACCCGGGCCCGCTGCGGTCATTTCCATACCCCCCATGGCGTCGTCCACACACCGCGCTTCATGCCGGTGGGCACTGCCGCCACCGTCAAGGGCATCAGCACGCCCCAGCTAGCCGAAACCGGGGCCCAGATGGTGCTGGCCAACACTTTCCATCTGCACCTGCAACCGGGCGAAGCGGTGGTGGCGGCAGCGGGGGGGCTGCATCGCTTCATGGGCTGGTCGGGGCCGCTGCTCACCGACTCGGGCGGCTATCAGGTCTTCAGCCTGGCGGCCATCAATCGCATCGACGATGGGGGGGTGCTGTTTCGATCGCCCCGGGATGGATCCCGCCACACCCTGACTCCGGAAACGTCGATGCGGATTCAGATGGCCCTGGGGGCTGATGTGGCCATGGCCTTTGACCAGTGTCCGCCCTATCCGGCCAGCGAGAGTGAGGTGGCCGAAGCCTGCCGCCGCACCCACCACTGGTTGGAGCGCTGCGTGGCCGAACATTCCGGCGACGGGCAAGCCCTGTTCGGCATCGTCCAGGGGGGCTGCTTCCCCGCCCTGCGCCTCGATTCCGCCCAGCGGGTGGCGGCCCTGGATCTGCCCGGCATCGCCGTGGGTGGGGTCAGCGTCGGTGAACCGGTGGAGGAAATGCACCGCATCGTGCGCCTGCTGGGGCCCGTGCTGCCGGAGGCCAAGCCCCACTACTTGATGGGCATCGGCAGCCTGCGGGAGATGGCCATTGCCGTGGCCCAAGGCTTCGACCTATTCGACTGTGTGCTGCCGACCCGGCTGGGCCGCCATGGCAGTGCCCTGGTGGGCGGCGAACGCTGGAACCTGCGCAACGCCCGCTTCCGCGAGGACCACACCCCCCTGGATGAACGCTGCCGCTGTCTGGCCTGTCGCCAGCACAGCCGCGCCTATCTCCACCATCTGCTGCGCAGTGAGGAGATGCTGGGCCGCACCCTGCTGAGCCTGCACAACCTCACCACCCTGTTGCGCTTCAGCGACGCCATGGCCCAGGCCATCCAGGAGGGCTGTTTTTCAGAGGATTTCGCTCCCTGGGATCCGGCCTCTACGGCTGCCCACACGTGGTAGGTTCCAGCCATCGTGAGAAGGGCCCAATCGGCCCCAGGACCCATGGCTTTCACCCTGCTGGCCTCCCTGTCGGCTCCCGCCTCTCGGCATCTTCTGGGACAACTCCCAGAGGCCTACCAAGCCTTCGGTCCCTTGGTCGACATCCTGCCCATCATTCCGTTGTTCTTTCTGTTGCTGGCCTTCGTCTGGCAAGCCTCCGTCGGTTTTCGCTGAAATCCTCAGCGTTTCTCGCCCAGGACCGCCCGGGCGAAGCGGGGCAACGAGAGCATGCGCCGCCAGCGAGCAGGTTCCTGTACGAGTCGATACAACCATTCAATTTGCAGGGCCCCCATCCATTGCGGGGCCCTTTTTTTCGTACCGGCCCAGACATCGAAACTGCCGCCGACCCCCATCCACAGACCCGAACGGGGACGGGGCCGTTCCTGGATCCAGACCTCCTGGCGGGGCACTCCCAGGGCCACCAGAATCAGGTCAGGTCGGCAGACTGCCAACTGATGTTCCAGGGCCGTCCACTGGTCGGGGGAGAGATAGCCATGGCTACTGATCACGATCTGGAGCCCGGGAATTTGCTGCTCCAGCCGGGCCCTGAGGCTGGCCATCACCGCCGGGCTGGCGCCCACCAGGGCGACCCGCCAGCCCGCCGCTGGGGCCTGTTCGAGCAGGGCCCGGGCCAGTTCGATACCAGGGCAGCGACGCACCCGGAAGCCCTGCCTCCCCAGGGCCCACACCACGCCGGCCCCATCGGGAATCACGAGGTCGGCCTGCTCAATGACGGACCCGAGGACCCGATCGGCCCGCGCCGCCATGGTCATCTCGGCGTTGAGGGTGACCACCTGGCCGCCCCCGCGCCGATGCAGGGCAAGGGCCGCCTTGAGGCAATCGGGCTCGATGTTGACGGGAACCCCCAGAACATGGCTGCGGCGCGGGGAAGTGATCGTTGCTGCCATGGGGGAGGCTCCGGCAGTGGAGAATCTATGGCCGCGATCAGGAAGAACGGTCAGATTTGATGACACTCAGCGGTTCCAGCGCCCCATCCCCCACCAGCCCATCCTCTGGGCCAACCAGAAGTGCCGCTGAGCTGCTCAACGCCTTGGACGCCCAAATTGAGGCCGTGGTGATGGAGCGGCAACACCCGGTGAGCGGCCTGTTGCCGGCCAGCACCGCCAACACCGTTCACGGCAATTACGCCGACGCCTGGGTGCGGGACTGCGTCTATTCGATCCAATGTGTCTGGGGGCTGGCCCTGGCCTACCGCCGCCAGCAAGCCTCGGCCCGTAGGGCCTACGAACTGGAGCAGCGGGTGCTGCAGCTGATGCGCGGACTGCTGAACGCCATGATGCGCCAGGGCAGCAAGGTTGAACGGTTCAAAACCAGCCTGGATCCCCTCGATGCCCTTCACGCCAAATTTGATTCCAGCAGCGGCGAACCCGTCGTGGCCGATGACGGCTGGGGCCATCTGCAGTTGGATGCCACGGCGGTCTTCCTGCTGCAGTTGGCCCAACTGACCCGTTCCGGTCTGGTGGTGGTGCGCAACCATCACGAGCGGGATTTCATCCAAAACCTGGTGTATTACGTGGCCCGGGCCTATCGGGTCGCCGACTACGGCATCTGGGAACGGGGCGACAAGGGCAACCATGGTCTGCCGGAGCGCAACGCCAGCTCGATCGGCATGGTGAAGGCGGCCCTGGAGGCCTTGGAAAACCTCGATCTTTATGGCCCCCATGGCGATGGCAGCTGTTGTTTGATCGTTCCCCAGGACGCCATCGTGCGGCTGCGGCGGGCCCTTAACGGCCTGCTCCCCAGGGAATCCGCCAGCAAGGAGGTGGACAGTGCCTGCCTTTCGATCATTGGTTACCCGGCCTGGGCCGTGGAAGATCCGGATCTGGCCAAGCGGACCCGCGAGAAGATCCGCCGGGAGCTGGGCGGGGCCTACGGCTACAAACGCTTCCGCCGTGACGGGCACCAGACCCTGATCGAGGACGTGAGTCGCTTGCACTACGAGCGGGAGGAGTTGGCCCAGTTTGAGGACATCGAATGTGAATGGCCGCTGTTTCTGGCCTATGAGCTGATCACCGCCTGCTGCGAGGAGCGTTGGGACGAAGCGCGCCAATGGCGTCAACGGCTCAGCGATCTGAGTGTGGAGGTGGACGGTGTGGCCCTGCTGCCCGAGTTGTACTTGGTGCCGGAAGCCGCCATCCCCGCCGAGCGGCGCAACCCCGGTAGTCAGGGCCGGGTGCCGAACGAAAACGTCCCCCTGCTGTGGACCCAGAGCCTCACCTGGCTGGCTGATCTGCTGCTGGCGGGCCTGATCCTGCCGGAGGATCTCGATCCGATTGGCCGCCGTTTCGGGGCTGGCCCCGGGGCTGACCGGGTGTTGGTGGCGCTGGTGCCGGCGGATGACACCATCGCCACCCTGCTGAGGGCAGCGGACCTGCCGGTGCTGCGGGAACGGGCTGGGGCCGGTGAACTGATGCCATCGGTGCGGATCACTTCGGCGCGGGAACTGGCCCAACGGATGGCCAGCGTTGGCGCCAACCCGCGGCTGGGCCTGAGTGGCCATCCGGCGGTCCGCATGGAGACCATGGCGACGGCGCGGATTTACCACCACGAGGGGGAGGCGATCGCCTTCCTCCCCAGCGTGCTCGATGACGACACCTTCTACCTGGTGGACGATGCCCAGCAACTGGTCGACACGGTGCAGAGCGAATTGAGACTGTTGCAGCGCCACTGGCGTGGCAGCGGCTCGCCCATCCTGCTGATTCCGGTGGCCCAGGCACCGTTTGAGCGCAACCCGGAAGCCTTTTTTGAACTGGGCCGCCAGCTGCGCGAGGGGCTGCTGGAGGGGGTGCCGGTGCGACTCGCCAGCCCCGAAGATCTTTGGGCCCAGGCCAGCTGGATCGATCTCCCTCCCCACGCGGTCGCCGCCTGCAGCCTCTGGCCCCAAGGCCACACCCTGCTGCCAGCCAGCACCAACCAGCAGCCCCTGACGGCGCGCCAGGAACAGGAATTGGAGGACATCCCCGTAGCCGCCCTCGTGGCGCGTCTCTGGAAAAGCACCTCTTTGCCAGAGCAGGCCGAGGTGCTCGAGTTGCTGGGTCGCCGCCTGGGGCCCAATGCCCGCCTGCAGGGCCCCTTCGGCGGAGTACCGGTGAGCCTGATGACCCTGCTGGAAGAGCTTTACCGCCGCGGCCTGGCTGAAGCGAACTGGAGTGTGGTGCGTCGGGTCGCCGGGGCCATGGGCCTGGTGCATCCCCAGCTGGAAGATGCCCTCACCGACCTGCTGGTGCGGCAGAAGCAGGTGGTCGTTGGCCGTAACTACACCAATGAGTCCCTGATCACCCAACCCCAGGGCAGCAGCACCATCGCCGCCATGATTCGCCGTTTCGGGGGTGAGGACGGACGGGAATGGATGCTGCAGCAGGAATTGCTGCTGGCCCTAGACGGCCTGGCCCGGCACGAACCCAACCTGCTCAGTGGCAGCCTCACCCTGCAACTGGGCCAGCTCCTGCTGTTGCTCACCGGCGAGCTGGCGGCCGAAGCCAATCTCAGCCCAATCGAGGCCTACGACAGACTCTGCAGCGAAGCGCCCCACGGAATCCGGCGACGACTGCGGGCCGTCCTGGCCGATGTCGAACATGCCCGGGCCTCCTTGCAGCGCAAGGAACAACTGCACTTGCGAGGGCGTGTGCGCTGGGAGGTGCCCGATCCGCTGGCCGAGCTTCCCAAGGGGGGCTGCTGGCTGCAGCACCGCATGCGAATGGGAGCCCTGCAAAGGGTGCCGCGCGACTTCTACGCCGGCATCTGGGACCTGCTGCACCATTGCCGGGGCATTGTCATCGGCGACAAGCTGGAGCGCCGCAACCGGCTCGAAAGCGCACCCCTGCTAAGCGAGAAAACCCCGGGCGAACGAAACTTCGCCAACTTGGTGGACCATTTACTCAGCAAAATCGAAGCCTCTGAGTACCGCCAGCTCTGCACCGAATCCCTGCTCACCCTGATGGCCTTCGTGGCCGCCAACCCCCAAGTGCAGTTTGACGATGACCTGGCCATGGACGTGGTGATCGGCCATGCGGTGCGTGTCGGCTGGCAGCAATGCCATCCGTCGACCCCGACGACGGAATACGGTCTGCACAAGGCCCAGGCCTGGGATCAGTTTTATCGATCCTCCCCGGCGGCTTGTCGGCGTTGGCAGCTTCTGGCCCTGCAGCAGCTCACCGAGCCAGTGGCGATCTGAAGAACAAAGAATTATTTATATTTTAACCTAATCAGATCGGTTCGTTGAGGGCCATGCAGAGATTGGGCTGTTCGACGCACTGTTCGATCAGGTTGGCCAATTGCAGGGCCCGGGAGGCCTGTAGGCCATCGACGGCGGGCTTTTCGACGCCGCGCACACACTGAAGAAAATGCTCCAGTTCGGCATAAAGGGGCTCGATGGAGGTGGTGCTGACCTCCTCGATGAAGCCGTCGTTGCGATAGACGAGTTCGCCATGGTCAGCGCTGACGGAACCATGGGAGCGGCGATGGATGCGCAGGTTGTGGTTAAGGAAATCGGTTTCCATCAGGCTGCTGCGGCAATGGGTGTAGAGCCTGCGGATCTTGCGATGGGCCATCTTGCTGGCCGTCAGGCTGGCCACTACACCGTTGGCAAAGGCCAGGGTGGCGTTGACGTAATCAATCGGACCATCGCCACTGCGGCCCCCAGCCGCCGCCAGACGCACCACGGGCGAGGCCGCCAACTCCAACACCAGATCGATGTCGTGAATCATCAGGTCGAGCACCACCGACACGTCATTGGCCCGGTCCGGGTGGGGGCTGTGGCGACGGGCCTCAAGCACGACGATCTCTTCACCGCTCACCACCTTGAGCAGCTCGCGGAAGGCGGGATTAAAGCGTTCAATGTGGCCGACCTGCAACAGCTTGCCGGCCAGCTCCGCCGCCCGAATCAGCTCGGCTGCTTCCTCCTGGGTGGCGGCGATCGGTTTTTCAATCAGGACATGCAAACCAGCCTGGAGGGCACTGAGGCCCACCTGGTGGTGCAGCAAGGTGGGCACCGCAATGCAGACGGCCTCCACCTGCCCCAATAGGTCGTGGTAATCCTGATACCACTGACAGTCGAATTTCTGAACAGCCAGTTGGCCCCGATCCCGATCGGGATCGGCCACCCCTACCAGCTCGGCATCCCGCAACAGGCTGAGCACCCGGGCATGGTGCCAGCCCATGTTGCCGATGCCGATGACCCCGACACGCACAGGGTTCATGGGCAGGGCAACGCAGTAAGGATTAATTATCGGCGATGGCGTGGCACAGGGGGCTGCCGCTCCGGGCTCAGCCATGGAGCCGGGCCATCCAGAGGCCGGCCAACTGCCAGGACGACCAGAGAAAAGCAGCCAGGATCAGCCAGTTGAGCCAGCTGGGCCGGCGGTTCTGCTGGGGCTCCATCAAACAGCCATGGAGGGGGAAGTTCCATCATGGCGGTAATGGGCCCGGGGGACGACCGGCAGGAGGGGCTCGCTGGCCCATTTACCCCAAGGGCACCAACACCACCGGGCCGGAATGGGCCCTCTCAATGGCGCTGTGGCGGAATTGATCATACCTACCATGGCTTTCTGGAAGTGGCCAGCGATTGATTTAGAACCCTGCCTTTACTTCCTTCATGGGTAGGGTATCGCTGAGGATCTCGGGACGAACGGCAGGTTCCCGCAGTAGTTCACGATCTAACATGCGAATTCGGCTTTCTCGAAGACAAAACTTACAGCCTCCAGAGGTCTGAAGATGTTTCTCAGGGGTAATACTTATTG
>CAMCQR010000092.1 GCA_945877115.1 Synechococcus sp. UW140 | reverse complement strand
GTAGTACCAACGCCGTTTCCAGCACCTGCAGACTCTGATCCGATATCTGGAACTTTTAGCGACTGCAAGAGCCTGTTTAGGCTGGGGCGGTTGGGCTTTTTGAATCCCCAGCCAGCGGGCGGCTATCAGCCACCGCTGGCTATCAATTAGCCCAGCAGTTGCCCCTGTTTGTTGAAAAACTTATTCGCATCTTTATACCCGCTTCCGTCTGCTGCCACAGTCCTGAAAGGCTGCAGCGATTACAACAATAGCTTCACTTCCCAGTCGCTGGCCCTAACACCATTGGCCCGTCTGAACGTCTCCGCCAGCAGGCCCCCCGGCTGGCGCGGGGACAGGGCTCCAGGCCCAGCCTGTTTTTCCAGAGTCTCAAGTAGCACGTTCGCCTGGGCGCGCTGCTCTGTCTCACCAACACGGAGGCCTGGCTGCATCAGGTGGAAGCTTTGCGGGCGGAGCCCGCCTCAGATCTCCTCCAGATCCACCGCCAAGCCGGGCATTGCCCCACCTCAACAACCATCCAAGGTCGTAACGTACAAAACGTACGCTCTAAGTCCATCATGGGTGAGCTCACGGTGAGCCAGGCACGCGAGAACCTGGCGGAACTGATCGACAGCACCCAACGCAGCGGCGAACCGGTGGTGCTCACCCGCCACGGCCGCCCGGTGGCCGTGGTGCTGGATCACGCCCTGTTTGAGCGGCTGGTGGCGGCCGCCGACGACACCAGCGACCGCCAGGCCCTGGCCTTGGCCCGGGCGGACGACGACACAGTGCCGTGGGAGCAGGTGAAGGCCGATCTCGGGCTGCTCTGAGGTCCGCAGGCCCGTGACCCAGCGCTACGACGTCAGGCTGGCGCGGCGAGCCGTCCGCTCGCTGGCCCAATGGCAACGGCAGGAGCAGCTGCGCATCCGCGCCGCCATTGATCTGCTAGCCGAGAATCCCAGGCCACCAGGCTGCGTGGCCCTCCAGGGAGAACCCGGTGTGTTCCGGGTGCGGGTGGGGGATTTCCGGATCCTCTATGAGGTGTTGGATGGGTTGCTGTTGGTCCAGGTGGTGCGGCTCGGGCACCGCCGGGAGGTCTACCGCTGAGGGGTCCCCAGCACTGGCTGTTTCTACTGTCTGTTAGCGGCGATCAAGCCGTTCGGGCCTTAACTCCTGGACCGTTGCCTCTACTCAGCCGCGATGGCTGCCCGCTGGCGAGCGGCGGTGACACCCGCGACCGCCAGCTCCTGGCCCAGGATCACGGCCTTGCTGATGGGCCTTGGGCGGTGACGTCGCCAGGCTCTTGCCCCATTCCAGCTGATAACGGCAAGGGCCAAGGAACCCCCTAGCCTGCAGCCATAACAGCCGCGTCGACCACCGACAGGCAGCCCTGCCGGCTTGGGCCAGGGCTTGAGGATGGGGCCATCGAACGGGCCCTGGCCTGCCTGGGTCAGGATCCGGAGGTCCAGGGCCTTGTGCTGTTCGGCTCCCGCGCCCGAGAGCGAGGAAGTGCGGCTCGATGCCTTCTGAAGGGGACCTTGCTTACTGAGGTAGAGCGAGGGCCAATGCGAGACCCGGTAAGCGTATGGGGCCCTCTAAGGCCTCACTCCGCAGGGCTTTCGGGGCCAGCTGCGGAGCCGTTATCCGTGCTGGCGTAGCTGATGGGGATGGGGGCCGCTGGGCTGGCCTTGGGGGCGGCGGCTTTGCTGGCCGAGCTGCCCATGCCCAAGCGGGTGACCGCCTTGGCCATGCGGCGTGCCGCCGGACTGGTGTTACTGCGCGGCTTGGCCCCGGCGATGGCGGTGCTGCGGGTGCGGGTGCGACGGGTGGTGGGAGCTGACAGGGGGGTGGCAGGTGCTGGGGTGGCGAGATCTGGGGTCGCAAGCGCTGGGGTGGAGTCAAGAGCTGCCGTGCTGACTTCTGGAACCTCCATAGGCGTCACGGGTACGGCCAGGGGCTTGGCCCTGGATGAGGCTCTCGCCTTGGTGGTGGGGGCGGCTTTGGCCCGCGATGGGGCTTTGGCCCTGGACGACTTGGCACTCATCGCCACTGCGCTGGAGTCGGCGCTGGTGTCGGCTTTGGGGGCGGCACTGCGGGCCGACCGGGGCTTGGCGGCAGCCTTGGGGGTTGCCGTCTTGCTGCGGCTGGCGACGGCCCTGGATCGGGGTTGGCTTGCTTCGCCACCGCCGGATCGGGTGCGGTGGGCCAGTACCAGGGCCCATTCGGCATCGCTGAGGTTGGCTGGTTTGGCCCCATGGGTCTGGGCCACCTTGGCCGCTTTCTCGATGTCGGCGATCAGATTTTTCCAGGAGGTGGCGAAGCGCTTATCGGATTGGGACTTGGCGCCACTCTCGATCAGGGTTTCAATCACGCCCTCGGCGCTCACCTTCTTGCGACGCCGTTGGAAGATCTCCTTCTGCAACTGGGCAATGAGGGCATCGCCCTTTTCGCTGATCTGGATGGTGAGCTGAGACATAGAAAAACTGTTCACTGTCTCATCAGTAGCATTAAGAGGCGCAAACAGCAACCTTTCGCCGCTGCTTCAGAGCACGGCTTCAGGGCCCAAGTGCGGCGATCAGGGTTCGCAGGCGGACGATCTGGTCCGGGTTGAGACCGCCAGTAAAGGGGGCCGAGGGCGTCATCAGGGAAGAGCCAAGGGCCACGGCGTCGACTCCTGCCGCTAACCAAGCCAGGACGTCGTCGATCTGGAGACCACCGGCGGCGATGCAAAAGGGCAGCGGCGCGCCGAGGGGCTCGCGCAGCCGCCGCCAGTAGCCGGGTCCAAGGCTGGCAGCGGGGAACAGCTTGACGATCGGACAGCCCCAGCGGCGGGCCCGATCCACTTCGGTGGGGCTGAAGACGCCGGGCACCAGGGTGAACTGGAGCTGGGCGGCCAAGCGAACCATGGCGGCATCAAGGATCGGCGAAACGCCATAGCTCAAGCCGGCGGCGGCGGCGCCCTCTAGGGCCGCCGCACTGCAGAGGGACGCCGCCCCCAGTCGCAGCTGCGGAAATTGGTCCATGAGCTGGCGGCACTCGCTAACCCAGCTGGGATCGGAACGCCAGGCGAGTTCCACATGAACAAACCCGAGCTCCTGAAGCGACGCCAGCAGGGGGCTGGCGCGCAAAGGAGACTCGGGTCTGAGAACCAGCAGCAGGGGCTGGCGACGTAACGACGCGATCAGGGCGTTGGGATCAGACGTAGGACGCCACCGTGACATCACGGCTGATCAGCAGCTCCTGCAGCTGCTCTGCATCGACGGTTTCCTGCTCCACCAGCATGGCGGCCAGCTCATCGAGCACGGACCGGTTGTCGGTGAGGACGTCGGTGGCACGGCGGTAGGCATCGGCCACCAACTGGGAGACTTCGTCGTCGATGGCGGCCGCAGTGTCTTCGGAGAAATCCCGCTCGGCGGCGATGTCGCGGCCCAGGAACATGCCCCCCTGGGAGCGGCCAAGGGCGAGCGGGCCGAGCTTGTCACTCATGCCGAAGCGGGTGACCATCTGGCGGGCGACGCGGGCAACCTGCTGGAGATCATTGGAGGCTCCGGTGGTGACCTCATCGGCCCCGTAGACGATCTCCTCAGCGACGCGACCGCCGAGGGCGACGGCCATCTGGTTCTGCAGATAGGAACGGGAATAGAGACCCGATTCCATCCGTTCTTCGCTGGGGGTGAAGAAGGTGAGTCCGCCGGCCTGGCCCCGGGGAATGATGCTGATTTTTTGCACCGGGTCGTAATCCGGCATCAGGGCGCCCACCAGGGCGTGGCCGGCCTCGTGATACGCGACAAGGCGCTGGCGGCGTTCGCTCATCACCCGATCCTTTTTCTCGGGACCGGCCATGACGCGCTCGATGGAGTCGTTCACCTCGTCCATGGAGATTTCGGTGAGCTGGCGCCGGGCCGCCAGGATGGCGGCTTCGTTCAGCAGGTTGGCCAGGTCGGCACCGGTGAAGCCGGGGGTGCGGCGGGCAACCCGATCGAGGTCGACATCCTTGGCCATGGTTTTGCCACGGGCGTGAACCCCCAGGATCTGGAGGCGACCGCTGTAGTCGGGGCGATCGACCACCACCTGGCGGTCAAAACGACCGGGCCGCATCAGGGCCGAATCGAGCACATCCGGTCGGTTGGTGGCCGCGACGATGATGATGCCGTTATTGCCCTCAAAGCCATCCATCTCGGTGAGCAACTGGTTGAGGGTTTGCTCGCGTTCGTCGTTGCCACCGCCGAGGCCAGCGCCCCGCTGACGGCCGACGGCATCGATTTCGTCAATAAAGACGATGCAGGGGGCATTTTTCTTGGCCTGCTCGAACAGATCGCGGACGCGGCTGGCACCGACGCCGACGAACATCTCGACAAATTCAGAGCCTGAAATCGAGAAGAAGGGGACGCCGGCCTCACCGGCCACCGCCTTGGCCAGCAGGGTTTTGCCGGTGCCTGGAGGTCCAACCAACAGCACACCTTTGGGGATCTTGGCGCCGACGGCGGTGAAGCGATCGGGGTTCTTGAGGAAGTCGACCACCTCGGTGAGTTCGAGCTTGGCGCCCTCAATGCCGGCCACATCGCCAAAGGTCACCTGGGTCTGGGGCTCCATCTGGACCCGGGCCTTGCTTTTGCCGAAGTTCATGGCGGGATTACCACCCCCACCCTGGGCCCGCCGCAACAAGAAGAACAGCCCCCCCAGCAACAACAGGGGGAAGATCAGGCTGCCGATGGCCTGCTGCCAGGGGGCGGACTCCCGGGTGGGCTGAACGGCGATGTCGACGTTGTGGTCGGTGAGCAGCTTGAGCAGATCGCGATCGGGAGCCAGGTTGACGACGGCACGGCGGCCGTCGTTCTCGACGACTTGTGCTGAACCGCGATCGGGGGAAATCACCACCCGGGAGATTTCGTTGGATTGCACCGCCTCGACAAAGTCGCTGTAGCGGAGGGTGCGGGGCTGGTTGGTGGGCTGCCTGGGGTCGAGGAAGGCCGTGCCGACGGCGATGCAGACAATCACCAGGAGTGCGTAGAGCCCTGCGTTGCGCCAGCTTTTCTTCACGGCTGCATCCTCATGGGAAAGTTGTGTGATTAAGGAATGTTAATGCCCCCAGGGGTGGGGGCGGCGGCTCAGGCTGCGGCGCGTAACACCTCGACGACGCTGCGGAAGGCGAACCACTCGGGGATCTCCTCTCCGCCCCGCAGCATGCGCCGGAATTGGGTGCCACTGAGGTTCTTGACATGCAGGCCGCGGGCCTCGGCATGCTCGGCGGTCACATAGCCCTCCTCCTCGGTATAAACGAGATTGAGGGAGGGCACGGTTTCCATGCCCAGCTCACTGGCGTGGTCCCTGGCGAAATCCTGGGCCTCATAGGCCCCGTAAAAGTCGGTGCCACTGAGGCTGGACTTACAGCCCGCCATATCGCGACCGATGATGAAGTGAGTGCAACCGTAGTTTTTGCGGATCAACATGTGCTGCAGCGCCTCGCGCGGGCCGGCCATGTGCATCGAATAGGGCAGGTAGGCCCAACGAATGCGGGAGTTATTCACCTCCGCCGCCAGCTTTTCGTAGGTTTGGAAGCGCACGGTGCCGGGGATGTCGTCGTCCTGGGTGGGCCCGCAGGTGGGGTGGACCAGCACCACGGCCTGGCGGCTGACGTTGGTGGCCTCCAGGGCGCGGGTGAACAGCTCGTAGTGGGCCCGGTGGATGGGGTTGCGGCACTGGAAAGCCACCACGTCCTGGCCTTCCGGCAGGGTGGCGCGCACCTGGGCCGGGGTGCGGCAGGGGAAGTCCCGCTGGGGCAGGGCCAGCCCCTGGATTCGCCCGCCCAGGTAGTAGCGGCCGCGTTCGCAGGCGATCATGCGCACGGCCGGATGTTCGAGGGAGGTGGTGCCGTAACACCCCTTGGCCTCCTTGACCTTGTCGGGTTCCCAGCGGCTTTCCACCGTCAGCACCGCCAGGTCCTGGCCCCGGTAGGTGAGCAACAGACGCTCGCCGATGGCGATGCTGGCGTCGTCGGTGTCAAAGACGATCGGCAGGCCGAACAACAGGCCGCTGCTGGTGCGATTGGTCGCCACCACCGCTTCGTAGTCCTCCTGGTGCATGAAGCCCCGCAGGGGGGAGAACCCGCCAACGACCAGGAGTTCCACGTCGCAGGCATTGCGATCGCTGCATTCGACGACCCGATCGACGGCGTCGCCCACGGCCTGCCGCTGGTCGGCCGCCACCATCAAGTCCACCAGGGTGCCGCCATGGGGGCTAATCAGGCCGGCAGCGGCACCTGTTGGAGCAAGGGACATGGCGGAAAAGGGCGGGCCGGGGGGCCCATAGGGGCATGGCGGCAATTCTCCCAGACGACACCCAATCGGGTCCCAGGGTCCCAAAAGCACAGCCCGCAACCACAGCCCGAAACCACAAAAAAAGGGGGCCCATGCCCCCCCCTACAGACTGGCGTTGGGGATCAGGCCTTTTCAAGCCGTCCGTAGAGCTCGCCGCTGATCTTGACGTCGACGGCGGGCTTGGTGCCCATGTCGGTGTCGGAGGGCTGGATGGCGCTGAAGACCCCGGCGAATTCACCGGTGTCGCTATCGATCTTGGTGATCGACAAGCTCATGGTGCCGGTGCCATCGACATAGGCCTTCACCGTTTCTTTGCTGTACTCATCACCGGCGGGCACCAGGCCCATGGCGCTGCTGTAGCCGGTGGTGAGGCCCCGACCCTTGGGATCAAGAAAGTTGCTGGTGCGGTAGCTGGGGGCCCGGTAATTGCCGATGAAATTGGTGCTGGTGGTGATGGCATTACCGCTGGAGTCGGCCAGCAGTTCCTTGGTGGAAAAAGTGAAGGGCACTTCTTCGCCGCCGGGTAGCAGCACCGTCACCGGCTGGAAGTCAATGCCGCCAAGCTCCTTGAAGGTGAGTTTGTCGCCGTCGATGGTGAGGTCGCCGTAGACCTGATCGAGGCTGGAGGTGAAACGGGTGAGGATCTTGGTCGTCACGAACTGGGCTTCCTGGCGCTTGTTGGTGGGTTCACCTTTCACGGCCACCTCACTGGGATGGAGGCAGATTTCCTTGAGTTGATAGCGGGCGTTGGAATCGAGGGCAATCGAACCACGGGCCGAATCGGGCAGCGTGGGGCAGTCGTTGGCCCGCCCGGTGTTGACGATGTCGTCGTAGGTGATGCTGGAACGATCCCCAGCCTTGGCCCCGCTGGTGCAGGCGGTGACCAGGGTCAGGCACAGCGCCAGCACGAGGGCCAGCAGGGGTCGGAAACGCATGGGGAGAAAGGCCGCAGAGACGCATGATGAACTGGGCTGGCGGGATCCTACCGGCGTCCCCCGTCCATGCCTGATAGGTTGCCACTGCTCTCAACAACCTGTATGAGAGAGCAGGGCATGGACAGCAGCGATCCCAGCGATCCACATAGCCAGCAAAAGCCAGCAACCAGCGATGATCTGGACGACAAGGTGGCGGCCCTCGAACAGCTGGCCCAGGTGCTCAAAGACGATCCCCAGGCGCTGCTGCGGCTGCTGCGCCGGCTGGAGCAACTGCATCGCTCGATCCAGGACGGCCCCTTTCGCGACAGCCTGCCTTGCGGCCGCAATGAATTGTTCCGCCTGCTGGAGGACATGGAGCACAGCGGCGGCTGGCCCTACATCCCCCGGCTGCAGTTGCGCACCTTCATAGATCTGCTCCAGGTTCCCGCCGCCGTGGCAGCGGCGGATTCAGCGCAAGCCAACTGAGGCCAACGGCTGGGTCGGCCCCCAAGCCTGAGCGACCCCATCACTCCTCATCAAAGGGTTCCTGGTCCACCAGGTGCACGTAGGGGAAGGCCAGATCGGGGCGGTGAATCGCCAGGGAGCGCAGCAGATGCCAGTCCTGCAGTCCGGCAAAGGGGGTCGGATAATCGTCTTCCTCCAACCGGGCGGCCAACACCGCGATCGCCTCCTCGTCAAAACTGGCCAGCTGCTCAGCGGTGATCGTCGGCTGGGGGTCTGCCATGGCTTGAGCCTGGACGCACTACCAGTAATAATGGCCTGTGACGGGGAATTGGCTCAGCTGGTAGAGCGCTGCGATCGCACCGCAGAGGTCAGGGGTTCGAATCCCCTATTCTCCATTAGGGGTTTTCCTACACCAGTTAGTCGCCTTTTGGACGCCGTAGGTGCAGGGGATCTGGAGGAAGATCAGCCAAGCTCCTGCCGCGCCCAGTCGAGCAGGGCCGTGGCGGCCTCCAGGGCCACTTCGGCATCTTCCGGTCCAAAAACGTCAGCGGGTAGTTCATCCCCCAGGGCATCGGGGTAGCGAGTTGGGGCGTAAAGCTTGTCCAGTACCCGGGCTTGGCGCTGCCAACGCTCAGTTGGCTGCTCACCGAGTTCCCGCAGCAGCGCGGTCAGTGAATGGCTGCGCAGGTCGCGATCGTCGGCCGCCAGCACTGCCTTGAGGGCCTTCTCTCCCACCTGCTGGGACTGGAAACAGGCCTGGGAGGCTTGGCCACCAACGTGTAGTAGATGTGCCGCCCTTAGATCGTCTTCCGCCTGTCGCAGCCACAACAAGGCCCGATGACGCGCGCCCTCCTGGCTCATGGGAACAAACACCCCTCCAGCAGCGGGATCGCCTCCGCCTTCACCGTGCGCCAGAAGGGAGAATTGCCGTGTTTGGCCAGCAGGGCCTGGCCAGCCACCAGGGGCTGGATGGGCAGGCGGCAGTCCTGCAGAGCCTCCAACACCGCGTCGTAGGCATCGAGCAGGCGCTTGTCGCTCAGGCCCATCACCAGCAGATCCACATCCGAGCGGCGGCTGGCGCTGCCCCTGGCCCAGCTACCGAACAACCAGAGGCCCTCGGGGCGGTGCCGGTCCACCAGGAGTTTCAGGGCCGGCAACAACTCGCTGCGCAGAGCCAGGGGCAGGTTGTCCGCCTGAAGGGCGCTAGCGGCTTGCGGCTGAATGTCAGGGTTCATCGCTGTTGTTCGGTGGCCTGTCGATCTCTGCGCCGCGCATCGTGCGTAGCTCGCCATCAATCGTGACCACAAGGCCGGTGTTGGTGATTCGGGCTAACTCGCGAACGCGCAAACCCGATCGCCGCAAGGCCGCTTCCAGCCGCTGGCGGTCTGGGTCGGGGTGCTGGTTCTGCCTTGCCAGACTCACGAATGGCCTGCCTGCGTGATCAGGTGCGATGTGGTCCCTCCATTATCACTCAACTGCCAGGCATCCACGCTGGGATGGTAATGGGTGGTGAAGTACCCAAGGCCGCTGAGGAAGCGCCTACGGATCACCTCAGGGGAAATTGAATGACCTCCCTGGGCAACAATCTCCAGGACGTTCAAAAACGAACGTTTTTTACTGCTCAGAGTGAGGTCGGAGCATCCTCGAGCCCCCTTCAGCCGTGAAATGAACTAACGAGACTTAATGCAATCTGAACTCCAGCACCAGCGGATAAT
>CAMCQR010000091.1 GCA_945877115.1 Synechococcus sp. UW140 | reverse complement strand
GGCCGGCAAGGTGGCCCTGGTTCTCGGCTACGGCGATGTCGGCAAGGGTTCGGCCCAGTCTCTGCGTGGTCTTGGGGCCACCGTCATGATTGCCGAGATCGATCCGATCTGTGCCCTGCAGGCGGCCATGGAGGGCTACCGCGTTGTACGCCTTGAGGATGTGGTCAAGGATGTTGACATCTTTGTGACCGCCACCGGCAACTTCCAGGTGATCCGCCATGAGCACCTGATCCAAATGAAGGATCAGGCCATCGTTTGCAACATTGGCCACTTCGACAACGAAATCGACGTGGTTTCCCTGAAGCAGTACGCCTGGGACAACATCAAACCCCAGGTGGATCACGTGCTCCTGCCCAGTGGCAATCGCCTGCTGCTGCTGGCCGAAGGCCGGCTGGTGAACCTGGGCTGTGGCACCGGCCACCCCAGCTTCGTGATGAGCAACTCCTTCACGAACCAGGTGCTGGCCCAGATCGAGCTCTTCACCAAGGGCTCCCAGTACGGAAAAGAGGTGTATGTGCTGCCCAAGCACCTTGACGAAATGGTGGCCCGCCTCCATCTCGACAAAATAGGTGCCAAGCTCACCGAACTGAGCCCCCAGCAGGCCGCCTACATCAATGTTCCTGTGGAAGGACCATACAAGCTGGAGCATTACCGCTACTGAGGATTCAGCGACCGCAATCCTTTAATCTTCAACCCCTCCCAACTTTGGGAGGGGTTTTTTATAGGAGAGCAAGGTAAGTATATTGCTGGCGATCAATTTGCATGCCGACCTAAGTACGTCTGCCATGGCTGGAAAATAATTTTTCCTCTTTGCCATGCTTTATTTTTGCTGCAATCGGAATTTCCAGTAAAAAAACATATAGGTAGTACAGTGCTTTCCTGATTGCTTCGCCCCATGTGGCGATTAATGATCTTTTCAGGCCCTTAAAGTTGATTCCGTATTCGACGATGGCCACATGCTTTAATGAATGGGTTAGTACGTACTTGTAGTAACCTAATAAATTTCCCTTTTTGGCGTTGAGATAGTGATAATTGAGATAGGCGCTTAAAGGAACCTGCTTTCGATAGGCCGCATCCTCGACGTAGTGATTCACTAGGGCCTTGTCTGCAATCACCCTTCGGTAACCATGGGCCAGAATTCTGCCAATCAAGTCTGTCTCATCGGCATAGTGGGAATACTTCAGGCCCGTATCAAAGCGGAATTGGTTAAATATAGAGGCGCGAAATGACATGTTGCATCCCCAAACGCGCTTGTTATCCATGTAAATTTCTGGCCCCTCCCTTTTGAAGCTCACTCCTCCCACGACGGCTATATTTTCATCGGTGTAAGCGTTGACAAGTTCATGCAGCCAATTGGGGAAGACTGCGCAATCATCGTCAATAAAGGCAATGATCTCGCCCGTGCTGTTGGCAACACCCACATTTCTCGCGTTGCATAGACCTTTGGCCTGCTCATTTCTGATAGACCTTACGTTGAGATGCTGTTTGCAATAGTGGTGTATGAATTCATCGGTGCCATCGCTCGATTCGTCGTCGACAATTACCACTTCAAAAGAGGGATAATCAAGCTTGGCAATTGATGGCAATGCATACTTTTTTAGAGAATGCAGCCTATTTCGCGAACATATGACTATGGATACAAAAGGAGGCATGGATGCTTGAATGCTTATGGTTTGCTCAGGCTGTGGGGACCCAAATTGGGCTCATGGAATAAACGATGTTTCACGTCAGTGAATCCTCGTGGGAAAGGATTTGCATGGTGGATAGGCTTGAAGATAGAGCATGGTTTCCAGATTGCCTGCTTAGGTGTCCGCATATCGACCCGGCCGTCCAGTCGGCCGGGATTTTTTGTGCCCCCGATCCCTATGCGGATGGGCCAGGCCCCTTCACACTTGTCGAGCAAGGCCGTTCGGCGGCCAGAAACCCCACACCATTGCCCGACCCGACCCAATGCTGCACTCCCTCAATGCCGTCGTGGAGCAGTGGGTCACCCAATGGGGCTACCTGGGGATCTTCGCAGCCATGGTGCTGGAAAACGTGATTCCGCCGATTCCCTCGGAGTTGATCATGCCCCTAGCCGGCTTCTACGTGGGCCAGGGCAAGTTGAATTTTGCCCTGGCGGTGCTGGCCGGCCTCTTGGGCACCGTGGTGGGGGCCTTGCCCTGGTATGGCATTGGCCGCCTAGTCAACGAGGAGCGCCTTAAGCAGTGGGTCGAGCGCAACGGCCGCTGGGTTGGCATTTCGGTGAAGGAGCTGGATGATTCGCGCCACTGGTTTAGCCGCCATGGGGCCGCTGTGGTGTTCTGGGGTCGGCTGCTTCCCGCCATCCGCACCCTGATTTCGGTGCCGGCCGGCATCGAACTGATGCCTTTCGGGCCATTTCTGTTCTGGACCACTGCCGGCAGTCTGGTGTGGAACCTGGCCCTGACATCGGCCGGCTGGGCCTTGGGCAGCAACTGGACCCAAGTGCTGGGCTTCATCAAGCCCTTTGAGGGCATCGTCAACAAGCTGCTGGCGTTGTTGATCTTTGGGGTGGTGGTTTGGCTGGGTCTGCGGGTGTGGAAGCGGGGACGCGACTCCCACTAAGGCCCACTGGTTTCCCCGCTGGCTGGCTTACAAAGCAATCGGATCAGTTTTCCTCACCGCCATACCTCTGGATAGCTGAAGGTACAGGGGTTGGTTACACCGCTGCTAGCTGTAATTGAAAGCGGGCGTTGACGTTCGGCAAGTCGATTGAGAAATTTTCAATACGGCCATAGCTCTTGCATTGTTGAGGTCGCTTGGACTGCCCATCTCTAGGCGCGATCAGAAGGGTTGCTCGGCTTGATGGACCATCCACGCCCGGTCGGGGCAGCTCCCAAACAAACAGGCGATCACGCCGCGTTTGCCTGGGAGCCAGGGCTTCAGAACGGCACTTCTTCCTCGCTGGGTTCGCCGCCACCGAAGTTTCCGCCCCCTGCAAACCCTCCGCCGTCGCCATCGCGCTTGCTGCCCAGCAGCTCCAGTCGATCGACACGGATCACGGGTTTGCTGCGCTCTTCGCCGCTGCTGCGGTCGGTCCAGCGGTCGAGCTTGAAGGAACCGATAATGCCCAGCAATGAGCCTTTGCGGACATAGTCGGCTGCAACCTGGGCCTGTTTGCCCCAGATCTCGAGGTTGAACCAGTCGGGCTCGTCGTCCCGGCTGCGGCGGTTCACCGCCAGGGTGAGGTTGGCGACCATGCTGCCGGACTCGAAGTAACGCACCTCGGGGTCGCGGCCGGCCCGGCCGACGAGGGTGATGGAATTGACGCCCATGGCATCGCTCCTGGGATAAGTGGATTAATGATGCGGCACCCCGGTCGGTGTTGACCCGGCCAGGGTTCCGATCCATGAGTGCCACCCACCGTCCCAGTCTCGATCGTTCGGGACCCCGTAACTGGCAGCCAGGCGGTTACGGCCTTGCCGCCAGGGGGTCGTCAGGCCCGGCGCCTATGATCCTTCTTCTGCTAGTCCGAACCTTGTGTTCTTTCGTCGCTTCCAGTTTTCCCGCGACATCGGCATTGACCTTGGGACCGCCAACACCCTGATGTACGTGTCCGGCAAGGGCATCGTGCTGCAGGAACCCTCAGTGGTGGCCATTGATCTGGAGCGCAATGTGCCTTTGGCGGTGGGTGATGAGGCCAAGTTGATGCTGGGGCGCACACCAGGCAATATCCGGGCCGTTAGGCCGCTGCGGGATGGGGTCATCGCTGACTTCGATGCCGCCGAGCAGATGATCAAGACCTTTATTCAGAAGGGCAATGAGGGTCGGGTGACGAGGTCTCAAAGGCTTGTGATTGGCATCCCCAGCGGCGTCACCGGTGTGGAACGGCGGGCCGTGCGGGAGGCCGGTTTGGCCGGTGCCCGTCAGGTTCACCTCATCGACGAGCCCGTGGCCGCCGCCATCGGTGCCGGCTTGCCGGTGACCGAGCCCGTCGGCACCATGATGGTTGACATTGGTGGCGGCACCACCGAAGTGGCCGTGCTCAGCCTGGGAGGCACTGTTCTGAGTGAATCGGTGCGGGTGGCCGGCGACGAGCTGAGCGAGGCGATTGGCGTCTACCTCAAGAAGGTTCATAACCTTGTGGTTGGAGAGCGCACCGCTGAGGACATCAAAATTCGCATCGGTTCGGCCTTCCCCGACGACGCCCATGACGAAACCTCCATGGACGTGCGCGGCCTCCATCTGTTGTCGGGCCTGCCCCGCACTATCAATGTGCGTGCCGGGGACATTCGCGAGGCGATGGCCGAACCGCTCAATGTGATCGTGGAGGCCGTCAAGCGCACCCTGGAGCGCACCCCCCCCGAACTCGCCGCCGACATCGTTGATCGGGGGATCATGTTGGCCGGCGGTGGCGCCTTGGTCCGCGGCATCTGCGACCTGATCAGCCACGAGACCGGCATCCTTACCCATGTGGCCGAGGAGCCGTTGCTCTGCGTGGTCAATGGCTGCGGCATGGTTCTGGAGGATTACAAGCGATTGGAGCGGGTGCTTGACACCCCTGACTTCGCCCGTCCTTCTGGCTGAACTTCATGCCGGCTTCCCCCTGGCTGCGCCCTGGAGCCGTCCGTTCCCTCTTCCAGGTCTGGCCCCTGCTGATCGGGTTGGGTCTACTGGCGTTGGTCCGTCTTTCCAAGGGGGCCGTCATCCTTGATGCTTACGCCCAGCTGAGCCGGCCCTTCTGGCCTGGTACCGCCCAGGCGGAATGGTTACGGTCGGCAAGGCGCATGGAAGACCAGGTGAAGCTGGCCCAGCTCGAAACCGAAAACCAACGACTGCGAGGTCTGCTGCAACTGCAGACCGTTAACCCCACCCGCCTTTCCGCCCCGGTCATCTCGAGGGTGCCAGGGGGCTGGTGGCAGCAATTGCTGCTGGGCAAGGGCTCCCTTGAGGGTGTGAAGGTGGGACAGGCGGTGCTTGCCCCAGGGGGATTGATCGGACTGGTCAGTTCAGTCACCCCAACAACGGCCACCGTGACCCTGCTCACTGACCCCACCAGCCGGGTCGGGGTCTGGGTGGCACGCAACCGTCACCATGCCCTGCTTAGCGGCCTGGGCACCAGCCGTCCGGTGGTGCGTTTCCTGGAGAAGGATCCCCAGGTGCAACCAGGGGATGTGGTTTTCACTTCACCGGCGAGCACCCTGGTGCCCCCCAACCTGCCGGTGGGTGTGGTGCAGTCGATTGATGAACGCGCTGATCCGGCACCCGAGGCCGTGGTGCAGCTGATCGCCCCGGTGGATGCTGTCGATTGGGTCCAGATTCTTGTGCCCCGATGACCCTCGCGACGCGCCACCCCTGGCTGATGCTCTCGATGCTGGTGGTGCCCCTGCTCACCCTGGCGTCCCCGGCCTGGTTGAGAATTGCTGGTGTACCACCGGCTTGGGCCCCTCTATGGCTCCTACCCTGGGCTCTCGTCGATGGCCAGCGCTCCGGAATCGTGGCCGGGGTCTGCCTGGGTCTGCTGCTCGATTCGTTGCATCCGGGACCCGTCAGCGCGATTCCGGCCCTGCTGCTTCTGGGCTGGTGGTGGGGAAGGATCGGACACCTGGGTCCGCCGATTGAACGTAGTTTGAACCTCGCTCTGCTGGCGATGCTCGGCACCCTTGGTCTCGACCTCAGTCTGATGGCGCAGTGGGCCTGGCGCAGCTGGTCTGGCTTGAGGGGGCTGGAGGAGGCAACTGCGGCCCGTCTGGCCCTGCCTGGATGGCATGGGTCTGACCTGGCCGCGGCAGGGCTCCAGGTTCTGCTCAGCCAGCTCCTGCTGGCCGCTGTGTTGGCGCCAGTCTTGTGCTCATTGCTGCTGCTGTTGTTGCGCCGTCTGCAGGCGGCCAGTTGGCGTGGCTGAGCTGCGTAGCCCTGGGTGGTTGGGGTGGTGGCGGAGGGCGGGCTTGGCTGGGATCACCCTTGTGTTGGTGGCGTTACTGGCCTCCTGCGCCACTGTGCCGTTAGATCCGGCCCCGGTCGCGGGGGGTACGGCGAGGCGCCAGATCAGTGTCTGGACCTTGGATTTAGCGCCCCGCTTCAATGGCTTTCTGCGCCAGACCATCAGGGAGTGGGAAGGCTCCCATCCGTTGATCAGGGTTCGCTGGACCGACGTGCCCTGGAGCTCGGTGGAACGCAAGCTGCTGGCGGCCGTCTTCGCCCGCACAGCACCCGATCTGGTGAATCTCAATCCATTATTCGGCGCCAATCTGGCCAGCAAAGGGGGGTTGCGAGACCTGGGGCCCCTCCTTCCCCCTGGCGCCGCCGACGCCTACCTGCCCAGGATCTGGGCGGCGGCCCGCCAGGACGGGGACCAGATCGCCGTGCCCTGGTATCTCACCGTGCGGCTCACGTTCGCCAACAGCACCTTGCTGCGTCAGGCGGGTCTGGTGGCCCCACCGCGACGCTGGGAGGAGGTGCCCGCCTATGCGGAGGCCGTGCGCCGTCGCACCGGCCGTTACGCCCTGTTTGTCACCGTGGTGCCCGATGACTCCGCCGAATTGATGGAGTCCATGGTGCAGATGGGTGTGCAACTTCTGGATGATCGGCATCGCGCCGCCTTTGTCACCCCGGCCGGTCGCCGCGCCTTCGCCTTTTGGACCGATCTCTATCGCCGGGGCCTGTTGCCGAGGGAGGTATTGAGCCAGGGTTACCGTCGCGCCATCGAGCTTTATCAGTCCGGTGACCTGGCCCAGGTGGCCAGTGGTCCCGATTTTCTCAGCAACCTGCAGACCAATGCCCCTGGTATTGCCAACGTCACGGCGCCGTACCCAGCGCTGGTCGGGCCTGACGGACGGGCCAATGTGGCGATGATGACCCTTGGCGTTCCCCGCCGGAGTCCGATGGCCCCTGAAGCCCTCGACTTCGCCCTGTTTCTCACCGATGCCGAGCATCAGCTGGCCTTCGCCGAAGAGGCCAGGGTGCTGCCCTCGTCCAGGCTGGCGCTGCGGCGTCTTCAGCAGCGACTGGCCGTCGAGCACCCCCATGGCAGCCGCGAGGCGCTGGTGCATCGGGCCCGCCTGCTGGCCACCACAACCCTGGAACAGGGCGAGGTTTTGGTGCCCCCAACCCCGGGGATCAAGCGTCTGCAGGCGATTGTCTACACCCAACTGCAACGGGCGATGTTGGGCCAGGTGTCGAGCGATGAAGCCCTGGCGGCAGCGGCAGCGGAATGGAACCAATACGCCGCGGCGCGCTGGCCCCAAGCCCCCGGGGCCAGAGGCTTGGGATCCCGTTAACAGAAAAAGGCACTTCCACCTGTTTAGGAACAAAATCTGCGAGGGCCTGAATCCCGTCTGCGCCAGTGGATCCGGGGGATGACCAAGGGGAGCGTCAGACGTTAGGGTAACGATTCTTCATCCGGACGTTTCCGGTGTGTCGCCCATGGCCGTGGAGGATTTTTCCCAGCAGTCACGGATGTCGGAAGGGTCTTGCGACGAAGATTCCCCGTTGCCCCTCCCGGAGCGGCCGGTGGCTCCCACCCTGTTGGTGGTTGACGATGAACCAGCTGTACGTCGTGTCCTGACGATGCGTTTGCAGCTGGCTGGCTACCGGGTGGTTTGCGCCGAGGACGGCGACGAGGCTCTGGCGGTCTTCCACCGGGAGCAGCCCGATCTGGTGGTTCTTGACGTCATGCTTCCCAAGCTGGACGGCTTTGCTGTCTGTCGCAGGTTGCGGGCCGAGTCCTGTGTGCCAATCATCTTCCTCTCCGCCCTGGACTCGATCTCGGAGCGGGTCGCCGGTCTCGACCTCGGTGCCGACGATTATTTACCTAAACCCTTCAGCCCCAAAGAACTGGAGGCCCGTATTGCCACCATCCTCAGGCGAGTGGGCCAGGGTTCGGCCGCCAGCGAGCCCAGGGAGCCAACCACTGGCTCCGGTGTCATGCGCTTGGGGGATCTGGTGGTGGATACCAATCGCCGCCAGGTGACCCGCGATGGCCAGCGGATTGCGCTCACTTACACGGAGTTCAGTCTGCTGGAACTGCTTTTCCGTGAACCTGGGCGCGTTGTGCCCCGGGCCGAGATCCTGGAGCAACTCTGGGGTTACCCGCCGCGGCGTGCGGCCGATCTGCGGGTCGTTGATGTCTACGTTGCCCGCCTGCGCGGCAAGCTCGAGCCCGATCCTCGCAACCCCGAGTTGATCCTCACCGTGCGCGGCACCGGTTATGCCTCCCAGCGGATGGGCGAAGGCAGCCTGGCAGCTGTGGTGTGAACATCCGTGATTTCTTCCACTGGCTATAGCCCCCGCTAATCAAAGGGTTTATCGGCGGGTGAGCCGCTTCCCCAGCCCTATCAGCTGGCCATACCTGCGGGCCCAAGCGGCATCTACAAGAGCCGGTGGTATCCGTTCCTTAGGAATGAGCAGGTGGTCCCGCATGTGCACGCTTGGATCAATCGTTGCCGTTGCAACCAGCCGGTTGATGTAGTGAAGAAGTGGGTAGTGTACGTAGTCGTGTCTTTCGAGAAAATCTCTGTAGAAATCGAGGGAAGCCCCTGGCAGGATCTCCACTAGAATTGACGGCCTACGTTCGGTAATTGTTGCCTCTGCTCCTCGCAGTACCTGCTCCTCGCAGTACCTGCTCCTCACAGCTTTCCACGTCAATCTTGAGGACGAGTGCCAGGTTCTTCTGCAATGGATTGTTCTTGAAATGTTGGTCCAGGCTGGAGACCTTGACACGAAACTGATCAGAGTGCTCCTTGCGAAACCCTCGATTCAGGGATGCCGATGTTTCGATGAGTCCGTGTCCCTGGTCTGGCATATAAAGCTCTGCCGAACCGTTGTGATCGGAGAGGGCTTCGTGGAATACGCGGATCGGTTGCAATCCCAGCCCGAGGGTATGTTGAATGTTGCGCTCCAAGAGGTCCGAGATAAAAGGCACCGGTTCGAAGGCTCGGATCTCACGGCAGCCACATAGGGCCGCGATCAGGCTGTAGAAGCCTGAATTGGCACCCACATCAATGAAGGCACTGGGCTGCCGGGCAACCAGTTCGCAAAGAGCGATCGGGAGAGGGGCTTCATAGCTGTGCCAACCCGTGGATTCGATTTGACGCACCACTTGATCACGGCCTCCGCAGCGCTCGAGCTGGAGCTCACCAGAACGACCGCGGAAGGAGAAAGGGACATGGCAGACGTCGATCCGGTCACCGTCAGAGAGGGACGTCTTCAATGGCTTGCTCTTTGTGGCTCTAAGCCACTTTCCCATTGTGCGATCGCTTCGTCAAAGGGCACCTTGCCCACCTACGCGCGACCCGGCCGTCCTGCAGGATGGGCCTAACCTTCATCACTCCCTGAGCTGCCTTGTCGGATCTGCGCGAGACCCGTCTGGAGAAAGCCCGCAGCCTGGAATCCCTCGGCCGGGCCCCCTACGCACTGAGCTTCAGCCCCAGCCATCGCACCGCTGAACTGCAGCAAGCCCACGCCGACCTGCCCAATGGGGAAGAGCGCGCCGAAGCCGTTGCCGTGGCCGGCCGGGTGATGACGCGGCGCGTGATGGGGAAGCTGGCCTTCTTCAC
>CAMCQR010000090.1 GCA_945877115.1 Synechococcus sp. UW140 | reverse complement strand
GGCCCCTGTGCCGCCGTTGGCGCAGGGAATCGGCCAGGGACAAGGCCAACAGCACCACTCCAATGAAGCCCGTGACCCACTCTGGCAGGTCCACCCCTTGATGGGCCAGCCAGATGCCGGCCAGCATCAACAAACCCAGGGCACCGATGGCGTAGTGGGCACCGTGCTCCAGATACACCAATTCGTCGAGGGCCCTTTCCCGGCTCAGCATCAAGGTGAGGGAACGGATGAAAAGGGCACCGAGACCCAGTCCCACCATGATCAGGGCGAGGTTGCTGGTGATCGCGAAGGCACCGATAGTGCCATCAAGGCTGAAGGAAGCATCAAGAAGCTCGAGATAAATCAAGCTCATCAATCCACCCCCGGCCGCCAGACGGGCACCGGCCTGCTCTTCATCGCCGAAGGCCTCGGCCAGGGAAGTGCTGAGCAGCTGCAGCACCAGGCCAATGACACCGGCGATCATGACGTCACCCCGCAGGGTCCCCGGCAGGCTCGCCACCAGCAGGAGCAGCACAACTAGGGCGAGGGCAATTTCAAGGGCCTCAATGCGGCCGGCGGCGCTGAGGCGACGCTCGAGGGGGCCAAGCCAATGCAGGGTCTTGGCCTCATCTACGAAGTAGCGCAAAAAGACCATCAGCAAAAACATGCCGCCGAAGGCCAAGATGCGCGGCTCGGCCAGTTCCAGCAGTTCGCGGTAGTGGTCTGGATGGTGAACTGCGGCATCAAAGGCCTGGCCAAGGCCAACGCCGCCAGCCAGAGCCACCATCAGCAGGGGACCGAGCAACCGCACCCCAAAAACGGGAATAATCAGCCCCCAGGTAAGGAAGAAGCGCTGCTGGGCCGGGTTCAACTTTTCCAGAACACGGGCATTGACCACTGCGTTATCAAAGGAAAGGGAGATCTCCAGCACCAGCAACACCAGGGTGACCCAGGCGGCGCTGGGACCCAACCAGCCCATCACCATCACCAGACCTGCGGCACAACAGCTAAGGGGTAAAATGAGGTAGCGCCAGTAGCGCTTGGACATCAGTTCAGGCCGAAAACGACGAGCGCATCATCCCCCGTCGCTTATCGGCCCTGGGTCGCTTTCAAAGCTCAGGCGGCGGCGGGTCGCCGTCGAGCTCCCGTTGTTCGAAGCGACTCAGAAGGCGGGGCAGCAGCACGATCAGGGTCACCAAAACCAGGGCGCCCAGGCCAAATTCGACGACCCCCTTCACCATCCGTTCGACGGGAATCCAGCGGCCCCCAAGCCAGGCCAGGCTCACCATGGTGATGCCCCAGAGGGTGGCCCCTAAAACGTTGCATAGGAAAAACTTGGGATAGGGCATGCCTACGGCCCCAGCCATTGGGCCCGCCACCACCCGCAGCACGGCCACAAAGCGACCCAGGAGGACGGATTTGCCGGCATGGAGCAGGAACTTATCCCGCAGTTTCTCCAACTGGGCCGGCGATTGTCCGAGCCAGCGGCCCACCTTCAAGATCAAATCCCAGCCCAGGCGCCTTCCCACCCAATAACCAATGTTGTCGCCCAACACCGCCCCACCAATGGCCGCTCCCATCACCCCCAAAACATTCAACTGGCCACTGCCAGCCGCATAACCGCCCATCAGGGTGACCGTTTCCCCGGGCAAGGGCACGCCGGCGTTTTCCAGCAACATGGCCCCGAAAATCACCAGGTAGCCCCAGCGCCCAAGCACATCCTGGAGGGTGGCCATGTCAAAGCCGCCATCAAGAAAAGCAAGGGGGAGGGTCATGGAAAAGCCACGGGCCCCCGAACACTATCGCCAGTCCAGCGCGAGCCCAGGCGTGAAACCGCCCTTGGGGAAATCAACCAATGACTCCCCTAACCTATTGGCATGGCCATTCGCCCCGTCCTGCAGCTCGGCGATCCCCGCTTGCGCCAGCCCAGCGCAGCTGTGGCGTCCGAACTCCTGGGAACGGCCCGACTCGCTTGCCTGATCGACGACCTTCGGCACACGATGGCGGCCCGTGATGGGGCCGGTCTGGCGGCCCCCCAGATCGCTGTCCCCCTAAGGGTGGTGATCTTCGGCATCACCCATAACCCCCGTTATCCAGACGCCCCCCCCATCCCCGAAACCGTGCTGATCAACCCGGAATGGACCCCGGTGGGAACCGAGACAGCCGAGGGATGGGAAGGCTGCCTGAGTGTGCCGGGCATGCGGGTACCAGTGCTGCGAGCCTCCAGGTTGCACCTGAGCGCCATCACAGCCGGCGGCCAAAGGATCGACAGGGAGGTGGAGGGGTTTGAAGCGCGGATCGTTCAACACGAATGCGACCACCTCAATGGCGTGCTGCTTCCGGATCGGCTGGCTTCCGCATGAACGCCTCATGAACGCCAACGTCGCTTTGCTGCTCGCGATCGCCGCTGAGGTGTTAGCCACCTCCAGTTTGAAGGCTAGCCAAGGCTTCACGCGCCCCCTCCCCAGCCTGGTGGTGGTGCTGGGCTACGCCAGCGCTTTCTATCTGATGTCGATCAGCCTCCAACGCCTACCCCTCGCCCTCGTCTATGCGGTCTGGTCCGGTGTGGGGTTGGTGGGCATCAGCCTGGTGGGCTGGCTGATCTACGGCCAACGGCTCACCGCTGGCGCCTTGATGGGCATTGGCTTGATCGCGGCCGGCGTGGTGGTGCTGCAGCTCTATGGACGCAGCGGCCACTGAAAAGACCACGCTGCGCTTACTTTGGCCGCCAAGTTGCCAGTAAGCCAGGTCATGGCCGTTTCCCCCCACCCCCTCGACGCCGGCTCCCGCTGGTGGGTGCGGGGCGACCTGGATGGCTTCCTGGGGCTGGGACTTGACAACCTGATCCAGCTGCTGCTGATCGTCTCGTTGTGTCGCGCCGTCCTGGGCTATCCAGACAGCTTGATCTTTGGTGTCATCCTGCCGGCAACGGGGGTGTCCTTGGTGGCCGGCAACCTGGCCTACGCCCTCCAGGCCCGGCGCCTGGCCCTCCAGGAGGGCCGCAGCGACCGAACGGCCCTGCCCTTCGGCATCAACACGGTGAGCCTGTTTGCCTTCGTGTTTCTGGTGATGCTGCCCGTCAAGCTGGCGGCCCTGGGCCAGGGGCTTACGCCAGCCGAGGCGGTGCGCCTCTCCTGGCAGGCCGGCCTGATGGCCTGCCTGGCTTCGGGCTTGATTGAGGCGGCGGGATCGTTTGTGGTGGCCCCCCTGCGCCGTTGGCTGCCGCGCGCCGCCCTGCTCTCCACCCTGGCGGGCATCGCCCTGGGCTACATCAGCCTCGGCTTCTTGTTGCGCACCTATGCGGTGCCGATCGTGGGACTGGCGGTGCTGGCGGTGGTACTGCTGTCCTATTACGGCGACGTGCAACTGCCCCTGCCAGGGGGCTTGCTGGCCGTGCTGGTGGGGGTGGCCCTGGCTGGCGCCACCGGCCTCATCCAGATTGACGCCCCCACCTGGCAGGCCAACCAGGCGGCCGTTGGCTTGCACCTGCCCCAGCTCCGGCTGGGCGACCTATGGGCGGCTCGCAACCAGCTGCTGCCCTGGATTGGGGTCACGGTACCCATGGGTCTTTTTACGGTGCTCGGCTCGCTGCAAAACCTGGAGAGCGCCGATGCGGCCGGCGACCGCTATCCCGTGCGCAGTTCGCTCCTGATCAATGGCCTGGCGACGATCGCCGTGGCCAGCCTGGGGTCCTGCTTCCCGACCACGCTCTATATCGGCCATCCCGGCTGGAAGGCGATGGGGGCACGCCTGGGCTATGCCTGGCTCAATGGGGTGGTGATGGGACTGATCTGCCTGCTGGGGCTGATGGGTCTGGTGGGCCAAGTGGTGCCGATCGAGGCGGGCATGGCAATCGTGCTTTACATCGGCCTGGTGATGACCGCCCAGGCCTTCCAGGCCACCCCCAGCCACCATGCACCGGCGGTGGTGCTGGGCCTGCTGCCCGGCCTGGCCAGTTGGGGTTCGATGCTGCTGAAGGCGGGTTTGCGGGCCGGGGGAGCCGGGGGAGCCGGCCAACCCTTTGGCCCGGCCCTGCTCGAACCGCTACGGGCGGCCGATGTTTGGGCAGCGGGGGCCTTCGCCTTAGAGCAAGGCCAGATCGTGGCCGCCATGCTGCTGGCGGCGATGCTGGTTTATGTGATCGAGCAGCGCTTCCTGGCCGCGGCCCTCTGCGCCCTGGTGGCCGCGGCTGGCTCCTGGGTCGGGCTGCTGCATGCCTGGCGCTTCACCACAGGCGACACCGCCCTGGATCCGGGCTGGGGGCACGGATCCTCCTGGGCCCTGGGGTACCTGGGGATGGCGATGGTGTTCAGCCTCGGTGGGTTGGCCGGTCGAAGACAACCACGTTGAACAGGACTCCCGGCTCATGGCGGACCACCGCTGCAGGAGAGGAGCGGCAGCAAGCGTTCCAGGGCGACCCCACGGCTGGCCTTGAGCAACACCAGATCCCCGAGGCAGAGCCAGGCCCCCAGGGGGGCTGCCGCAGCCTCCGGCTCGGCCACCCTGGCCAGCCGCGGCAGGCCCTCGGCGGCGGCCTGCATCACTTCACCCTCGGGACCGCCATCCACGATCACCAGACCATCCACCTGCAACTGCCTGGCCCGTTCGGCCACCTGGCGGTGCAATGCCAGGCTGTGCTCCCCCAACTCGAGCATCGTGCCGAGAACGGCGTAACGCCGCGCGCCGGGGGCCAGGGGCTGCTGGGCCAGGAGCTCCAACGCCGCCAGCATCGCCTCTGGAGAGGCGTTGTAGGTCTCATCCAGCACCTCGATTCCTGCCAGCTGCAACCTGCGGCTGCGTCCGCCCGGCACGTCCACGGCCCAGGGTGCTGCCCCAGGCTCTGCCACTGGCACGCCCAACTCCTGGGCCACCGCCAGGGCCAGGAGGAAGTTGCGAGCATTGTGGCGCCCTTCTAGGGGCAAGGGCAGCAACGGACCCTGATCGAGCCGCAACTGCTTGCCCTCCAGGGTCCCCACCAGGTCGGCCGGCGGCAGGGCGGCATCGAAACCTGGGGCCTCATCGGCCAGGGCCACCCGCCGAACCCGCCCCTGCCAGCCCCGGGCCAGGGCCGCTTCCAGCAGGGGATCCCCCGCCGGGATCACCACCAGTCCCTGGGGCGCCAGGGCCGCCGTGATTTCCGTCTTGGCCTGGGCAATGGCCTCCCGGCTGCCGAGTCGGCCGATATGGGCCGTACCGATGTTGGTGATCACGGCCACATCGGGCTCGGCGCAGAGGCTTAAGCGCTCGATCTCGCCCAGCCCCCGCATCCCCATCTCCACCACGTAGGCCGCCGTGGTGCTGTCCCCCTTGAGCAGGGTCAAGGGCACACCGACGTCGTTGTTTTCGTTGCCGCTGCTCGCCACCACGGGCCCCAGGGGGGCCAGCAGCGCCCGGATCAATTCACGGGTTGTGGTCTTCCCCGCCGATCCGGTCACGGCCACCACCGGAACGGCCAGGTGACGACGCCAGAGCTGGCCCAGCTGTTGGTAGGCCAGCTGGGTGTCCGCCACGGCCCAGAGCGGCTTGCCCAACTCGCCAGCCCTGGCCACCATGGCTGCGCTGATCCGCCCGCGCTGGGCCACAACAGCCCCTGCCGTCTCCAGGGCTGCCATCAGGAAACTATGGCCATCAAAACGCTCGCCCACCAGGGGCACGAACAGCGCCCCAGCGAGATCGCCACGGCTGTCGGTACAAACCCGCTCGATTGCGGGGCCGGCCTCGACCCTGGCCAGGGGCGGACCCCACAGCGCATCCAGCTGGGAGACAGACAGGACCATCAGGCCTCCGGGGGGGCTGCAGGGATTTCGAGCAGGATCATGCCCGAACCGACCAAAGCCCGCCGTGCCAGCAGCCGACCCTGGCCATCGAGAAGTCGCAAATGCTCGTAGCCCAGGCCCTCGGCCCGCCGCTGCCATTGCTCTGCCAACGCCTGCCGCTGGGGCTCGGCCAGGCTCTCGAAGCGATCGATCACCAGCAAATCCAGGCGGGAGGCGCCGGGTTCCGCCCGGGTGGCCCGAATCCAACCTTCGGGATCATCCGACGCCAGTTCCTGCAGCAGCGGATCAGGGGGGGGCAGGGGCGCCGGGGGGGGCGCCGAGACACCAGGCTCTATCTCCCCAGGGATGCGCTCGGGAAGGACGGCAGCCGGGGCCTCCAACTCCATGGGTTGGGGGAGCACAAGTGGCGGTACCAAAGGTTCAGGCGGCGAAGGTAGGGCAACGGAATCGGAAGCCCTGGAGGATCCATCTCTGACGGAGGTCCCCTCCACCTGGGGTCCTGGGATGCCACCTCCAGCCAAAGACGGGATGGGAGGCAGGTGCCGACCAGCAAGGAGTGGGCGACCGCCAAGCACGAGCAGCACCACCAGGGCCACGGCCACCAGGGGCCAAAACAGCGGGCCCCCAACCTGGGGCCAAAAGGTTGGCCGCCACAGGTTCCCCTCGCCATTGCGCCGCCAAATCTCCCTGAGGCCCAATCCCAAGGAGGCCCATACGGCCATGAGGTCCCGCCCCAGGAGCCCCCAGGGGTTCTGCCAAGGGGCCGGCAGGTCCGGGGACGACCCGCGCTCCTGCTTGAAGCGTTCTGGCGACGGCATGGCTCGGGACCGACTGGGGATCAGGGATGACCGCCCGGATGCCGCCGTTCAGGGGGAGTCATCGGCGGTCCTGCCGGGGTCGACTGTGATGGGGCGCCCAGGGGGTCAGCCTCCTGAAGGCTGGGATCGGCCCCCTGCCCCTGGGAAAAACGACCGACTTGATCGGCATCCGGCGTCGGCTCCTTCATGCCATGCACTTCGCGATACATGGTGTCGTAATCGCGGGCTGAACGCGCCCAACTGAAGTCCTGGCTCATGCCCCGTCGTTGTAATTCCTGCCAGCTGGAGCGATGGCGAAATGCTTCCCAGGAACGCACGATCGAAGTATAGAAATCGACCGGCTCGTAACGATCGAATCCATACCCGGTCCCGGTGCCCTCGGATGGCACATTCGGGGGCACCGTATCCACCAAACCGCCCACCCGCCGCACCACCGGCACCGATCCGTAGCGCATCGCCAGTAACTGACTGATGCCACAGGGCTCAAAACGACTTGGCATCAAGAAAGCATCACTACCGCCGTAGATGAGACGGGACAGGGCATCGTCATAGGTGAGAAAAACAGCAAACCGGCCAGGATGGCGCGAAGCCATCTGCCACAAGCCCGACTCCAAGCCCCGATCACCGGTGCCCAGCACCACGAATTGACTATCGGTGTAGGACAACACCCGATCGGCCACCTGCAGCAGCAGATCCACTCCCTTCTGATCCACCAACCTACTGACCATGGCCATCAGATAGGTGTCTGGATCCACCGTGAGACCCATCCGCTGCTGCAGGGTCTGCTTATTGAGGGCCCTGCCACTCAAGTCATCGACGCTGAAGGTGGCAGGCAGACATTCATCGGTAGCAGGATTCCATTCGTCGGTATCAATACCATTGAGAATTCCCCGCAATTTACCGGAAATAAAATTCAGCAGACCGGCCAAACCCTCCCCATATTCTTCTGTACAGATTTCACGGGCATAGGTGGGTGAAACGGCGTTGACTCGGTCGGCATACAGAAGGGCAGCGGCCATAGTGGTATCACCCTGCATATACCAGGGACACCAGGTCATGCGATCGAGTTTCCAACGCCAGGGGCCCTGATACCTGAGGTTGTGAATCGTGAAAACCGTGCTTATGTTCGGGTCCTGATGCATCCAGACCGGGATCATTCCCGTGTGCCAGTCATGGCAATGCAGCACCTGGGGATGCCAGCCCCCATTCCAGGCAAATTCGGCCGTGGCGCTGGCGAAGAAGGTGAAGCGCCAATCCTCATCTTCACCGCCATAGATCCTTGCGGGGTCAAACGCCGGATGGCCCACCAAGTAGATGGGCAACCCATGGGTTGGGTGACGGCTTTCAAAGATGGCGAAATCGGTGCCCATCGTGTGACCACGCCAAATCGGCTCGCTGGAAATGGCCAGAAGTCCCCATAACTTGCCGTAGCCAGGCAGCACGATGCGAACGTCATGGCCAAGTGCAGCCAAGGCCGGGGGCAGGGAACCCACCACATCTCCCATGCCCCCAGCCTTCACCATGGGAGCGCATTCGGCAGCAGCAAAAAGAATGCGCATCGCCTGGTCTTCACAAGGGCGCCACTGTACGGGCGATCACCCTCAGGGCAGAACGGTCAACGACGTTCCCAGGCTCACCAAGTCAAACAGTTCGCGCACGTCCTCGTCATAGAGACGCACACAGCCATGGGACACAGCCCGGCCAACGGTCCAGCGGTGTGGGGTGCCGTGGAAACCAGCGACAACGCAGCCTTTGACGTCAAGCATCTGCTCACCATCCCAGCCCCGCCGCCCTTGGCAATCCTGATAAAAACCGATCCAGCGGCTACCGAGGGGATTGGCCGGCCCGGAAGCTATGTGGGTGCCCTTCTCGGGATGCTCCCAAATCGGGTTGATCGTCTTGTCCAACACCCGAAAGGTACCAACAGGGGTCTCCCAACCGGGCATGCCCACCGCCACCGGGAAACGCCGCAACGGCAGTCCCTTTTCAAGAACGGTCAGCAAACGACGGCGACGATCGAGTACCAGGCTTACGGTCCCAGGGGGCACGACGGTGGGATGGGCCAAAGGCGCAGCTCCAGGAGCTTGGGTGCCGACGGGCCGGGGTGCCGCGGGTTGTGCTGGTGGCGCAGAGGGGCCACCCAAGGGGACCTGCGGGTCGCTACCAAGAACCGATAACGTCCCCTGGGATCCGCCGATTTGCAGGGGTTCTGGGCCTCCCAGCAGGGCGGCAGCGCCAGGGGCCACCAAGGGTGGGGGCAGCTGGGGCCGTTTAGTTGCTGGCTTCGCCGTGGCGGACGGGCCTGAGGTGGAGGCACCGGCCAGCTCTGACGACTGGGCGAAGGCAGGCCCCAGGGCTAGAAGGGCCAGGAAGGCTGTCGATGCGGTGGTGGCGACGTGCCGGCCTGGACAGCGGAGCGAAGGACGGAACACGGTTCCCGGAAAAATAAAGCCAAGGCGAATCATTCTCAAGCTAACGAGAGGCGCACCGAGCCCGCTGCCACGACGCCCGGCCCTCATGGCAGCCAGGGGGTCTCCGAAAAGTCCGGATCGCGTTTCTCCAGGAACGCATTGCGACCCTCCTGGCCCTCGGCCGTTCGGTAGAAGAGATGGGTGGCTTGCCCGGCCAGCTCCTGGATGCCCGCCAGCCCATCGGTTTCGGCATTGAAGGCCGCCTTGAGGCAACGAATCGCCGTCGGGCTGTGGCGCAATACCTCCCGGGCCCAGGCCACCCCTTCGGCTTGCAGGCGCTCCAGCGGAACCACCTGGTTCACCAACCCCATGGCCAGGGCCTCCTGGGCCCCATAGCGACGGCAGAGAAACCAGATTTCACGGGCCTTGCGCTGGCCCACCACCCGGGCCAGGTAACCGGCTCCAAAGCCGCCGTCAAAACTTCCCACCCGGGGCCCGGTCTGGCCGAAGACGGCATTGTCGGCCGCCAGACTGAGGTCACACAGCAGGTGGAGCACCTGGCCGCCGCCCATGGCATAACCGGCCACTAGCGCAATCACCACCTTGGGCAGGCTGCGAATCAGGCGTTGCAAATCAAGCACGTTGAGGCGGGGTAGGCCGTCGTCGTCGACATAACCACC
>CAMCQR010000089.1 GCA_945877115.1 Synechococcus sp. UW140 | reverse complement strand
GCGGCTGCTTAAGCTGCGGCGCCATGGGCAATCACCGGCGTTTCTGGGCTCTGGCCGCCATTGCCGGCGGAGTCCTGGCTGGGGTGGCCCTGCCGCCCCTGGGCTGGCCCTGGCTGTTGTGGCCGGCTCTGGCCCTGCTCTGGGCCCTGGCCGGTTCTCCGCATCGCGGCACGGCCCTTGCTGCAGCAGCCCTTTGGGGCACCGCCGCCGTCCTGGTCAGCCACCGCTGGCTGCTCTGGTTGCATCCCCTGGATTGGATCGGCGTGCCGGCCCCCCTGAGCCTGCCGTTGTGTCTGGTGGTGTGGGGCTTTTGTGGTGGGCTGGGCGGCTTGCTGGTGGCCGCTTGGGTGGCCCTGGTACGGCGCCTCGATCCCAGTCGCCCTGCCACCGCCCTGGTGGCGGCCCTGGGCTGGGGGCTGGCGGAGGTGGCGCTGGCCAGGGGCCCCCTGTTTTGGATTGGATTGGGGGCCTCGGCCTTGCCGGGAGATCCGGCCCTGGCGGCGGTGGCGGCGCTCGCCGGTGCGGGGGCGATTGCGGCCCTGCAGCTGCTGATCGGCTGGAGTCTGTGGCGGGGGTTCCAGCTGGGAGCCCTGCGGGGTCGCCCCCGGGCCCTGGCGCTGCCGTTGGTGGTGTTGCTAGGGGCCCATGGGCCCGGATGGGCCCTGGCCCTGGCCCCCGATCGGAGCGGCGATGGGGCGAGCGAGAGGGTGTTGGTGGTGCAGCCCGCCATTCCCACACGCCATAAATTTGAGTCGGGGTCCCAGCGGCGTCTGCTAAGCCAGCTGGACCAGGCTCTTGCCAGCCTGTCGGCCCCGCCCGCCCTGGCCAGCGAAACCCCTGCCGGCCCGGGGGCCATGGGGGCGATCGGGTCCGAAGGGGTGGCTGGCGCCGCTGGCGAGCCGACCGTGCTGGTGTTGCCCGAGGGGGCCCTGCCCCTGGGCCAGCCCCTGCCGCGCCCCGCCACGGCCGAGGTGCTGGGGGGTGGCTTCCGCCAGGAAGGGGAGAGCTTGCGCAGCAGCGTGCTGCGCTACGGCATGGGGGACCGGTACGCCAGTGGGGCCATCGATAAGCACCGGCTGGTGCCCCTGGGGGAATGGGTGCCGTTGGCGCGGCTGGTGCGTTGGAGTGGCCTGTCGGCGGTGGGTGGGCTGGACGCCGGGCCCCCTTCCCGGCTGTTGCCCCGCCCGGGGGGAGCCATCGCGGTGGCGATCTGCTACGAGTTGGCCGATGGCACGGCCCTGGCCCGGGCCAGTAGCGATGGGGCGCGCTGGTTACTGGCCAGCGCCAATCTCGATCCCTATCCCCGGGCCCTCCAGGCCCAGTTCACCGCCCTGGCCCAACTGCGGGCCATCGAGACGGGCCGCTGGCTCGTAAGTGTGGCCAATACGGGTCCCAGCCTGGTGGTGGATGACAGGGGCCAGATTCGGGCGACCCTGCCGCTGGGAATCCCCGCTGTCCAGACGGTGACGGTGCGCCAGCGCCAGTCCCTCACCGCCTACGACCGCTGGGGGATTGGGCCTCTGGTGTTGGGTTGGTCGTTGGCCCTGTTGGTGCGCTTCTGGCCGTGGCCAACAGACTTTTGACCAATCAAGGGGAAAGGTAAGACCAGTTGAGGCGAACTGCCGGATTCCTTCGGATTGGGAGGCATTTTATTTGCTGTCAATTAATAGCGAGTCTTGATCCAGGGTCAGGTCGTGGATACAATGAATAAATTCATTTGCTCACAACGCAATGGCCAGCGGAACTCCTATCAGCAATGAAAAGAAGCTGGGCTTATTGGCTATTACTTCTCTGCCTCAGTTGCTCAAAAATATTTGAGTAGAACCGGGGACAGCCGGGCCGGGTCTGACCATGGCTCCCGCCGCTGTTTTGCCCGTCTCCAAATCGCTGACGTCCTCTGCGACGCCCGTTCTGGCACCAAGCAGTCCAATTCTGCCGAAATCCCCCGTACGGGAGACGCCTGAGCAGGCGGCAGCCAAGGCCGCCGCCTTGGCTCAAACGCAACGCAATCGCAACATCTTGGAGCAGGCTTTTGCCTTTGTCCGGGCCAGCCCCAGTTTTGATTGGCGTTCAATTGCAAAATCAAAGGCAGCAACGCGCGATGGCTACGGGTCCCAGGCTGCGGCCACGAACCTCAATGGGCCGACCCCAAGCGTCAATGGCCTGACTCCAAGCGTCAATGGCCTGACCCCAAGCCTTGTTGGTGTTCAACCTCTTGCCACGGCGCCGGTCCCGGCCCCCATGCTTGGCACAACTAGCACCGCTACGACTGGCCTCGCCACGACAGGCTTGGTCACGAACGCCCAAGCGATGGGGGCCATCGGTGTTAATCGACCCCAGCCTCCCAACTACGCCTATGTGATTGGGTCCCTGTTTCCCAGGCTGAATGGACGGCCCAACGTGGTGACATCCAGCAGCATTCATTATGATGCGGCCACCCAAACTTTTATCGGCGATCAAAAGCTAGGTACCTTAGATGTGAGCATGAATATCACCACGGCTCCGGTCAAGGTGGCGGGCATGGACAAATTTCTGGCCAACTGGTTTATTCCACAAATTACTAATAATAATAGCACCAGTCCCAGTTATCAATCCAGTTTATTTTATAATTATTGGCAGGGTATCATAGGCCAATACACTAAAAAGACCCGTGCCAATATCATCGCCGATCTTGAGGTGATTGGTTATACGGGTTTGTTTGCCAATCAAGGTGCCAGCACCGATGCCTATTTCGGCCAGTTGGGCCAAAAAACAGATCCACTTTTGGCCGCCATTAGTAATGCTTCTAATTACAACCCTTCTGCCGTCTGGGCCGAATACAATAGCGCCAAAAGCAATAATATTCTCTATTCCGATTTTGATCTCGCTTCTCTGCGGGCCAATCTTGACGCCTTAAGCAACCCCGTAGCGAATCCCAATCCCCCCCTGTGGTACCCCGCAATTCTTTATACCTACCAGGTGGTGGGTCAGGACACCACCATGCCGGGTCCGGTGCTGCTGATCCGCCCCGGTGAAGAGCTGCAGATCCATTTCAACAATAATATTCAGTTGGGTGATCTCAACACGGCTGAATTACAACAGAGCACCCTGGTGCCGATTTCCACCTATGGCAATACCGCCAGTACTGGCCTCGGCGGTGCCACGACCACCAATTTCCATTTGCATGGCATGCATGTCAATCCCAATGGTTTTGGTGACAACGTAATCGCCCGCTACACCACGGGCCAATCCTGGACCACCATCATGGAGATCGGTGCCACCCAATCTTCCGGCAGTTATTGGTATCATCCCCACTACCACCCCTCGGTGAATGGCCAGTTGTATGGCGGCCAATGTGGCTTTATGGAAATGGGTGATACCTTGGCCAAAGTCCCTTATTTCAGTAACACACCTCGCAATTTGGTGGAGTTGAAAAACCTGCAGTTGGGATTTGCCAATGGCCAGGTGGTGCTGTCTGGTTTTGATGGTGGAGCGCCGGTTAACCAGATGGTGATGACAACGGTGAACGGCGAATTTCAACCGAGTGTGGATGCTGGCGCCGGCGGTTGGCAATCGTTCAGCTTCAGTAATATGACGAACAATATGTATTACAATGTTGCTTTTAATAATAACAACCAGGCCTTGCCCATATACATCTACGGCGAGGATGGCCACCAACTGCCCCAAATCCGCTGGTCCAGCCAGGGAGCCCTGGGCAACCAGAGCGCTGTACCTGGAACCACGAATCCCAATAACACCATCAGTCTGAGCTATAGCCAGGCTGCCAATCTTGTGAGCCTTGCACCGGGCAAGCGCGTCGATGTTCTGGTGTATTTACCCCAGGGAACGACCGAGATTGATTCGTTCTATAGCTTTAACCAGCCGGCCCAACCCAGCAACCAATCCGTGGTCTACAACGTGCTCAACATGGGCACCTATCCCGACCTCAGCAGCACCAATACGGTCGCCAATCCCAGCGATCCCAATAACCTCGGTCTTCTGGGTCCGGGGGCCCTGGCCACGTTGACCGTCAATGCAGCGGTCGCTTCCCTCAGCAAGGCCCAGCAGGACGCTGTTATCGCCACAGCGAACGCGGGCATTCAGGTGCAGGAGGTGACGCCGAGTACCCGGCTCGAGGACTTCAACCCCCAGGCGGTGCAAAGTGTCAATCTCTTTGCCAAGGATTCCCAGGGGCGTGATGTCTGGCGCACGGTGCGCGATCGGGAGTTCAACTGGTCCCGGGGCACCCTGGTGGGACCCGCAGCGGACTATGACGCCGCCACCCAGCAGGAGCTGGCCAGCATCGAAGCCTTGCCTGAATTTCAGGCTGTGGGCTACAAATACAAGCAATATCGACCCCTACCCATTCAGGGTTTGCTGAATGGAATTGCCGGCTCTAATTTTCTGACGGCCCCAACATCCTGGCTGGGCTATGACAATCCTTTTCTGATCAATGACCACGTGTTCCCGAATGGCAACCTCACCATTGCCCAGATTGGCACGGTGGAACAGTGGACGATGGTGAACTGGAGTGTGGCGGCCATCAGCCGCAAGTCCGGCAATCAATCGAATCAATATATCGGCCACCCTTTTCATGTCCATATTAATGATTTTCAGGTGGAAAATAGCGATACCGAGCTCAAAAATAAGCGAAATTTTGAAGACGTCACCATGATCAATTCATCGGGCTATGAATACTATAATCTCAGCCCCAAGGCGATCTCCGGCGCCGAGATTGGCATCGTCAAGCAGGCGCCTCTGCAGGGGGAATTGCGCACCATTGCTGAGGCGATGCGCCCCGAATCCGTCGGTGATCTCGCCACCTATGGCGCTAACACCCAGAAGCTGCGCATGGTGTTCCAGGATTTCCTGGGCACCTATGTCTTCCATTGCCACATTCTTCCCCATGAAGATGCGGGCATGATGCAGGCGGTGATGGTGGTTGAAAACACCAACGCCAGCTGGCTGGTGGCCGCGGAAGGGGTCAAGGCGGTGCGCAAGAACGGCAACGTGGCCCAATCTTTTGATGTGCGCTTGGCCCGGGATTATTCGGCCTATCAAGTTGACATCATCACCCGCCGTGATGCCACGTTGCAGCGTTTCCAGGCGGGCGATGTCACCGCCGATTTCGTCCAGGATCTGCTGGTGACCTCTGCGGGCGACGGCGCCGTGCGGGTGATCGATGGCGCTCCGCTCCTCAATGGCGAGGGGACCAAGATTCTCTCTACTTTTGTGCCCTATGCGGGTGTCAGCCTGGCCCCCTGGGCCTTCGCCGAGGATTTCAACGGCGACGGCAGCCGCGACATTGTTACCGGTGGTTTTGCTCCGGAGGCCGGGGTGGTGCGGGCGTCGGGCACCGTCAATCTGCATGACTTCAGCATCAAGGGCTGGCAAAGCGGCGATGCCGGCCGCAATTGGAGTCAGGCCTTTTCCCTCAACCCCTGGGAGCTGATTTCCCACCACGACCACACCCCCCTGCCGGGGGATCCGATCGGCCACACCCACCCCAGCTACAACCCGATCAGTCCCCTCAATGCCGATCTCACCGGGTTCACGGTGGGGGATTTCAACCTCGATAACTTCACCGACTACGCCATGGCCTATGCCATCGACGGCGGTCTGCGCATCACCATCCTCGATGGCGCAGCCCTGTCGCTGGCCTTGCAAACCGGCCGTTTCGAGGGGGGGTACGACCCCAGCAAGGCCCTGCTGGCCGATGCCCTGCTGCTGGATGATTCCCTGCGTTCTCTCAAGGGAGTGGTGCTGACCAACGGTTTCAACAGCTACGCCCAGATCGCCATCGAAAACCTGTTGGTCACCGCCCAGACCGACCAGGGCAGTGAGTTGTTCACCCTGGCGCTGGATGCGGGTCACTTCATCGCCACCTCCGAACCCAACGCTGCCGCGCCGGTGCCCCACCACGGTGGTAGCGCTGGCAGCCACCCATTGGACATGGACCATGTGGTGAATCTCGAAGCCACTAATTACCCCCTGCACCTGCAGTCCATCGACCAGCTGGCCCCTGGCACCAAGGCGGCCACGCCGGTCTTCAGCGGCGCCCTCGCCAATGGCGCCCTGCTGGCCGATAACCGCCTGCTGGTGGCCCAGGGCAATGGCGCCAATGGCAGTGATTCCACTTCCCCCCAGCTGATTGACACGGCCCAGCAGCTAGTGATCAACCTCGACGGGCTCAAGGTGGTCAATGGCGACGACCTGATCGGTGTCACCAACACCACGCTCACGTCTACCTTCACGCCGGCCCAGGTGGAGGCCCGCAACAACCTGGCCAACCTCGTCTACACCACCTATTGCGGCGGCACCACCACCCCCGGCATCGGGGCCTTCTGGGCCGGGGCGTCCCTGGGCCAGGGGGACAGCGCCGCCTTCATGGTGGAGCAGTTTCTGGCCGATCCGATCACCGGCCAGCTCTCGGACACCCATTTCAATGGCGATCTGGCCAGCAAGACCGTGGCCGAGATCGTGGCCATCACCACCCAGACCCTCTACGGGCGCAGTGCCAGCGCCGGCGACCTGGCCGCCGCCAACCGCGCGAGCGCCAATGGGGTCAGCAAGGACGACCTGCCCCTCGTCATCCTGCAAAGCACGGCGGGTCAGGACCTCTATCGGCTCGGTCTGCTGTCGGCCTACGGCCAATGGAGCAATGCCCAGTGGGGCACCGATGCCTCGGTGGCGGGCTCCTATGGCCAGGGGTTCCAGGGCGACAAAGGCGACTTCCAGTTGCTGGATTCGGCCCTGGCCCAGTTGGGACCGATCAGCGGTTGGGACGAGGCCCAGCAGCTGTTCAACACCCTGCAGGCCGGCTCCATCAGTTTGATCGGCGGTAGTCAGATCAGTCCCGTAGGCAGTTTCTGAGGCCGAGGCGGCTGGCGGTTGTGGCGAAAGTCCCACGGCCGCTCAATGCCTCCGGGCACCCGCCAGACGCCGTAGCGATGGCGGCGGGCCCGGTATTCGGCCTCGAGGTAGTCGTGGGCGTCGCATTGGCCCAGGTATTTGGGATAGACAAAGGCTTCGCCGTCTTCGACGAGGGCCAGGTTGAGGTTGATCTCGCCAATCACCTCGGCCACGGTGCGTCCGTAACGATCGGTGCCTAAGGGGTGAATGGTGACCTCCTGCTCCGGGCGCAAGCGCGTCTGGAGGTAGTTTCGGGACCTATCGCCGTAGGGCACCTGGGCCATTTCGGGGGCATCGATGCAGGCCAGGCGAAGCGTCCACAGCTGCTGGCCGCGTCGCACCCGCAGGGTGTCGCCATCGCCGATCGAAACGACCCGGGCGCGAAAGTCAGCCTCGGCCCTGGCGGGGGCGGTGGCCGGGCCCAGCCAGGACAAGCCCAGGGCGGCCAGGCTGGTGATCAGGGCTAGCAATCTATAAATGGTCGGTGTGGTTATGCACAACAAACCAGTGGCCCTCTTGCTTGCGGAAGATGGTAGTGGCGCGAACATTGACGGTAATTGGTTGGCCGTTCAGATCCATGCCTTCACTGCGTTCGGTACAGACGACATAGGCCATATCCGCTGTGGCGACGATGTGGGGATCAAGGGCTGCATAGGAGCCTTTGAATTGGGCCGACTCCCTGGCCATTTGTTCCATAACCGCTTGGCGGCCACGATGGATTTTGCCCGTGGGGCCCAAATGGGTGATGTCGTCCGAGTCGGACCAGATCTCCGGCATCCTGGAGGGATCTCCCGCGAGCAACTGGTTGCAGGCCGCATAAAAGCCATCCACGGCTTCTTGTAGGGAAGAGGTCATTACTAACAGGTACAAACGACTGTTATGTTATCCCATTGGCAGTTGATTTGATGCAGGGATTGGTTGTCTTGCGTTTGCGGCCCTCGAAGGCATTGATATCCGGGCTGTACCCAGAGATGTACTCACGGAAGTGGCTCCAGGCCCCCAGAATCGGTTGCTTTTGTTGATTGCTCCGACCATGGGCCGGTTGGGGCCGCACTGGCTTGCCACAATGCGGCGATGCGAAGCGCCCAGATTCCAGGCCCTACCTGGATTGAATGCAGTTTCTGCATCGTTTTCCCCTTATTCCTCTCCTCCATGACCGGCAGCCCCGGCCCCATCACCGATCAGGAGGCGCTGCAAGAGGAGCTTCTCGGCGCCCTGCAGGCCCTGGGGGGATCGGCCGGGAATGGTCGGTTGCGGGAGCTGCTGGCTTGGGAGGAGGCCGCCTACGAGGCGGTGAAGGATTCCTTGCTGGCTGCGGGGCGGCTGCGGGCGGGCCGGGGGCGGGGCGGTTCGGTGAGCCTGGCGGCTGGCGGCGCCGATGGCGGTGTTGATGGATCCCTGGCGGCAGCAGGGGGGGGCCTCGATGAAGCTGGCGGCGGCCAAGGTCCGGCCCCCTCAGTGGCCCCCAGGCCCCCTGCCCGCCCCGCCGCCGGCCCCGCGCCTCTCGGCCCCCAGCCCAGCGGCAAGCAGAACCTCTCGGCCTTCATCTGGAGCGTGGCCGACCTGCTGCGGGGCGACTACAAACAGAGCGACTACGGCAAGGTGATCCTGCCGTTCACGGTGCTGCGCCGGCTCGACTGCGTGTTGGAGCCCAGCAAGCAGGCGGTGCTGGCCGAAAAGGAATTGCGCGAAGGCCAGGGGCTCGATCCCGAACCCTTCCTGCTGCGGGTGGCGGGCCAGGCCTTCTGCAACACCTCAGCCCTGGGCATGAAGCGGCTGATGGGCGACCAGGACAACATCGGTGAGAACCTGCGCAGTTACATCCAGGCCTTTACGCCAGAAGTGCGGGACATCTTTGAGAGTTTTGAGTTCCACCTGCAGGTGGACAAGCTTGACAAGGCTGGGCTGCTTTACATGGTGTGCGAGCGCTTCGCCCAGTTCGATCTACACCCGGACACGGTGAGCAATGCCGAGATGGGGCAAGTGTTCGAGGAGTTGATTCGCAAGTTTGCGGAATTGTCGAACGAGACAGCCGGGGAGCATTTCACGCCCCGGGAAATCATCCGCTTGATGGTGAATCTGATCTTCATCGAAGACCATGACGCCCTCACCAAGCCGGGTATCGTGCGCACCCTCTACGACCCAACCCCGGGCACCGGCGGGATGCTGAGCGTGGGTGAGGAACACCTGCTGGCCCATAACCCCCTGGCCAGGTTGGTGATGTACGGCCAGGAGCTCAATCCGGAGAGCTACGCGATCTGCAAGGCGGATCTTTTGATCAAGGGGCAGGACATTCGCAACATCGTCTTTGGCAACACCCTCAGCAACGATGGCCTGCAGGGTCTGTGCTTTGATTACATGCTTTCCAATCCTCCCTTTGGTGTGGATTGGAAAAAGATCGAGAAGATGATCCGTAAGGAGGCCGAGCAGCTAGGTTTCGCCGGGCGCTTCGGGCCGGGATTGCCGCGGGTGAGCGATGGTTCGCTGCTGTTTCTGCTGCACCTGATCAGCAAGATGCGCCCGGCCTCAGAGGGCGGCAGCCGCTTCGGAATTGTGCTCAACGGCTCGCCCCTGTTCACCGGCGGGGCGGGCTCGGGCGAGAGCGAAATCCGCCGTTATGTGCTGGAAAACGATCTGGTGGAGGCGATCATCGGCCTGCCCACCGATATGTTCTACAACACGGGCATCAGCACCTACATCTGGATCCTCAGCAACCGCAAACCCACCGAGCGCAAGGGCAAGGTGCAACTGATCGATGCCTCCAGTTTCTGGCAGAAGATGCGCAAGAGCCTGGGCAGCAAGCGCAAGGAGCTGAGCCCGGAGCACATCGCGGAAATCACCCGCCTGTTCGGCAACTTCGAAGAGGCTGAGCATGACGACAAACCGATCAGCCGCATCTTCCGCAACGAAGACTTTGGCTACCGCACCATCACCGTGGAGCGCCCGCTCCGCGATGAAGCCGGCAAGGTGGTGCTGGGCCAGCGCGGCAAAGCCAAGGACCAGCCCCAGCCCGATTCCAGCCTGCGCGACACCGAAAACGTGCCGCTCTCAGAAGATGTGCAAACCTACTTCGAACGCGAGGTGCTCCCCCATGTGAGCGACGCCTGGATCGACC
>CAMCQR010000088.1 GCA_945877115.1 Synechococcus sp. UW140 | reverse complement strand
AGAAAAGCCGCCTGCATAAAGCCCGGTTAGCTCCTTGACCAAAGAACCACAGTGACGGCGTCCACCACAATGCTCGATCAAGTCACCAGTACTCCATTCACTCTCCTAGGGGTGGCTGCGGTCTACTTGGTTGCCATCACAACAGTCTGGACCAGGGTAGGCAGCATGGTTCCTGAACCAAACAGCAACCGTTTCGCAAGCCTTGATGGACTGAGAGGACTTTTGGCAATTTTCGTCCTCTGTCATCACAGTCTTTATTGGTACGGGAGACTTACCACAGGGTCCTGGACGATGCCCTCAATACTATATGAGAATCTTGGCAAAGGCAGCGTAATCTTGTTTTTTATGATCTCCAGCTTCTTATTCTATAATAAAGTTCTTGCCATTGAGAAATCCCCCCTGGACTGGCCAAGATTTGCTATTTCACGACTGTTAAGGCTAACCCCCCTTTACTTATGTGCCATGGCCTTACTCATAATAGAAGTGGCAATAGCCAGCCAATGGCATGTAAATGACACGCCAGTAATGCTTCTAAAATCTATACTTAGTTGGATCGGATTTACAATCTCAGGTAGCCCAGATATTAATCAGGTGAAAAACACCAGCCTGATCATTGCCGGTGTGACGTGGTCCCTCGTGTACGAATGGATTTTCTATGCGGCACTTCCCCTAATTGCCCTATTTTCGGCTCGAAAAGTTCCCCACATTGCACTGCTGCTAAGCGTAGCAACCAGCCTTTTCCTCTATCGCATGGTTCATCCCAATCCAATCATTCTTACTGCATTTCTTGGCGGTATTGCCGCTGCCATCATTGTGCGATGGGGCAAGCTCAACCCCTTACTAAGGTCCGCCTGGGTAGTCCCAATCGTTTTAATCTTAGTCTACAAAAGCTGGACGCTTTACTATAATCCGTGGAATCCGGTAACGTTGCTAATACTTACTGTTGTTTTCACGGCTATCTCTGCAGGAAACTCAATCTTTGGCCTACTTGATAGGCCTATGCCCAGAAAACTCGGGGAAGTCTCCTACGGAGTTTATCTCTTTCATGGGCTCATCCTCTATGGCCTATTGCAACTTAGCCCGCTTGGAAAGTCCGCCGCTCTTCAAACACCTTCTACCTACCTGGTTGCGATTCTTGTCATCACCATCCTCACCGTCTCACTCAGCTGCATCGGCTTTCGCTTCATCGAGGCACCTGCCATGGCCCTAGTCAATCCCATCACCACAAATCTACGTAACAGCTGGCGTCAGCTCCGCCAGAGTTGACGAGCCCCCTACTGGCCCAGCGGTGACAGGAGGGCTGCCTAGGGTCATGGGGTCGTGGGGGCCAGAATTTCCAAATGGTATAGAAAAATTCGGCGGCTCAAGGTGCCAACCTCGCCTTGAGCCGCCGGGCTTCATCCGGTCTTAAACTCAAATCCTCCAGGCCCACGACGCTCCAAATCAATCATCATGAACCTTCGCATCGCCTTAATCATGATGCAGAAGAATGAGACCATTCTTCTAGATCCATGGCTCAGATACCATGAAGCAATAATTCCGGCTCAAAGCATATTTGTTTACGATAATGGCTCAAGCGACCCCCAAACTCTCAGAACCCTGAAGGATGCAGAATGCCGCAGAGTCAACATCAACAGACAGCATATGCAGCTCCAAGACTATCTGGCTAGAGGCACCATCTTCGCCGAGCATATCAATTATTTAGACCGCGAGAATCCGCACGACTTCTATTTCCCCATCGATTGCGATGAATTCCTTGCCTGCAAGGTCAATGGCCATCTCTCTTGCTCGCGAGATGAGCTAGACAGATCACTCATCGATCTCATCGGAAACGATAAAGTTTTGACGATACCAAGTAAGTTCGTTAATAACCCCTACCGCCCCAATCAATACTCCGAAATTCATCGTTGCAAAAAATGCTTTTTTGCCCAAGGCGCCTGTCAATCTCTTGTCGATGGCTTTCACGCAGGCACTTCGAAGGCAGGGAGCGTCGAAAAAGAAACCGGTATCACTTACATCGAATTTCATTACAAACCCTACCATGAACACCATAGACTAAGCAAGCAAAAAATTGAATATCTTCTTCCAAACCCTACTCGAAAAACGCTAGCAAAATATGCTAAATCTCAACGGTCTAACTACCATGCAGCAGCCGCGCTCTTGGAAAGCGAATATACATACCTTCATTCATTTAAGAATCAGCATGCAACTCTTTCTGATCTGAGCCTGCTCAATCGCCTGGAGGAACTCAACATTGACACAAGCAAATTTTTCAGCGATTCAAATGCAAACAGCTTAAATTTTCAGGCCAAGATATTGGCAAAACATATCTACCTAAAATTAATCGATTTAGCAGCAGACTTGATTGCTCCACTCCGCGCAATCGCTGGCAGAGCAAAAAGACTGATTAGACTTTGAATTCAATGATCAACATATCGTCGTTTTCAAATCAACGAATCACACCTTCGCCAAGGTCACCCGTTCCGGCTGGTGCTGGTATTTCCCCTCCCGGTCCTGATAGGTGGTTTCGCAGGGATCCCCCTCAAAGAAGAGCAGTTGGCAGATGCCTTCTTCGGCGTAGATGCGGCAATCGGCGCCGGATGAATTGCTGAATTCCAGGGTGAGGTGGCCCTCCCAGCTGGCTTCGGCAGGGGTGGTATTGACGATGATTCCCAGCCGGGCGTAGGTGCTTTTGCCCAAACAGATGACGGTGATATTGGGCGGCACCCGCAGCTTTTCGAGGGCCACCCCCAGGCCATAGGTGTGGGCCGGCAGGATGAAGTAGCGGCCATCCCCATCCTCGTGCAGGGATGCCGGCTCCAGGTTGGCGGGATTAAACCGCTTGGGGTTCATGACCGTGCCCGGCACATGGCGGAAGGTCAGAAATTCCTCGGCCGACAGCCGGATGTCGTAGCCGTAGGACGAACAGCCATAACTGAGCACCGGCTTGCGCTGGTCCTCCGGCTCCAGGTGCCGCACCAGGGCCGCCTGGAAGGGCTCAATCATGCCGGCGGCGGCCTGGGCGTTGATCCAGCGGTCGTTCTTGAGCATCGCGCAGGGGGGAAATCAGCGCCGCAGGTGGGTCACCTGGTCCGCGAGGGCCATCAGGGCCGGCGGCATCGCCGGTCCGGTCACGATGACATCCAGATGGGCGGGCCGTTGGGCCAGGGTGGCGGTCACCTCGTTGGCCGCCAGGTAGCCCAGCTCGATCGCCAGCCCCAGTTCATCCAGCACCAGCAGGTTCAGGTCGCCCTGCTCCAGCTGTTGACGGCTGTAATCCCAGACCTGCCGCACCGCCTCCAGGGCCTCGGGATCGCCGCTGGCGGGACCCGTCAGGCAATGGGGGGTATCGGGGCGCAGCCACTGCAAGCGGCCACACAACCAGAGGCTGCCTGCCACCCCTTGCTCGGCGCCGCCCTTGAGAAACTGGCTGACCAGCACCTGGCTGCCCAGGCCAGCGGCCCGCAGGGCCTGGCTGAACACCGTGGCAACACTGCCGCGGTAGGGGGCGGTGTGGATCTGTAGCAATCCCTCCGCCTGGGGGGCTAGCCGCAGGGCCGCCGTGGCGGGCCCGTTCGCCGCGGCGCCGTCGTCGGTCTTGGCACCGCCGTCGGTCCTGGCGGCCCCAGCGCCATTGCCGACCCCATGAAGGGGCAGCGGCGCATGGCGCTGGGGCAAACGGTGGTTGGTGAGGCTCGCGGTCATGGGCCCTACGGGGGATGGCTGGCGCCAGTGGATATCGCTGGCGGTGGGCTCCGCTGGCAGGGGGCTCCGCTGGCAGTGGGCTCCGGGAGAGGGGACGGGCCCTGATTTCCTGAATGTAGCGGTAGCGGGGCCGTCGGAACACCACCAATAGCGCCCAGGGGGTCCGGGGGCCGGGCCCCTACGCTGCGCTCCATTGCCTGGTAGCCGCCGTGTCCAGCCCTTCGCAAGAGCCGCTGGCTACGCCGGCCCCAGCCCCAGCCCCAGCCCCAGCCCGCGCCCAGCAACGGCCCGACCACGCCCTGCGGCCGGTCCATTTCAGCTGGGATCCGATGGGTTTTGCCCTCAGTTCGTTGATCGTGGCCACCGGCCGCACCCGGGTGCTGTGCAGCCTCTGCGTCCAAGAGGGGGTGCCCCGCTGGCGCCAGGGCTCAGGCCAGGGTTGGCTGAGCGCCGAATACCGCCTGTTGCCGGCCTCCACGCCCGAACGCCAGGGCCGCGAACTGATGAAACTCTCGGGCAGAACCCAGGAAATCCAGCGACTGATCGGCCGCAGCCTGCGGGCCTCCCTCGACATGGCCGCCCTGGGGGAGCGCACCTTATTGGTGGATTGCGATGTCCTGCAGGCGGATGCCGGCACCCGCACCGCCTCGATCACCGGGGCCTGGCTGGCCCTGGCCGTCGCCCTGCGGCGCCTCCAACACCAGGGCCAGCTGCTGGAGGATCCCCTGCGCCACCAGGTGGCCGCCGTGGCCGTGGGCCTGGTCGATGGCCGGCCCCTGCTGGACCTGGATTACGGCGAGGACAGCCGGGCGGCGGTGGATCTCAACGTGGTGATGGATGGCCAGGGACGGCTGCTGGAAATCCAGGGCACGGCCGAAGGGGCGCCCTTCAGCCGACCCGAACTGAACGCCATGCTGGATCTGGCCCAGGGGGGCATCAGCGAGCTGCAAGCCCAGCAAAAGCAGGCCCTGGCCGCCGCCCCCTGAGTCCCCCCGTCGCACCAGCATGTAAAAACAGTGTGATCCGCTACAGGGAGTCCCCAGGACGATCCGTAGTTTCGCCAATACCGGACCCACCGACATGGTTGGAGCCAGCAGCGGTTTTACCCGCTTTTCCAGCACCCCCAATCCGGGGGGCCCAGGTTCGGTGACATCCCCATCACCGGCCCCTGCCGTGGCGCCCACCCTTTTGGAGGTGATGCGCGCCCTGGCCGGCAGCAACCAGGAATCGATTGAACGGGGCAAAACAATCTTTTTCCCCGGCGATCCCGCCGAAAAGGTCTACCTGCTGCGGCGGGGTGCCGTGCGCCTGTCCCGGGTCTATGAATCGGGAGAAGAGATCACCGTGGCGCTGTTGCGCGAAAACAGCCTGTTCGGGGTGTTGTCCCTGCTCACCGGCCAGCGTTCTGACCGTTTTTATCATGCGGTGGCCTTCACCCGGGTCGAGATGGTGACGGCCCCAGCCACCTCGGTGCGGCGGGCCATTGAACAGGATGCCAGTGTCGGCCTGTTGTTGTTGCAGGGGTTGTCCTCCCGCATCCTGCAGACCGAAACCATGATTGAAACCCTTACCCACCGGGATATGTCGTCCCGATTGGTGAGTTTCTTACTGGTTCTTTGCCGGGATTTCGGCGTGCCGAGCAGTGAGGGAATCACCATCGATCTGCGCCTCTCCCACCAGGCCATTGCCGAGGCCATCGGCTCCACCCGGGTGACGATTACCCGCTTGCTTGGTGATCTGCGCAATGAGGGTCTTGTGCAGATCGACCGCAAAAAGATCACGGTGTTTGATCCCATCGCCCTCGCCAAGCGCTTCAGCTAGCGGCCAGGGATACTGGATCTGATCCGGAGACTCCCGTGTCGGCCTGGCTGTTGATCCTGGCCCTGCTCGTGCTTGGCGGCGTGCTGTCCACCCTGGGGGATCGCCTCGGCTCCATGGTGGGCAAGGCCCGCCTCAGCCTGTTCAACCTGCGGCCCCGCAAGACGGCTGTGGTGATCACGGCCCTGACCGGCAGCCTGATCAGTGCCCTTTCGCTGGGGCTGATGCTGCTGGTGAGCGAGCGGTTGCGGGTGGGGCTGTTCCAGTTGGACCAGATCCAGGCCAAGGTGCGCGATGGCCGCATCGCCCTGGCCCGCAGCCAGCAGGATCTGCAAACCAACCGCCTCGAATTGGCCCAGAACCGCGAAGAATTGCTGCGCAGCCGCCAGGACCGCAACCGGGCCGAGCAGGGCCGCCAGCAGGCCCTGCGCAGCCGCAGCCTGGCGCTGGACAGCAAGCGGGTCGTGACCGGCCAGTTGGCGGTGGCCCAGCAACGGGTCGGCTCCCTGAGGCAGGAACTCCAGCCCCTGCAAAACCAACGCCAGCGGCTCGAACAGGAGCGGGATCGCCTCAGCCGCGACGTCAAGGGTCGGGATGCGGACATTCGCCGCACCGAGGCCGAACTGGCGAAGGTGCGCCGCAGCATTGCCGCAGGGCAACAGGAACTCAAGGGTCTGGAAACCAAGGTGATCGCCCTGCGCCGCGGCGATGTGGTAGTCGCCAGCGGCCAGCCCCTGGCGACGGCCAAGGTCAAAGTGCGCAAGGCGGAAGAGGCCAAGGCGGTGATTGATGCCTTGATGCAACAGGCCAACCTGACGGCCTTCGGCATGCTGCTGCCGGGTCAGAAGGCCGATCGCCAGATCCTGCTGGTGCCCCGCATTGATGTCGAAAAACTCGAGCAGTTGTTGCAACGCTCCGGCACCTGGGTGGTGTCGATTCGCTCGGCGGCCAATGTGTTGCGAGGCGAGAATCGGGTGCTGGCCTTCCCCGATCTGCGGCCCAATCGCCAGGTCGTGCGCCAGGGAGAATCCCTGGCCCGCACGGTGCTGGAGGCCGATGTCCGCAGCCCCGAGGAGATCCGCAGCCGCATGAACCTGCTGCTGGCGGCCTCCTTTGCCCGGGCCCAACGCCAAGGCACCCTGGTGGATGGCTTGCAGTTTGATGTAACCGCTTTCAATACCCTTGGCCGCGCCCTCAGCGCCCGGCCCCAGGGAGTGCAGGCCACCCTGGAGGCCGTGGCCCTAGTGGCCGCCGATACGCCCGATCCGATTGTGGTCGAACTGCGCTGGCTTCCGCCCAATGGCCGCGGCGGATGATCGATCGGCGCGCCGTTGCTGAGGCCCAAGCGGCCGTCCCCGGGGCCCTCGCCGCCCTCGATCCAGGCCGCAGCAAATGCGGGCTGGTGCGCACCGATGAGCAACGCAGCCGGATCGTGGCCGCCCAGGTGCTGCCGCCGCAGGCCGCCCTGGCCCGCCTGCGCCAGTGGCAGGCGGAGGCCCCCGTGACCCTGCTGCTGCTGGGGACCGGCACCGGCTCGGCCCCATGGCGAGAAAACCTCCAGGGGCTGGTCGATGTCCAGCTGATCGAAGAAGGGGGCACCACCCTGGCGGCCCGGCGGCGCTACTGGCAGCTCATGCCCCCCCGGGGCTGGCGCCGCATGCTGCCCCAGGGCCTGCGCCAGCCGCCCCGGGACTGGGACGATGTGGTCGCCCAGGTGCTGCTGGAGCGCTGGCTGGGACGGGAGCTGCCAAGGCTGGGCTGTTGAGGCTGGGCTGCCGCGCCGATCGGCCATGCCAGTAAGATTCTTACTGTTGTCGCCTTCGCGTCGGGCCATGCGGATCACCAGCAAGGGGCAGGTCACCATTCCCCAGGAGATCCGCGAGCAGTGCGGCCTGATGCCCCACACCCAAGTGCGCTTCCTGGTGGAGAACGGCCGCGTATTGATCGAGAAGGAGTCTGCGGCTCTCACGCCCAGTACTGATGGCCTGCAACGGCTGCGGCGGGCCCGGCTCCGCAGCCGCCTCAGCACCGATGAACTGCTCGCCCTCAGCCGCGGCGCAGAGCATCCCTGATGGTGTTCGTCGATTCCAATGTGATCCTCGATGTGATCACGGCTGATCCCCGCTGGCAGACCTGGAGCGAGCAGCAACTCAGCCGCTGGCTCGATCTAGGTCCCGTGCTGATCAATCCGATTGTCTATGCCGAGATCGCCTTCGCCTGCGAAAAGATCGAAGCCGTGGACGAGCTGCTGCCGGCCCATCTCTATGCCTACCGCCCCATCCCCCGCGAGGCCGCTTTCCTGGCCGCCCGCGCCCACGCCGACTACCGGGCCCGGGGCGGTTCGCGCCAGACCGTGCTGGCGGATTTCCTGATCGGCGCCCATGCCCTGGTGGAGCGGATCCCCCTACTCAGCCGCGACCGGCGCCGCTACCGCCAGGCCTTCCCCGGCCTGGAGTTGATCGCGCCTTCACCCGCCTGACTCACGCATCGATCAACCACAGGGCCCCGCGCCCACCAACCACGGCCTCGCAGCTGAGGCGGCGGTCGAAGCTCACCAGCCGGCCGCCGTGGTGCACCGCCAGGGCCAGCAGGTAGGTGTCGGTGAGCTGGCCCGCCTCCAGCAGCCGGGAAGCATCGATGCCGATTGGATTGAGCAGGCTGATTCCATCGGGCCAGAACTGGTGAGTGGGATGGCGAATCAGTTCGGCCACCACAGGCGCCACCACCGCCGGCGGCCCCGGACTGTTGGGGTAGCGCGGCTGGCCCAGAATGCGGAGCACGGCGTTCTGGGTGAGTGGGCAGGTAGCCCAGCCATTCGCTTGAGCGGCGGCGAACCAGCTGTGGGCAGGCGCATGGTGCACATGACGCCGATCCAGCAGGGCGATCAGCACGTTCACATCAAGTAGGGCAGCACTCACGACTTTGTCTCGCCCACAGCCTGTTCGCTCAAGGCAGTTCGTCCCGCAGGCTGTTGATCAGCTCCAGATCCACCGGAGCGCCCTGGGCGTTCCAGGGCAGCAGGGGCAAGCCGTTGCGATGGTGGGGTTCGGGGCTGACTGGGCTGGCGCTAGGCGCCGGGGCCACCAGGGCCTGGCGCGCCAGCTCACTGATCACGGCCCCCAGGCTGGAGCGCTGTTGCCGCGCCAGCACCCGGGCGGCGGCCAGCACGTCGTCGTCGAGCTGCAGGGTGGTGCGCATCTGATGACTCCGCATCAAGCATCAATCTTAGATGGTGGGTCGACCCTGGAACCCCTCCGATAACTCTGTTTCACCGGGCCGGGCGGTATCGATCAAACGCAACAGCCTTTTCACCCACCCACCTTGTCAACTGCCGGGATTGACCAACACCGGTAGGCCTGCATAAACCTCAGAGTATTGCCCAGGTTCCAGCCTTAGCACCAGACTTCTCGTTTACTCAGCCATCACCACCACTCCCATGGCAACAGCCACCAAACCAGCTCAAGCCCCTAGCGACTGGAAGCCCCAGGCCCAAACCGAAGAGCAAGTTGCTGAAGGTCTGCGCACAGCATTTCGGCAGGCCGTGAGAGATGGCGTTGTCACTTCTCAGTCTGAGCAGCGCAGAAACCCATAGGGACAACCTCATTTTAGGAGATGACTCAGCGCACTTTTAGCTTTGCATACAACAAATATGTCAACGGGGACGACGAAGACCTGTAGCTGCAGCGATTGCCTGGGCCGTCCAATCACCCCTCCGCCTTTGGCCCAAGCGTGCTTCTATCCAAAAGAAACGCTGATTACTTGATTCGCAAGTAACTTCCAAATACTTATCTTCAAAGTGCCATGGAGTCCGGTCTGGGCTGATGATACAGCTCAGCTAGGCAGTTCTTAAGCTTGTTGCGGTAGCCAGAAAGGCCGTCTACCAGCTCCTTATTGCTGGCTTCGCTGGCGAGAACCTCTTCACGGGCGCAGTTGAGGCGCTCCAGGATGACCCCGATCACTGGCAGGTCGTAGTCCTGCTGATAGATGTCCTGGACCTGAGCAGCCATGGCCTCGGCAAGTTTGCGAATCTGCAAGCGGGCATTACTGAGCTGCTGATCAGCCTGGCGCTGCCGCTCCTTGGCCTTGGACTCCTCATTGACATGCTCATATACCGAATAGGCCGACAAGGCGATGCTGAGAATCCCAACGGCCTGTCCAAGTCCCTTGGCGATATTCACCGCTTCCCATGGCCTAAAATCTTTGCCCAGAAACTTCCCAACGTTATAGACAATCTGATGGCCGGTACTGCCTGCTACCTGACTTGAACTGGACAAGATTCCACCAGGAAGGGAAAACTTTTCAGCACCCTTGCCAAGGAGATCCTTGGTTATATACTTGATGGGATTGACCTTCGTACCTGCTTCCTCGCCTAGATTGGGTACATATCCGGCTGCGCCGGCATCCACACTAGCAAAGTATTCAGCTATGAAAGGTTCTCGGGCGAAGTCGTCGAGCTTGGTCTGGAGTTGCTCAGAGGCTTCTTGCAGGGTGTCATTGAGATCATCAAAC
>CAMCQR010000087.1 GCA_945877115.1 Synechococcus sp. UW140 | reverse complement strand
CAAAAGGCACATGAAACTCCTCGATTGAGAGCTGCCCGTTGTGGTGTTTGCGATACATATGCAGCGATCAGCAGTTACAGCAACCGACAATTGCCCTGTTCGTCGCCAGTTTAACGCCTCTCGATCGCTGAGACAAGTTGCGCTGCAGTCGATTTGGCTTTCTAAGTAGTCCCCAATTAGGAAGCCAAAGATAATTAATTGATAGCGACTGGGATCCAAAACGCCCCTGTCCACAACAAAGTCACGCCATCTAGCGACTTCAATGGGATCGATATCAGTTTCCCTAAGAAGAAACTTTCCGTCAACTAACCAATTCCAATTATCTAAACTTATGCGTTGCTGGTCGTTTGTCAAGCTCTTGGCAAGTACATTAACTCCGCCTGATATTCCAAGTAGGCCAAGTAGTTGCAGCGATGGGTCCAAAAGTCGGCCTGTAAGTAGCCACGCATAGGCCATGAGCCAGGCAACGATCAGGCTAAACCATAAAATTTGAAAATTTGCCAGGCTTGCTGCACCATAATTACCAGCCGAAATAACTGTAGGGTCTAGAATCCTCCAGCCATGTGATCTACGACGATTTGGTGCATGGCCGGAATGGAAATAATAAGCGCGAACTGATGAAGCCAGAATAATATAGATCGCCACCAAAAATCCGCTGCTTATCAATGCGCAAAACCATTTAGTGGTAAGTTGAAATTCTTTCGATATTAGGGCAATATCTTTTGGCACTCCTTTGGACACGCTTACTAACTTGATCAAGATTAGCTTTCTAATCGAGGCTGGAAAATTTCCATCAACTTGAATCTGAAGCTTATTTTCCCCAATTTCGCTACCAATTGGCTTCAGTGTCAACTGCTTTTTGGAAGCCGGATTGACCCCGGAATCGTTCCAGAAGGCGCAGATTAAATCTTGTTTAGGGTCCTTGGGATTATTTGACGCTGGCAGAATTGTGAACTTCGTAGCTGGGGTTTGATTACCTGCCGGTGCCTCTGGCTTGCCCAGTGTGATATTTAGGGTGCTACCCGGTAGAAGAGTTTTTGTTTTTTCTTCGTCCCACTTCCACACTAATGGTGGTATTGCACCATTCAGGACCACACATTTTGTTGATTCAATTGGTGGAGTAGATGTAGGTGTAGATGTAGAAGTAGGTATATTTGTCATTAATTGTTGTGATGCTGCTCTGTTTGTCGCTAGTAGTGGATACGCCAGGCTCAAAATAATTGCCAATAAAATTGTGAATGCACGAATGGTAAGCTTTTGAACTTTTTGGAGCGGAGAAGGGCGGAGATTTCCGAGGATTCGGTGCAGCTTTTTCATGGAATTAGACCGGTTTTGTGGTGTTGATTTGATACTGAGCCGAGTCTTGTATATGACTGATCTTGTTTGTAAGCGATTGATCCATTTGATCCTTAAGGATCTTCCTCTCCAGCACCTTCTCCTAGGCCAAGGGGCCCAAAGCTGGCCACCAAGGGCGTCAGGCAATCCAATTCCGCATGGCTTCGACGTCTATTTGGTATCCAGGCCTGGGCCTGGATGGGCATGACGCTGACGCCTTTGTCGATTTCGATGTCGCCACGGCCGTTATCACCGGAGCCGCCATGGTTTTCGTTGATCCTCTCATCTATATTCCTAATTGTTTCCTGGTGATAGCACAGGCGAATTTGGTCAATACGCTTGCCTGTGTTCAGCCCCACTGTGTCCAGTTGCCGCAGCTGTAGCATGGTATTCTCGCGATCGAGAAAAAAACGCCCGCCGCCGCCTCCCATGGTCTCCCCATCTTGAGCTTGAACATCTAATCGGGTACTGCCCGCTTCTCGTGCCTGCAACACTGGCCCTAGGAAAGGAGTGGATGACGACCGCTGATACCCGGTGCAGATGCCCTTAATTTCTTGGATGTCGGCCCACAGCCGTTCTGGATATGTTATGAAAATTACGTCTTTTGTGGCTCCATAGACCGTGTAAGTGCCCTCCATATTGCTGGTCCATCGCAATGGATCAGGTGAGGAGATGGGCACAATACGCTTGTCGAGCGCTAATGCTTCTTGTATCTCATCGTGCTCTTGCCCCAGCAGGCTCTCACGATACTCGCGCCCGCGTAAGAGCTTCTGAAGGGTATGAATAGTATCAGGGTTGTCATCAGTCATGGGGACAAGTATGGTAAAGCAGCACTACTGTGATACATAAGACCTTCATTGTTGAGCAGTAGGGGATTGTTGGGGAAACTTGAGATTTAAAGTCCGAGGGTCTTTCTGTTAAATCAGCAAGGTTTGTCTGGGTACTGTACTTTCTATTTGCCTGGATGAGTACTTGATTCGTCAGCCATTCATTTGTTCGTTTATGCATCATATCGGTGACAAACTGTGAAAATGTAAGCCCAAGGTTCTGACCTGTTCGCGATGCGGGAAGGTATCAGGCTTGATGCCTCTATTGACCCTGTTTGCGTCGCCACAATTGGATATGGCACTTTGGCCTATCTAGACAGAAGACACGTGGTCAAGGGAGACCGCATCCCCCAGGGAGCGATATAAGACTCAGTGAAGCTTGTGGTTTATAGTTTAAATCTTATAGAATCTGCAAATTTAGTATCGATCTTGTTGGGATCATCGATCGAAGAACGAAGGCAAGTTTCTCTCAGCGATCTATCGCTGTATAGAAAGTCTCGGCTGGAATGGTTGATAGGCTGGTAACGCTCTGAATTATCCCACTTATCAATAAAGCTATCAATGTCTTCACGTCGAAAAATAAAGGATGGAAGGGGAGTCTCATGAATCTTAACCTCACAACTCTCCCCTTTTTTTCACTCCAGCAGCGCCCTCAACCCTGGCTCCAGCAGGGCAAAGGCGCGGCCGCGGTGGCCGAGGCGGGCCTTGGTGGCTTTGTCCATTTCACCAAAGCTCAGGCCCGTCTCCGGCAGCAGGAACACCGGGTCGTAGCCGAAGCCGCCGCTACCGCGGGGGGTCTCAAGAATCTCGCCCGGGCAGTGGCCCTCCACCTCCAGGCGCAGGTTGCCGTTGGGATCGGCCAGGGCCAGGGCGGCGGTGAAGCGGGCGCTGCGTTGGCTTGCCAGACCGGCCTCCGCGCGCTGCTGGTTGGCGGCGGCCAGTTCGGACAGCAGGCGGGCGATGCGTTCGGGATCGCAGGGGGCATAGCGGGCCGAGTGCACCCCGGGTGCCCCGTTTAGGGCGTCCACCGACAAGCCGGAATCGTCGGCCAGGGCCCAGCAGCCGGTGGTTCGGGCCACGGCGATCGCTTTGAGGCGGGCATTTTCGACAAAGGTTTGACCCGTTTCCTCCACCTCCAGGCCCTCGGGCTGGGGCCGGATCTCCAGGCCGAGACCCGCAAGTAGGGCGGTGAATTCACGCAGCTTGCCTGCATTGCCGCTGGCGATCACCAAGGGGGTGGCGGGCGGGTTGCCGTTCATCAAATCCCCTCCGCCAGTTGCCTGGCCCAGGCCAGCACCTCGGCGACCCGCTCGGCCGTGGGGGATTCGCAGTAGAGCCGCAGCAGGGGCTCGGTGCCGGAGAAGCGCAGCATCAGCCAGTGGTTGGGCCCCAGCCGCAGCTTGACGCCATCGGTGCTGATCACCTGCTGCACCGGCGCTCCGGCCACCTCCATCGGGGGCGTTTCGACCAGGAATCGCTCCAATCGGCCCCGGGCGGCCATGTCCGCCAGCCGTAGATCGAGGCGGTCGTACGCAGCCGCGCCGCCGCAGCGGGCCTGCAGGGCATCAATGCGTCGGCCCAGGGGCACACCGCCCTCCACCAGCGCTTCGATCAGCAGCAGGGCGGCAAAGGGCGCATCCCGCTCCGGTAGGTGCATGCCGAAGCCGACTCCGCCCGATTCCTCGCCGCCCACCAGCACTCCGCCGGCCAGCATCTCGGCGGCGATGTACTTGAAGCCCACCGGCATCTCGATCACCTGCCGGCCCAGGTCCTCGGCCACCAGGGCCATCAGGTCGGAGCCGCTGACGGTCTTGATCACCGTTCCCGGCAGGGCCCTCGCCCGGGCCAGGTGGTCTATGAACAGGGGCATCAGCAGCTGGGTGCTGCAGAAGCGGCCGTTTTCATCGATGGCGGCAATGCGGTCGCCATCACCATCGAACACGACTCCCATGGCCGGTTGGCCCTCAGCGGTGCTGGTCCGTACGGCGCTGATCAGTTCGGCCAGATAGGGCGCCAGCGGTTCGGGTGGATGGCCGCCGAAGAGGGGGTCCCGCTGGGAGCGGATCTCCCGGATCACCCCCGTCTCCACCGCCTTGGGTCCCAGGAGGGCCGGCAGCACCCCGGCCGCCGAGCCGTGCATCGGATCGACGATCACCCGCAGCCCCAGCCGTTCCAGCCCCGCCGCCAGAGCATCCGTATCGACCTTGGCCCTCAGGCCCGCCACGTAGGCGCCCATGGCATCGAACGTCTCCGTGTCGCCGGCGATCGGCACAGTGATACCTCCGGCAGCCAGGCGCCGCTCCACCCGCGCGGTGAAATCCCCCTCCACCGAGCCGCCGAAGGGACCCTTGATCTTGAGGCCGAGCCATTCCGGTGGGTTGTGGCTGGCGGTGATCACCAGGGCCCCCAGGGCGCCGCGTTCCACCACCGCCCAGCTGGAGGCGGGGGTGGGGGTGGGGCTGGCCGACAACACGGGCTGGAGCTGGGCGCCGCGCACCGCCGCCGCGATCGCCGCCGCCAGCTCCGGGGCCAGGAAGCGGCGGTCGTAGCCGATGACGACCTCGCGGCTGCCCAGGCCCTCGGGGGCCGAGGATTCCAGTTCCCGCGCCGCCGCTGCCGCCACCGGCAGCAGCCGCTCAACCGTGATATCCACACCGAGAATGCCGCGCCAGCCGTCGGTGCCGAAGGCGATCGGGCTGGCCTGCAGCGGCAGGGGCGCGGAGGACATGGGACCGATGAAGACAACTTCTGGGGGCATGGTGCTGTACCGGGGCCCCCTGCCCGCCGCCAGGGGGCCGGCCTGAGCGCAGGCCACCGCGCCAATTAACGTTGGCTGAACCGATAGCTGTGGCCGCTCCCATCGCCGGATCCCCCGTGCCGAAGTCCGGATCCGCCCCCCACCAGGGGGCGCTCAGCGACCGCTTACTGGCGAGCTGGTTGCGTTGTCGCCGCCGGGCCTGGCTGGATCGCCATGGACCACCTGAGCGCCGGGTCTGGAGTGCCCATCGGGCCCTTGCCCTCGATGAACAGCGGCGCCTGTTTCAGCTGCTGGTGAGCGAGCGTCCCGGCCATGGCGAGTCCGCCTGCCGCGAGGGTCGGCCGGGGGTGATGGGGCTGCGGCTGAACGGCTGGACTGGGGCGGGGCAATCCCTGGAGGCCCATCCCAGCCTGCTAGTGCGGCTGGAGGGGGCCAGCCAGTGGGGGCCGTTCCGTTACCAGCCGGTGCTGGCCCGCCAGGGCCACCACGTCACCCGGGAGCATCGCCTGATGTTGGCCCTGTGGGGCCGGCTGCTGGCCGAGCGGCAGGGGGCGCCGGTGGACCAAGGCCTGGTGTTGGGTGGCGCCGGAGCCCGAAGGCCCGAAGCGGTGAATCTGGCGGGCTCCCTGGGGTCCCAACTGGACCAGAGCCTCGCCCGCCTGGCGGGGGACCTGGAGCGCCATGGGCCGCCCCCCCTGGTGAGCGACCGCAAAAAATGCACCCTCTGCTCCTGGCGGGACCTCTGCGATGGCGAGGCCCGCCAGGAGGGCCACCTCAGTGAGGTGAGTGGCATCGGCGGCAAGCGCCGGGAACTGCTTCTGGAGGCCGGCATCGGCAGCCTGGCCGACCTGGCGGCAGCCGACCCTGGACACCTGGCGGACGCCCTGGCCGCCCATGGCGAACAGCACCGGGAGATGGCGCCCCAACTGGTGGCCCAGGCCCTGGTGCAGCAGGGGGGCCAACCCCGGCGCCTGGCTGCGGGCCCCGCCCTGCCGGAGCTGGCCCGGGCGCCGGGGGTGTTGCTGTACGACATCGAATCGGACCCCGATGCCCGCGACGACTTTCTGCATGGGGTGGTGCGGTTGCGGCGGCAGGGCGCCGCGGGGCGTTCGGGGGCCGCGTCAGTTCCGTGGCCAGTCAGCGCCGAGGCGGCGCCCTTTACGCCGCTGCTGGCCCTGCAGCACCACGGCGAAGCCAGGCTCTGGCGCCGCCTGCAGTCCCTGCTCGAGCGCTATCCCGATTGGCCCGTGCTCCATTACGGCGAAACCGAGGCCATCAGCCTGCTGCGCCTGGCCGAGCGCCAGGGGGTGACGCCCGAGGCCCGGGCCCGGCTGCGTTCGCGCCTGGTGGATGTCCATGCCCGGCTGCGGCGCCACTGGTTGCTGCCGGTGCCGAGCTATGGGCTCAAGAGCGTGGCGGGTTGGCTGGGATTCGAATGGCGGCAGAAGGGGGGGGATGGGGCCCGGTGCCTGATGTGGTGGCGGCAGTGGCGCCAATGGCACGGCCAGCCCAGCGACCCGGCCGCCGTCCAGGTCAGTCGCCAGCTGCTGCAGCGCCTGTTTCGCTACAACCAGGACGACAACCTGGCCACCTGGGCCGTGGCCCGTTGGCTGCTCGACCAGGACCAGCCCTGAATCAGCCCCCTTGAATCAGGGGCTGCTGGCGGCGGATCCTGCCCCCACCGGGGGCGCCACGAAACGCTCTGGGAGGGATATCTCCAGCCAGGGGGCCCCGGACCCCTCCCCGGCGCTCAGGCGGCCCGCCCCGAGGGCCTGGCGGCGCACCAGGGCTAGGCCGATCCAGAGGCGGCCGCCTTCGAGGCTGAGGCTGGAGGTGATCACGCCGGCCCGTTGGGGGGTGCCGCCTGGTTGGGGTTCCCCGCCCTCGGCCCACAGGGTGGTGCCCGCAGCCAGGCCGGCGCCATCCGCCGGTGGCTCCAGGCAAATCCACCGCCGCAATTGGCGTTTGACGCCGTCGTAGGTGGCCAGTTTGGCCAGGGTTTCCTGGCCCACATAGCAGCCTTTGCTGAGGCTGACCCGATCGGCCAGGCCCAGCTCGAAGGGGTTGCTGTCCTCGTTGACCTCGTTGGGGGCCACGGGCAATCCCTGGCCCAGGCGCCAGTGGTCCTGCTCCTGGGGGCTGAGGGGCTTGAGCTCCGCCAGGGCGGCCGGCAGGGGTTGGCCGGCGGGTAGCAGGGTCAGGTGGGATCCCAGTCGCCAGCCCCGGTCAGGGGCCGCCAGCGGCGCCCAGCGGCCGGCCGCTGGCGCCTGGGGATCGCTTTCGATGCCGATGGTTTCGACCAGCAGGCCAGCGGCCAGGGGCCCCAGGCGCACGGCATCGGCGGGAAACAGCACCCGATCGAGGGCCGTGCGCACCGCCTCCCCCTCCCCGGCCCGGATCACCAGCGTGGCCCCCTCGCCATCGACCACCACTTCGGCCAGGGCCCGTAGCCGCGCCGTGGGGGTGATGCAGCAGGTGGACAGCCACTGGCCGGCCTGGGCCTGCTCCAGGGCCTGGCTGGTCTGGCCATGGAGGAACCGCAATACATCGGGACCGTCGAGGCGCAGCAGGCTGACCGGCCAGTCGCAGCGCCGGGGTTGGGCCTGGGGGGAGCCCAGAGGACAGGTGGGATCCCAGGCGAAGACAGGGACGGCCATGGGGTGGGGATTAGGCGGTTGGGGTGGAAGAGGTTGGGGTGGAAGCGCTTGGGCTGGAAGCGGGGGCAGCGCTGCTGGAGCGGGCGGCCACCTCACTGAGGCGGAACAGGCTGGCCAGCTCCAGGCCGGCGGCGGTGAGGGTTTCCAGGCCCCCTTCTTCCCGATCCACAATCGCCACCACCCGCTCGACTCGGTATCCCGCCTGGCGCAGCTGCTCCACCGCCTTGAGGGCCGAGCCGCCACTGGTGACCACATCTTCGAGCACGCAGATGGTGGCCCCGGCTGCGGGCAGGGGCCCTTCCAGCCAGGCGCCGGTGCCATGGCCCTTGGCCTCTTTGCGCACGATCAGGGCATCGAGGGGCCGGCCGTCCAAGGAGGCGCGCATGGCCACGGCACTCACCAGGGGATCGGCCCCCAGGGTGAGGCCCGCCACGGCGATGGCCCCCGCTTCGACGTGCTCCAGCAGCAGGGCGCCCAGCAGCTCCAGGCCCTCACCGCTGAGGCTGACGGGCTTGCAGTTGACGTAATGGGGGCTGGTGCGGCCGGAGGCCAGGGTGAACTGACCCAGGCGATAGGCCCGTTCGGCCAACAGGGTCAGCAGGCGCTCGCGGGCGCCGGCGGCGTCAAGGGCCATCGGTTAAGTGATCTGGAAAGGGATCTGGCCCCCAATCCTGCTGCAGGGCCGGCCTGGATCGGAAAATCCCAGCACTACCCAAACCGTGATTCGCCAATCCGACGCCTGGGGTCCAGAATGTGTACAAAGTATTGACGCACGGGGTATCAACGCCATGACCCTCCCATTGGGCGGCCCATCAGGCCGCAGCCATAGGCGCCTTTGCCATCGTCAACCCGCCCTTGGCGCGTGGCTTTTGGCGGCCAGCGTTGGGGTCGGCGGTGGGTTGATCGGGGCGGGTGCCGCCCAGGCGGGCCCGGTGGTCTGCACCACCAGCATCGAAGCCCCGGACATGGATCCCCTGCGCCCCTACGGCGCCGGTCCGGTGGAGATGACCCGCTGCGGTCCGGTGGTGACCGTTCCCGAGGTGATGCGGTCCAGCTACTACAGCTATCGCTCCCCCTTCGCCCGGGGCGTCGACATCACCCACCAGATCACCGATGTGCTGGGGATCGCCATGGGCGGCGTCGAAGGCAACCGGGTGATGGGTTTTGGCTTCCCCGACCAGGCGATCGTCTGGGATGGCAGTGCCGTCGAGAACACCTATCGCTATCTGATCCAAACCCAGCACGATCCCACCCCCCTGCGCACCGCCGACCTCTCCAGCCCCTTTGGTACCAGCGTTGGCGGTGGCGCCGCCGCCGATGGAGGCCCCCGATCGGCTTCGCCGGGCTATACCAGCTCCGTTCGCGCTCTCTGGTGAGAGACCCACGGCGCTACGGCGCCAAAAAGGGGGGTCTAGCAATCTGGTGAATGCAGCGAACTCATAATTCGCCTTAGCCGGGTTCGATCCCCGGGACCCCCATCGTCCAGAGCCAAGTCACAGAGAAGGTTTCCAGGAAGGACAGGACAACGGCAGAAGGTTCCTTTAGGCACCGTTTAGGCCTAGATCGGTCCGTTTTGGGCCAGATGGTCGAGGAGTTCGGGCGGGCCCTTGCGTTGCACCTTCGGGGGCCAGAGACCTTACCCCCTGAGTTCTGGGAGATCATGAAGGTAGACCCGTCCCAATGAATCTGTCTGGGTCAAGAACTCCTGGAAGAAGCTCCAAAAATATCCCTACCTCAACTGAAAGAAGATCAAGGAATACCCATGAGACCGCCCCGCGAGATCACCGTGGTGGTGGGTAAGACCAGTTTTCTGCCGGCAAACAAGGCGCTTGTCACAGTAGCAAGATTATGCAATTTCTGCATAGGACAGCAGGCTTCCTCTGAGCCACGGCCACCAATAAGATTTTAAATGCCCAGGTACTAGGCCGGGATTGACTGGATAAAATCCGAATATTACTAGTATCCATCGCTATGCCTATCTCCCTTGACAACCTGCTTGGCCACTGGCAAAAGTTGCTCACCGACTGGGCTTGCTCAGGTGCTCTCGCCCGGGCTGCCAGTGAATCCCTGCTACTGAAGGACGAGCCAGAGCCCCTGAAGCGCCTGGTGAACCAGTGGGGCGATGGCGATTTTTCCGGCCTGCCGCCGATCGTGCTGCAGCCATCGAGCTCCATGCCAGAGGCGGCTGGCGCCTATGCCATCAGCACGGGGTCGATCTATTTAAATCAGGATTGGCTGGCTGGCGCCAGTGAGGCGCAGGCCATCGCAGTGCTCACGGAGGAGCTGGGGCATCATCTGGATGCTCTGCTGAACAGCAGCGACACCCCAGGCGATGAAGGGGAATGGTTCGCAGCGTTGCTGCTTGATCCCGCTCCCACCGGGGCATCACTCAGCAGGTTGCGTAGCGAAAACGACCTGGTGACCCTGTTGATTGATGGCAACGCTGTGGCGGCCGAAGCCAGCGGAGTGCCCCTGCCAACGATCGACGCCATTACTACAGACGACAGCATCTCGAACATAGAAGCGGGGACCAGCTTCACCATCACGGGTACCGGAGTGGCGAATGCCACGGTCAGCCTTTCTTTCTCAAGCGGCAGGACGCTGAGCGCTGGAAACACCGCCC
>CAMCQR010000086.1 GCA_945877115.1 Synechococcus sp. UW140 | reverse complement strand
GTTTGCCCACCATGGCCCCCCGTCGCAATTTCCGCAAAACGCACCGCTTCCTGGTGCCGATCGCCGCAGTACCGCTTCTGCTGACGGCCTTGACCGGATCGCTATATCCGATCTTTGAATCTTTCGACTTGAAAGCCGATTGGTTGATGCAGCTTCATAGCGGCAATTTTGGGCTGATTAACCTCCAATCGTTCTATTCCAGTTTGCTGGGTGTTTTGACGATCATTCTGGCGTTTTCTGGTCTTGGGCTTCTGATCAACAACCGCCGCGGCGGTGGCATTGATGTCGCCAAGGAGTTGGATTTGTGAGTGTTGCCCTCAGCGATGTTGCCGATACCACCACCAGCAGATCGGGGGGCGTGCTGGTCAAAAAGTGATGCACGACAGCTTCGTCTTCGCTGCCGCCACTGAGATCGTGGATCCCGGGCAGATCCACCACATCCCAGGGGCGGCCATCCCGACCCGGGCGGATTGTGCCCCGTTGCAAATCAACCGTGAGACCAGGCCAATTGGCGATATGGGCATTGCCCCCCGTCAGTCAGTTGAACAGGGTGGACTTACCGGTGTTGGGCAGGCCCACCAGGGCCACACTGATGGCGCCGGGGTGGGCGGGGGTTGACTCCGGCCGGTGGCAGCTGAGTCGGTTGGCGGCAGGGTGGACATGGGCCCCCAGGGCTAGACAACCCATCGGCAGGGCATTAATTCCTTCTTAACAGGGCCCGATGGTTCTGCGTAGGCGCCTGGGTTGTGGATCACAGCAGATATGACATTTGTCACAGCGCCAGAATCAGGCGATGCAAGTTCTGGCGGTTGGTATCGCTGCTGAGCTGGCCCGCCTGGGCTTGCCACTGTTGCCAATATTGCTCTTGTTTTTGGCTGATGGCCAAATGCAACGTGGGCATGGGGCTGGCTTTACGACGTAAGGGATGGGTCAGCAGCGAGTCTTCAAGCACCGTGAGGTCATGCAGTTCGCCGAGGACTGCCTGGGCCTGCTTGATCTCCCCAATCCAGCCATGAATCGTTATTGGCAGAAAGGGAATAAAAGGCTCAAGGCCATAGCGCAGGCCCTTGATTCGTTTGCGCAGTTCATGCAAGGCCTCCGCCGCCGGATCCTCGACAAACCAACCGTTGTGCAGAAACAGGCCATGGCCCAGATGGCCCATCCAGTCCATCAGCCAAGGCTTGAGGCGCTGCTGGCCCAACGCGGTGAAGCTGGGTGCCGCCTGCCATTGGCTGAGCAGGGCCAGCAGCTTGAGATAGCGGCCGCCATTGAGGGCTTCCACCATGCTGTCGAAGGCCTGGCGCCGATCCCGTTTCAGCCGGGCCATGGCCTTCTCCAGGGACAGCTGTTCGTTTTCCGGCAAGGGGGGCCACCAGGGATGCTCCAGCCGTTCCTGAAACACATCCAGGTCCCGGGTCAGGCCCGTGCGGCGGGCCACCCGGGCCAGGCGGGTGGCCTGGACCCCCTCAGGAACCACAAGGGCAGGGGCAAAAACCTCCAGCCCCGTGCGCAAGCGGCGCAGGCTGATGCGCAGCTTATGCAGGGCTTCGGGGTCTGCATCGGTCAACACCTGGTGGTGCAACTGGCCGAGGCGGCGCACCTGCTGCTGAATCAAGCCCAGGGCCAGGTCCCCAATGGTCGGATCATCGTCCAGGGGAAGGATGGGGAGATCGGCTGCCAGCATCGCCAAGGGTGGGAGGGTCAGGGCTTGATCGAGCCCAGGGCGAGGCGGCTCTTGGCGAGCACATCGGCGGGCAGGCTGATGAAGCCCAGGTCGGGGGCCATCGCCTGGGCTTCGTCGCTGAGGCTATGGGTGAAGACCTTGTTGAGGGCCTCCAGCCGCGGACCATTGCCTGTTTTGTAAAGCATGATCCAGCTGAAGGTAACGATGGGATAACCCTTGGGCGGGTTGGGATTGCTGCCGGTGAGTTCGGGGCCCAGGTCGATGGCCGCCAGGGCCTCCTGTTCACTCGCCAGGGTGGGTTTGAGCTTTTGGCCGGCGGCATTGCTGATGGCCGCCGCCTGCAGGGGCTCCTTGACGAAGGCCGCTTCGACATAGCCGATGGTGCCATCCACCTGGGTCAGCTGGGCTGCCACCCCCTCATTGCCCTTGGCACCGATGCCCGTGGGCCATTTGACGTTCTTGCCAGCCCCTACCTCAGTTTTCCAGCTGGGGCTGATAGCTGCCAGGTGGGCCGTGAAATTGGCGGTGGTGCCGGATCCATCGGAGCGGAAGACCACCTTGATGGGCTTGGCAGCACAGCCCAGTTGGTTGAAGTTATTAATTTTGCCGAGGAATACATCGACCAACTGGGGCTGGGTGAGCTGCAGATCACAGCCTTTGTTGTTGTAAGCCACGGCAATAGCACCAGCCGTCATCGGAATTTGCACCACCCCTTGGGGCACCTTGGCGATTTCTTCGGCCTTCATCGGCACATCACTGGCGGCGAAATCCACCGTGCGGGAGATGAATTGACGAACGCCCGCCCCCGATCCCACCGACTGGTAATTGACCCGCACCCCTTTGTCCGCCAGATCCTTAAACCAGCGTTGATAGATCGCCGCCGGAAACGAGGCCCCGGCTCCGTTCAGGGTGGTGGTACCGCCGCAGCCTGCCAGGGTGACGCTGAGGCCAGCCAGGGTTGCCGACAAAGCCAGGCCCCTTTTGGACTTTAGGCTTGGTTTCCTGGTCCTTGAGATTCCAGAATTGGGCCGGGTCAAAGGAGATTGGAACGCCATGGGGCAAGGAGGGGGTGTTGAGAGAAAATTACAAAAGTGCAGTCCCTGTTTGGTTAAGAACAGGTTGTCAGTTCTGGCAATGGTGCTGCATGTAACTTCAATTCTCCAGCAACCTAGTCCCGTTTTGGCGACGAATCGCCACCACGGCTGGCCGGGGCGCCCGGCCGGGTCCAGAAGGCCAGTTAGAGCCCAGTGGCACCCATCGCAATTGCTCAAAGGGCTGGCCATCACGATCGCTGAGGGTATAACCCTGCGCTTCCCGGGTCCCCGCACCCGATTGGCGCACCGATCGGATGCCGTTGGCTTCGCCGGGGTGCTGCACCGCTAGGAAAAGAGTCTTTCCGTCAGGATCAAAGCAAGGCCCCGCGAATTCGGATTCGACCGGAGCGGTGGCAAAGCAGAGGGGCTCCCCGGCGCCGGCCCCATGGGCGGGCAGCAACCAACAACTGTTGTTGCCAAAGATTTCGCACTCGCGGCTCGCCAGGCGGTCCGTCACCATCCAGAGATTCCCGGCTGGATCGAGGGCCAGATTGTCCGGGTTGGTAAAACCCATGCCCCCTTCCCAGGGCAAACCGCCGCTGGCGACCATGCGCCAGCGAAAGCGGGAGCCCTGGGGTCCATCGTCCTGGAGGCGCATGATCCAACCGTGGGGCCAGCTGGCCTGCCGGGCCGGGCCGTGGAAGATGGCGGGATCGGCCCGACCCTCGCCATCGCTGCCCCCGGCGGTGAAGGTCACCAGCAGATCGCCGCTGCTGGGATCGATCTCGGTGTCTTCGGGCCGGGCCGTGGCCGTGGCCCCAACGGCGGTGGCCGCCAGGTGGGCATCAATCAAAATGGCTCCCATCTGGGCCGTGGTCTGGGTTTGACCCTGGCCCTGGCCCTGGCCCGGGCTAAGGCCTGGGTAGAGGTCCGCCAGGGTTTTGAAGCGCTGGCGATAGCGATCGATCGAGGCATCGGTGGCGAAGCGTTCTGCTCCCGGGCGGCGGCGGTCGGAATGGGGCAGCAGGGTGACCATCGGCACCCCCCATTGCTCGTAGTGGCTGGGGTACTGGGGCTGGATCGGGGTCTGGGGGGTGAGGCGGATCCATTGGCCGCTGCCGTCCTCGCCAAAACGGGCGACTTCGAGGTGACCCTGTTCAAACAGGCGCGAGTTGGAGCGATCCTGGGGGTCCTGCACCACAGATTCGCTAACAAAGCGATAGAGATGGCCCCCATAACGATCGCAACCGGAATAAACCACCAGCGGCTGGCCGCGTTGGGCCTTGATCGCCACGGCCTCATGGCGAAACCGGCCCAACCAGCTGTGTTTGATCGGTGTCCGTTGGGGTTGGAACGGATCGATCTCCACCATCCAGCCGTATTTGTTGCCCGCCAGGCCAAAGGGATGGCCCAATCCCTCCAGTTTCTTGCCGTCATAGACAAAGGGGCGCTGGGCCGGCGGCGCCGAGGAGCCGTCGGCAAAGACCGCCTCCACAACCTGATTGTGGAAATTCTCTTCGGCGCTCAGCACGGTGCCCCAGGGGGTTTGGCCGCCGGCACAGTTGGCGAAGGTGCCAATGATGCGATCGCCAAGGCCATCGTCGTAGCCCAGACGTTTGTTCAACGAGAACACCTCCCGGGCCGGGCCACTGACGGCCAGTCTCTGGGCGGGGTCGTCCCAGCCGGTGAGCCCCGTGATGCGGCGATCGTGGCGTCCGGGCCGCCGTTTCCAGGCGCCATCGGCCTGCCGTTCGATGCTGCATACACCGATGCCCAGGTCGGCCATGGCCGCTGTGGCCACCTGCAGCACCAGCTGGCGCAGGGGATCGTTCTGGGCCAGGGAGTCCCAGGGCAGATCCCCTTTCAGCTGGCCCAGCTTTGCCGCCAGGCTTTGAAAGGGCAGCGCAGCACCGATGACCTCCGCGTAGCTGTCGCTCCAGACCCGCGGTGAGATGTACTCGAAATTGACCGTGAGCAGGGCCCTGTTTCCGCCCATGGCGTTGAAGGCCAGGTAGTCATTGTTGAAACCGAAGCGGCCCTTGCCCAGGGGCTCGCCCCAGGTCGCCAGCACATCGGCGCGGAATCCCTCGGGCACCACGACCCGATCCTGGAGCGTGACCTGGCCGTAGACGTCCCTCTGCTGGCTGGCGCCCAGGCCGTCGCTGGGCAAGGGCAGGGGATAGGGCACGGGCGCAAAAGGTCGAACCTGGGCAGCCGCCGCCCTGGGTTGGCCCCCGCCAGGGTTTGCCTCAGCGGCATCACCCCTGGGCCAGAGGGCGGAGCGGAACGCCACGGACCCCATGCCGATGCCCAATAACGCCAGCAGCTCGCGCCGGTTCATCGACTCCAACACGCCAATCCATCCGCCGTGTCAATGCTTTCACCCTGCTGGAGCAACCCCCTTCCCAGCGGCATCCCAGAACACATCGCAAATCCCGTAGTGATTCGTTAACGATTCACTCCCCATTTGCGTGAGGAGGCCCATGGGCCAAAACCCAAACTCAAAACACAATCTCAAAACCCAATCCATGACTATTTGATTGTCAGCCCAATGAGATCTCGGCATCAAGGCTCCTGGACAGGATTCTCCAGTGGTAAACTATTGATTGGTTAAAACTTCCAATGATGCCTTCGCTTTCCGCCGCCGCCCCAACCCGTCTCCGTCCAGCTGCTTGGTTTGCAGGTATCAGCAGGGTTGGTTTTGGCGTGGCCCTATCGCTCTTGATGGGTACGGCTGCTGCGCCCGTTCTGGCCAATACGGTGGCTAAGGCGGAAGCCGAATGCCGACTCACCGATAACGGCAAGGTGGTGTTTGATGGCGGTTGCTCCATTAAACAGAAAGACAGCGCCGGAACCGTTGGCTTTGTGGTGAAAATGGAGGATGGCAGCACCTATCGCTTTACCGGTGCCAACCGCACCAACCTGCGCCTGGAAGGCGGCGATGGCGGCAGCAATGTGCTGTTTGAAGACAAGGGGGCCAAGGGGGTGTTCACCTGGAACGACGGCAGTCGTACCCGGAAGCTGTCTGTCAAGACCAACGACACCAGTGCCGCCCCCTCCAGTGCCGGCGATCGCGATCAGATCAACGCCCGCATTGAAAGCGATGGCCGCACCTGCAAAACCGCCATCCTCAGCAAGTACGGCAAGGGCTCAAACATGTCCATGGCCGATGTAGAAGTTACCCTGGGAGCCACCATGCGCCAGAGCATTGATGCCGGCAAAGTCAGCCTCGCCGACATCCAGAGCAGGGGCCTTGATTACAACTTCACGGCCAACCATGCCAAGGGCAAGGATCCCAGCGGCTCCTGTGCCACCAATGGTCAGGGCAACGTGATCAAAATCGAGGGCAACCGCTGATCGAAGATCGCCCTAATCTTGCTCCCAGCGAAACCCCTCGTCCTGCCACGAGGCTGCATCGTCGATTGGTTCGAGATGGGTGAAGACATGGGTGCGGGGCAGGGCTGCGGCGATCTCTCTTTCGAGGGATTCACAAAAGTCGTGGCCCTCCTTGACCGTCCAATGACCAGGCACCAGTACATGGAAATTGACGAACCGGCGTGATCCCGCCATGCGGGTGCGCAGGGCATGGAAGGTGATGTCGGGCGTCCGGTGGCTCGCCAGCAGATCCTCCAAGCGCCGATGTTCGGCTTCGGGCAGCGCCCGATCCAGCAGGCCCGAGGCCGTTTCGTGCAGTAAGCGCCAACCCGTGACCACGATGTTGAGGGCCACAACGATGGCGATCAGGGGATCCAGAATTGTCAACCCGGTGAACTTGGCCAGGGCTACCCCCAGCACCACCCCCAGGGAGGTCCAAACATCACTGAGCAGGTGATGGGCATCGGCCCGCAGGGTGATCGAATCAAAGCGCCGGCCGGCCCGCAGCAGCAACCAGGCCACCCCGCCATTGATCGCGGTGGCAACAAGCGAAAGGGCCAGGCCCATGTCCACCTGCTGCAAACCCTCCGGATTCTGTAATCGCCCGGCGGCGGCATGGATGATCGCCAGGGCCGCCACCACAATCAGGGCACTTTCGAGGCCACTGGAGAAATACTCCGCTTTGGAGTGGCCGAAATGGTGGCGGTGATCGGCCGGTTTGGCCGCCAGGGTCAGGGCCCAGAACGCCCCGATGGCCGCCACCAAATTGACCCCCGATTCCATCGCGTCCGATAGCAACCCCACCGAACCGGTCAGGCGCCAGGCCTGGGTCTTCAGCCCAATCGTGGCGATGGCCGCCGCTATGGAAAGCAACGTGTAGGTGCGGGGATTGTCAAAGGCCATGGGGAGCGCCGAAGAGCGTCAGCATTGGAGCGCCGTCTGGGGTGGGGCCCGTCAATTTAGGGGTGGCCAGTGTCAGCGCCAGCGTTTCGCGAGATCCGCCAAGGGCAGCAGCGCCAGGCACAGCACCCCGATCAAGGGTCCGGGGGGCAGGTTGATGGCCGGCACCAGGGCCAGGCCAAAGCCGAGGGCGGTCACCGCCAGGCCCACCGCAGCGGAGCGGATCAAGGCCGCCCGCAGACTCAGGGCCCCGCCCAGGGCCACCACGGCGGGAGCCCCCATCAACGCCATCACCAACACCACCCCCACCGCCGTCATGGCGCTTACCACCGTAAAGGCGGTGACCAGGGTCATCAGCCCCTGGAGACGGCCAACGGGCAAGCCGATGGCCGCCGCCCCAGCCGGATCCACCCCCAGAAACACCAGCTGGTCGTAGCGCCACACCAGCAGGACAAGCACCGACGCCAGGGCGACGATGGCCCGCAGCAAATCGGTGGGCCCCGCCGCCAGCAAGTCGCCGAACAACACCGCCTCGAGATCGACGCGCAGGTGCAGCAGGGGAATCAGCAAGACCCCCAGACCTAGAAAGCCCGCTAACACGGTGTTCAACACCGCCTCGTGGCTGCCATCAGCGGCAGGGGCGTTGCGGCTGAGGCGATCGGCCACCAGGGCCCCACCCACCCCACTCGCCGCCCCACCCAGGGCCGGATCGACATGAAAGGCCATGGCCAGGGCGAGGCCTGGCAGCACGGCGTGGGAGATCAGGTTGGCCTGGAACAGTCGGCGTTGCACCAGCAGCAAGGTGCCCGTGAGGGGACACAACAGCCCAATCACCAACGCCAGCAGCAGGGGCACGGCCCACCAGAAAGCACCCAGGGCCCCGGAATCAACCACAGCGATGGGGAGCCAGACGCATATCGCCCAGGGTCTGGCGCACCTGGGCCGGTGTCCCTTGGGCCAGCAGCTGACGATCGAGCACCAACACCCGGTCGTAGACCTCCAGATCCGACCCCCAGTCGTGGCTGCTGACCAACAAGGTCAGGCCGGCATCACGCAATTGACCCAGCACCGCCAACAGGGCGCTGCGGGCCGGTGGATCGACGGAAGCACAGGGTTCATCGAGCAACAGCAAGGGGGCCTGTCCCACCAGGGTGCGGGCCAGCAGGGCGCGCTGCTGCTGGCCACCCGAAAGTTGGTCCAGGCGCCGGTGGGCCAGGTCCTGCAGACCCACCCGTTGCAGGGCCGCCTCCACCTGGCAACAGGCGGCAGGGGAGCCTGAAGCTCGAGAGCCCGAGACACGAGAGCCAAAGGCTCGCAAACGATGCTCTTCTTTGCCAGCCAGCAGACCGAGGCCCACCAGCGACCGCACCGTGATCGGAAAATGCCAGGCCATTTCACTGCGCTGGGGCATCAGGGCCAGGCGATTACGCCGTTTGCTGGCCGCCCCCTGGGGCTCGCCGTCGAACGCAATCCGGCCCCCTGCCACGGGGATCTGGCCGGCGATGGCCTGCAGCAGGGTGCTTTTGCCGGCGCCGTTGGGACCCACCAGGGCGGTGAGGCTGCCGGGGGCAAGGGCAAACGTCAGGTGCTCCAGAACGGAGCGATCCCCCCGCCGCACCGTCAGGTCCTCAACGTCGAGAGCAGGGGCGGGGGCCAGGGGGACCTTGCTTCTGCCACCAATCTAGCGATCGGCAGGATGAAAACCATTATCGTTTTTAAGGCTATCGTTTTTTAAGGCCGTTGCTCTGGGGCCCCTCGTTGGTTGTGCCGTTGCTCCGATCCGATCGTCGTCCCTGGTTTTGCCCAGGCGGCAAGCTGGCGCTGTTGCTGGCGCTGCTGGCAACCTTGGGCGGCTGCCGTCAGGAGCGAACGCCGACGACTGGCGTGGCCGGGATCCGGGTCATCGCCGGCGATGGCGTTCTCTGCGATCTGACGCAGAGGCTGGCGCCCAGCCAGGTCATGGTGACCTGTCTGCTGGGCCCCGGTGACGATCCCCACGCGTTTCGGCTCACCCCCTCCCAGGGCCAGCTTCTGGCCCAGAGCCGCTTGCTGTTGGTCAATGGCGGTGGCCTGACCCCCGCCCTGGAAAAGATTCCCAAGCGGGTGACGATCGTGGAGCGGCTCCAGGGTCCTGGCGATCGCCAGGACCCCCACCTTTGGCACGATCCGGCCCAGGCGGCCCAGATGGTGAAGGCGGTGGCTGCCCAATTGGTCGCTTTGGCACCGGAGAATCGCGGAGAGATCGAGGGCCGCTCCAACGCCTTGCAGGGGCAGCTGGCGGATCTGGACCGCTGGAACCGGCGCCAACTGGCCACGATCCCGCTGGGAGCGGACGGCCAGCGCCCCCCCATCGCCATGGCCCATCGGGCCCTCAGCCACTTCGGCGGTGCCTATGGCCTGCAGGATTTGCCCCTGGTGGATCGGGACAGCACCAGCTCCAGCCTGCGGCCGTCCCAGTTCGCCGCCGTGGTGGCCGAACTGGGACGGCGGCGGGTGCCGGCCCTGTTCCATGAGCCTGGCGCGATCGGGCGGAGCCTGCAGCGCATCAGCGATCTCAGTGGCGTGCCCATTGCCCCAACTCCGGTGGTGGTCGATGGCCTGGTCAGGGCCGTTGATGGCCGGCCGCCCAGCCTGATGGCCACCCTGGTGGCCAATACCTGTGCCCTGAGCCAGGGATTGGGGGGGCAATGTGACAGCCAGGCAGGGGCGCGACTGCAACAACAATGGCAAGCCATTGGTGCTGCCAGGACGGGCCACGGACCATAAAACAACTACGAGAGCCGGGAGCAGACATCAATATTCTGAAAACTTTCTGTGACATTCAAGTTTTTTGATCGGCCTTGGCTAGGTCTGGTGTGTAGATAACGATGGACCATGTCAATGATTCGTTTTCGATTGAATGGCTTCCAGGTGATGGCGGCCAGCTGCCTGGGCCTGGTGATGGCGAGTGTGATTGGAGGACAACAGGCCCAGGCCGTTACAATTTCTTTTACTTCTGCCCAACTTCCCGAGCTCTGCCCTTCAGGAATCTGTCATTTTGATGTATTACCAACGGCACCGATCAATTACGCCCAACTGAACGCGACCTATCCCCCGAGTCGGTAGCGCCCCTCCGAGTGGTGTAACTCAGGTGGTCCTGTGACCCTTTCTGGAGGGTGAACAGGAGCAGTCAGTGGTTGACTGCTTGGAGGCTGATTGCGCAGCTCCATTTTGCGATTATAGACCCTGATCGCTGAATGTTTAACTCAG
>CAMCQR010000085.1 GCA_945877115.1 Synechococcus sp. UW140 | reverse complement strand
CGTCGCGTCGCCCGATGCGAGGCCATGGGATGGGGCCCTTCAGTTCAGATACAGTAGCGTTCGGACCTCACATGCGCATGGGCCCGTTTCAAGATTGGACAAGGAAACCGGAGTAAAATAAATACTTAAATATTTGCATTATTTCCGTGATGGGAATAGAAGGCCAGCAGTATTGGATTGCATAAAATTTCTGAAATTATCCATGCTTTTGCAATCGTTTTTCAAGTCTTGGCATTCGTACCGCTCCCTGAGCAGAAGCCTTCGGTTTGCAACCATCTGGCGTTTGGCTGCTATTCCGGTGGCCATCGCTGCTAGTGCCTGCCCTGGCAGGGCGATTCTCGTCACTAATATCTCCGGCTTTGGTATACCAGTTATAACAACAAATTTTGATCCCATTCCGGTCGATACGCTCTCTCCTGGACCGCTGCTCTTCACTGCTTCCAACGGTGGTACTATTCGTTTTGAATCCACGTCTTCAAGTTCTGTTGTTAACTATAATGGTGGATATGGCTTTAGTTCCAATGGAAACTGGGGCAACTTGCCCATGGCGGGTCTAAATGAATCTAGTGGATATATGGATTTTACGTTTATAAATGGGCCCGTATCTGGCGTTGGTGGATTTTTGAACTGGCCTCCCAATACTCATAATCCCGATGAAATGTACATTGCCGCTCTTGATGGCCTAGGCAATGTACTTGAGACCTATGGCCTCAACTTTTCCACGGGTGGTGGTACCAACAGTGGACTTGACTATTTTATTCAGCGCAGTACCGCAGACACTGCAACGCTCCGTTTGGGTGATTCCTATGTGAGCATTACCAATTTCACCTTCGATGCAACACCTGTGCCTGGGCCCTTGCCTGTCTTCGGCGCTGCGGCAGCATTCGGTTACAGCCGCACGCTGAGAAAGCGCATCGCCAACAGCAAGGCGGTGCCGGTTTTTAGCCCCATTGTTTGAGAAGCGTTGCGCTCAATTTTTTAGCCCTGCCACGAGTGAGGTTGGGTTTTTTTAATGGTTCGATGTGACATCTGGCGCCCCATCCGAGCCGTTGGCAGCTGGTGCCGGATCCAGCGGGGCATGCGCTGGTGCCTGAAAATCCTCAGGTTTGGAGATGAAAAGCTAAACAAAGCTAAATTCCTAAAAGAAACGCATCATTTGGAGCGGAAGGACAAAATCTATTCAGTATGCAAGTGTTCGCAACACTGCAGTTTCCATGCTTCTTCAATCTTTTTCTAAAAAGTTTCTTAAGGCGTCAAGTTTAGCCAGTTTCGTGGCCCCCATCGCTCTGGGTGGTGCCGTGATGGGCTTTGCGGCTAATTCCGCCCAAGCTGCAACTGATTTTGCCGGTATCTACGCCCCAGCCAACTGGACCCAACTGATTGTTTCCAACGGATCCATCGACACAACCAATGCCCCCGCTAGTGTTACATTAATTGGTGCGGATAATAACGCACCAAATGCCGGTCAATCTGATTTCACGATTGCCGCGCCTTCTGCGGGACAAGTTACCTTTAATTGGAATTACACCACAGTAGACTCCAGCGGAACGGCAGAATTTGATCCATTTGGTTATATTCTGAATGGCATTTTTACAAAGCTTACTAACGATACAATCGGCAACCAGTCTGGAACTGGGTCCTTTAGTGTTGTTTTTGGCGATACGTTTGGCTTTAGCCAGCGTACAGATGATTCCGACTTTGGTGGCTCCCAGACCATCATCGGTAATTTTAATGGCCCCGTCGGTGGCCCCAGCCCCGTTTCGGTTCCTGCTCCATTGCCCCTGTTCGGTGTTGGCGCCTCTCTCGTTTGGAGTCGCCGCCTGCGCAAGCGGGTTGCCACGGCCAGCTGAAAGGTCCAAGCATTTCGGCCTGGGCTGATTTGGGTCACCAAGATGTACACTAGGCCCTGCCAATCGGCGGGGCTTTTTTATGCTCGCTGAGGGCGCCTCTGGCGGTCGTCACCCCGTTTGGGGTTGGCCCTCACCAGCCGCTGCCCTCCCTCAGGGAGGATGGACCCCAACCACGGCAAACCGGTGAGCGAAACCCCCAGCTTCTCGATCAAGGCCAGCCTCGACGGCACCACCCACAGCTTTTCCTGCCGCGCCGACCAGACCGTGCTGGCCGCTGCCGAGCAGGCCGGGGTGCCCCTGCCTAGCTCCTGCTGCTCGGGGGTCTGCACCACCTGCGCCGCCAAGATCACCACGGGCAGCGTCCACCAACCCGATGCCATGGGGGTGAAGGCAGAACTGCGGGACCTGGGCTACGCCCTGCTTTGCGTCAGCTATCCCCTCAGCGATCTGGAGCTTCTGGCCGGCCAGGAGGATGCCCTCTACGAGGCCCAGTTCGGCCAGTATCAGAAGTGAGGTTGGAGCCGCTGGTGGTCTGGTTCCAGCCGGCGGCTGGGCCCCTGTTGCCCCAGCTGCGGCCCTTTCTGCTGGCGGCCGGCCAGGCCCAGGCGGGGCCAGGGGTGGGGCTGTTGCGCTGGGCGATCACCGCTGCCGAACCGGCCCGGGGTCTGCGGATTGAGGCGGTGCTGCTGGTGGGCCAGCCGGACAGAGACGGCCCGCTGACAGGTTCGGGCGGGGGATTGGAGTCTGGCTTCGACTCGGTCATGACGGCTGTTGCGGAATGGGGCTCAGCATCAGCAGCCTCTGCTCCAACCTCCTGGCGACGTTGACGCCGTACCTGCCCACCCTGCTGGTGATCCCCACCGGCGTCGGTTGCGCCGTGGGGGGCTACGCGGGCGACGGTCTGCCGGCGGCCCGGTTGCTGGCGGCAGCCAGCGGCTGCCTGGTCACCCATCCCAATGTGATGAATGGCGCCGCCCTCTACTGGAGCGACCGCCGCATCCACTACGTGGAGGGCTGGGCTCTCGATCGTTTCGCCTGCGGCGAGCTGGCCCTGGCCCCGGTGGCCGGCCGGCGGGTGGGGTTGTTGCTGGATGGGGGGATCGAACCGGAGCTGCGCGCCCGCCAGATCCAGGCGGCTGAGGCCTGCCGCGCAACCCTGGGCCTGGCGATTGGCCCGGTGCACACCACCGAGCTGCCCCTGGGGGTGGGCCTGAGCATCGGGCCTAGCGGCAGCAGCTGGGGCACGTTGGAGCGCCCCGATGTGCTGTTGCGGGCCGGGGAAAAACTAGTGGCCGCTGGGGCCACCGCCATCGCCGTGGTGGCCCGCTTCCCCGACGATTCGGGCAGCGACGCCCTGGCTGCCTACCGCCACGGCACCGGGGTGGATGCCATGGCCGGAGCCGAAGCGTTGATCAGCCACCTGCTGGTGCAACACCTGGGCATCCCCTGCGCCCATGCCCCGGCCCTGGCGCCCCTGCCCCTCGATCCCCTGCTGGATCCGCGGGCGGCGGCGGAGGAATTGGGCCACACCTTTCTGCCCTGCGTGCTGGTGGGCCTCAGCCGCGCCCCTGATCTGGTGGCCCCCAAGGACCGCCGCGCCGCCCTTCTGGCCGAGGATCTGGGGGCGGTGGTGGCGCCGGCCGGGGCCCTGGGGGGCGAGGCCGTGCTGGCCAGTGCGGAGCGGGGCGTGCCCCTGATCGCCGTCAGCGGTAATCCTTGTGTACTGCAGGTGGATGGCGCCGCCCTGGGGATTCCCGTGCTGCCGGCCGCCACCTACTGCGAGGCCGCTGGCCTGGTGTTGGCCCTTCGGGAGGGTCTCGATCCGGCGGCACTGACGCGCCCTCTGGGGATGCTTTTGTCCTGATCCCCTGCCCAAGGAAACACCTTTGCCCCGGAAACACCCCACGGGCACCCCCAAGCCCCGCGACTGACTGCGGCTTAGAAACCGGTCCTGGTTCCGGGGGCCAATCGGTCTGATGGGGCCAAGGCAGCCGGTGCGAGATCTCTGGGGGGCAAGGGGGACTTGGGGGCCGTGGTCATGCGGGCCAGCAGCAGTGCCGCCACTACTAGCCCAACTCCGGACGCTCCCGCCACCCCGTAGCCGATGCGGCGGCTGGTGCGGGGAAAGGCCTTGATGCCCCCCAGAATCGCGAAGGGCCACAACACCGGCAGCACCCAGGCGGCCGCCAGCAGCACCAGGGCCCCCCGTTGACCCGCTTGCCTAAGGGCCTGCCCACGCCGTTCCTGGGACTGCTGGGCTTCGTGCTCCCGCAGCAGTTGTTCATCTTCTTCGGTGTGCCAATGGCCCAGGTGCTGGGCCACCTCAAGATCCCTGGCCACGCCAGAGCGTTGCTGCAGCCGCTGAACCACCCCGCGGGTCAGCCTTTCGGCCAGGGTCAGCTTGGCCGGCTGTGTTGGGCGGGAACGGGACCCGGAACGGCTGGCCGGCGCCAAGGGGTCAAAAACGATGCATCCAAACCGTATCGTCCCCGAGCCATGGGGTGGAACGGACAACCCCACCGCCAGGGGGCGGTATCCGCAGCCATGGGCTGATGAAGTCTATGGGCTTGGAGGCCAACGGCTTCAGCGACTCAGGGGTTCGATGTCATTGAGCTGCCAGGTCTTGGTGAAGTAGGGCTCGGTGGGGCCATAAAAGCGGAAGTAGCTGAACCAGCCCTGCCCCGGGTTGGTCTGGATCCAGTTGGCGGCTCCGGCCGGCCGCACCGGACCGAAAACCACATCCACCGATCCATCGGCGTTGCGCACCAGTCCCGCTTGCCGTGAGCTCAGGTCGGCGGCCCCCTGGGGGGTGATCAGGGGGCCGCGGCTGACGTTGTCGTAGAGCGTGATGGACCAGAACTGCTTCACCGGCGGCTCGGCGGGCACCCTCATGCGGTAGCTGCGGCCCCCATCGAGCCAGCGGCCCTGGCTGTCCTTCGAGGCTTCCAGATAGGCCTGCCCGAAGCCGACGATGCGGCCCTGCATCCCCACCGACATGCCAATCGCCTCATAAAACCAGGAGCTGCGCTCATCCAGCTGGACCCGTTTGAGGTCGGGACTTTCCTGATTCAGCTCAAAGCGCTGGGCATAGTCCCAGTGTTTGCCGGGGTAAACCGTGACCCCGGGGGTGCGTTTCTCAAAGGCCACCGTGCGGGCCATCAGTTCGCCCACCTGGGCGGCCTCCGCCAGAATGCGGCTCTGGCGGGCATCGGGGTTGAACGGCTGCCCGGGCACCAGTCCCAGGGGCGCCAGCATGCCGAACATCAGGCGGTCCCGGGGGGCAACGGGCTCGTTGGCATAAAGCTCGCTCAGCATGCGCCAGTAGTCCAGGTTGGCGGGCTGGGCCGATTGCCAGGGGCGCCCACCTACGGATGCATAGGCCGTGGCGGGGGGATTGGCCCGCTGGTTCCAGCCGTAGAGGCGGTGTTGGCGCACGGTGGCCTCAGCCGCTGCCTTGTCAGGCGATAGGCCCCGGGTGCCGAACCACACCTGGTTGCTGGGGGAGCGCACGATTCGGTAGCCGGGGGCCTCAACGGCGGGGCTGCCGGGGGGCAAGATCAGGTACTTGCCCCCCAGGCCCTTGTCTGGACCCGTCTGGCCCATGTCGGTGATGGGTTGCTGCCAGATGTCCATCACGCCGCCGGCGGTCAAGCCGGCGGGAACTTCCACCACCAGGGCCCCCTGGCTGGCCAGGTCCCAGAAACTGAAGGCATAGAGGGTCGTGATGTTGGGGGTCAGCATGCCCGCCTTGTCCTTGAGGTTCTGATAAAGCAGGACCTCGCCGTTGGCGGTGCCCAGGCTGCGTCGCTGGGCGTCGTAGAGGGCCTTGAAGCCGATGGCCGGCAGGGCCCAGAGATAGGCCTGGGTGGCCCGCTGGAAATCGAGTTCGTCGTAGAGCTTGGCTGCGGTGGCCCTTGTCGGGTAGCCGTTCTCCAGCGTCAGGGGGCCCAGGCGGGTGTTGACGGTGCTGAGTCCCCCCTGCGCTCGGGTCGTGGCCACGGGGGCGGCTTCAGCGGCTTGGGTCGCGCCGACCCCGGCCCAGCCGCCCGTCCCGAAGGCGGCGACGATGGCAAGGGCCAGGTTGAGGGGCTTGGGGCGGGGCAGGCGGGGGTGCGACAAGTTCACGGGGCTGGAGGGGGGAGGGAGGCGCAAGCGCAGCCATGGTGCCAACAGCAAAAGGCCCGCAGCGCGATGGTGCGCTGCGGGCCAGTTTGGGGTGGAAATCCTGCGTGAAGCTTCAGATCAACGTCAGGATTTCTTGGGCAATAAAATTGTGAAGACGACCCGTCCAGCCCAGCCGTGGGGCCCCTGTTCTGGTCCCTGGGCCCAGTAGCGAACACCCGCGCCAACGCTGACCAATTGATCCCCCAGCTTGAGGATCTTGCTCACCACAAGATTGATGGGGACGGCCCACTGCTCGCCCTGCCAGTCGTAGGTGGTTTCGGTCTGCAGGGTGGCGCTCCAGGCGCTGGGGGTGGTGTAGCTGACAAACGGCTGCACAAAACTGGTGTTGACATCGGAGAGACGGCCACGGTTCTGCACCGACCAGAGGTGGTTGGCCAGCACGCCGACGGTCCAGGGTCCGCTCTGTTTCAGGACTACCCCTGTGGGGCCGAGGGCCCATTGATTGGCGGTCGTGAAGGTGTTGGTGCCGGTGGGCAGCAGGGCCACCGGACCGAGACCCCAGATCAGGCCGAATTTGCCGGGGGTGGCGGGGGAAAGAAACAGACTCTGCACCGAGTCCCCAAAGTCAACGCCGTTGTCGAAACGGCCCTGATTGAGTTCACCGTTGGCATCGTTTTGATGGATCACCGGCAGAATTGTGCGGGAGATCAGATTCCAATCTTTGCTGAGGTTGATGGGAATGACCGGTTGGATGTTCAGCGTCATCCGACTGATGTCTTCTCTGGCGCCGAAGCGATCGTCCCAGTTAAATTGGAACGGAATGCTGATTAAGGCCGCCACCGGATTGGCCAACTTTTTGGCCAACGATGCTTCTTCTTGGTCGAGGGCTTGCTTGACTTCTTTTTGCTCAGGGCTGGGTTGCTCCGCGGCGGTCTGATCGGCCAGGGTGATTGGTGCCAGGGCGTTTCCCCGGTCGGGGAGGTTTTCGGCCGCGAGGCCAGCCATGGCGAGGGGGGCCCCTAGGGCGTAGGCCGAAATGGCGCCTAACAGGGGAAGGCGCAACCAAGTAAGGGGACCCCGAGCGGCCCCCAGACCATCACAAGAGAGGTTGGCTTGGTCGGCCATGGATTCAGGTTGCTCGTGGGTGAAGACTCCCCAGGCCTTGGCTGAGGGAATCCCATCATGCCCTTGGATCAGCCCTTGGGAATCCGTATTTTCTGACCGGGAAAGATGAGGTCAGGATTCTCGATCACTTCCCGGTTGGCGGCGAAGATTTCGTTATAACGAGATCCATTGCCCAATTCCCGTTCGGCAATTCCCCAGAGGCTGTCGCCTTCCTTCACCAGCACGAATGTGGAATCTCCAGGGGCCCCAAGCGCTGCGGCCTCGACCTTGGCGACGCCCTCCACATTGCCCGCCATCAACACCGCCTTTTCATAGGCTGCGGCGTCGTTGGCCGTGCCGCTGATGGTGGCGGTGTCACCGTCAAAAATCACATCGAGATCGCTGATGCCAGGATTATTGGCATCGATATGTTTTTTGAGTTTTTGGGCAATGGTGATGGAATCTTCACCACGATTAAAGATTTTTTTGCCGACATTGGCGGCGAAATCAAACAGGGGAACGCCCATGGTTCAAGATTGGCTGGCCCCCCTAGAAAAGCATCTTCCCAGGGCCGTCGCCAGGCGCCGGTGATCGCGAATACCGGTGCCTAGGCCACCAGGGTCAGGAACCCCATCAACCCTGCCGCCAGGGGTCGATAACCCACCTCGGCGAAACCGGCCTGTCGGGCCAGCTCGATCTGCTGCTGGGCGGTGGGGAATCGGGCCAGGCTGGTTTCCAGATAGGCGTACTGCTGTTTAAGATCCACCAGGCTGGCCACTGGCACGACAACACTGTTGAGGTAAAAGTGTTGAAATTGGGCTGCCCTTACCTGGGATGGCCCGCCTTCGGGGTCGGGGCGGTTGAAATCGAGCACGGCGGCCCGCCCCCCAACGCGCAACACCCGTCGCAACTCCGCCAGGCCCCTGGCCGGATCCACCAAGTTGCGCAGGCCATAGGCCATGAGCGCCCCGTCGGCCCAACCATCGGTCAGGCCCGTGGCCAGGGCATCTCCCTGGGCGAATTGCAGCGGCAACCAGGGTTCCTGGGCCGCCCTTTGGCGGGCACGTTGCAGGGGCGCTGCCGCCGCATCAAGGCCCAGCACCTGGCCGCCGGGGCGCACCTTTTGGGCCAAAAGCAGGGCCCCATCTCCGGTTCCGCAGCAAAGGTCCAGCAGCCGTTGCCCAGGGCGAGGGTTGAGCCAAGCCACGGCCTGCCGTTTCCAGAGGCGGTGGCCACCCAGGCTCAGCAGGTCGTTCAGCAGGTCGTAACGGGGGGCAACGGACTCAAAAAGGTCCCGAACCGCCTCTTGATCACCTGGGATCATTTTGCCCTTGCGATTCCAGGGGCAGCACGATCGCATCCAGACTCACCCAGGCCTCTTGTTCGCCAGGGAGGCGATGCAGGACGGTATTGGGGAGCCGGTCGGGACTGGTCATGGTGAGCACCGTCACGGTGGCCAGGCCCACCGCCGCCGAGCACACCATGCAACCGGCCAACATCAGTGAAAACTCCTGTCGATCGATGGCGGCCTGCATCAGTTGCAGGGCCCAGGCCACCAAGGCCACCACAGCAAGCACCATCAACACCGCCAGGGTGGTGAGCACGGGGGCCGGCAGGGGCGTCAGGGGGAGCACGGCAAACGACCCAAGAGCCGCGTTACTTATCACAATCTAACGACAGGCCGGAGGCGGCCGCGATCGATGGGGGACCTGACTCAAGGGGGCGTATCGCCAGGCCGCGAGCGAGCAGATCCTCCTTGATCTCGGCCACCGTCAAGATGCCGTCATGGAGCAGGGAGGCCAGCAGGGCGGCGGCGGCTCCGCCGCTGTCCAGGGCTGCGGCGATGTGGTCGATGCAGCCGGCTCCGCCGGAGGCGATCACGGGCACGGGCACGGCGTCGACTACCGCACGGGTCAGGTCCAGGTCATAGCCGGCCTGGGTACCGTCTCCGTCCATGGAAGTCAGCAGGATTTCGCCGGCCCCCAGGGCCACCACTTGGCGGGCCCAGGCCACGGCGTCCAGGCCGGTGTTTTCGCGGCCCCCCTTGACGAAGACATCCCAGCCCGGAGCGGCGCCGGCGGCTTGTTCAACGGCGGTGCGGCGCCGGGCATCGATGGCCACCACAATGCACTGACACCCGAATCGTCCAGCCCCCTGGCCCACCAGTTGGGGGTCCCGCACGGCGGCGGAGTTGAGGCTCACCTTGTCGGCTCCGGCGCGCAGCAGCTCGGTGATGCCATCGACGCTGCTGATGCCACCCCCGACGGTAAAGGGAATCGTGACGGCTTCGGCGGTGCGCCGCACCAGGTCCACCAGGGTTTCGCGCCCCTGGTGGCTGGCGGCGATGTCGAGAAACACCAGCTCGTCGGCCCCGGCGGCCGAGTAGCGACAGGCCAGTTCTACCGGATCGCCGGCATCGCGCAGGCCGACGAAATTGACGCCTTTGACGACCCGACCTTCCGCCACGTCCAGGCAGGGAATAATGCGTTTGGCCACCATCAGGGCACAGTTCCAGAGCTTCCAGGCCCAGATTGTCAGATGGGCTAAGAGCTTGGGGATGGACTAGACGATGCCGGGGAGCATCCATCCGCTCGATTATGTACAGGAGTCCAAAGGTAGGCCCGGAACACAAGTAGATTCGCTCCCCATCTCTTCCCAAAAATACGGTGTCTTAGCAGGCCTTATCGAGTTTAAAAGTCCCACCACTCTGAAGAAGCTGCCAAGCTGAGAGGCAACATCTTCAGAGAGGCCATCATCACTCACTGACTTAATCTTCGTCGCTATCATGCGCGAAACGATTATAGAGAAAATCAAGCGCTGTATTACGCAGCTCGTAATATCTTGGATCCTCCATGATGTCCTCTCGGCTGCGGGGACGGGGGAAATTGATGGGCAGCACTTCGCCGATGCTCGCGGCCGGACCGTTGGTCATCATTACGAGGCGATCGGCGAGAAACAGGGCTTCGTCGATGTCGTGGGTGATCATCAGCACTGTGCATTTCTGGGTGTTCCAGATTGAAAGCAGTTCTTCCTGCAACTCCTCCTTGGTGATCGCATCGAGGGCACCAAAGGGTTCGTCGAGGATCAGCACCTCGGGCCGGATCGACAGGGCACGGGCAATCGCCACCCGCTGCTTCATGCCGCCAGAGATCTGGGTGATCTTCTTTTCGGCCGCCTCGGTGAGACCCACCATCGCCAGATGCTCCAGGGCGATCTCGCGCTTTTGGGTTTCCGGCAGGGTGGGTTTGACCGA
>CAMCQR010000084.1 GCA_945877115.1 Synechococcus sp. UW140 | reverse complement strand
GTTAGTCTGACCCCAAACGACGATCTCTGTAAGCCAGGAATCCCTCAGACCTGTTGTGCAAGTTAGAATGGCTGAAGAGGTGAAACATGACCGCTCTTCTCGAGAATCACAAAGAAGCCATCGCCGAGCTGTGCCGCAAGTACAGCGTTCAGCGGCTTTTTGCGTTTGGCTCAGCTATTAGGGACGATTTTCGACCAGGGGAAAGCGATGTGGATCTTCTCGTCGAATTTTCTCCCATTGGTGGTCACGCTAAATTCCACGCTTATTTTGAGATGCTTGATGAGTTGCAAAGAGTACTCGGCACTAAGGTAGATCTCGTCATGAGTGGGGCTGTGCGCAATGCGATTATTGCCGGTGAGATTGAGAAGACCAAGAGGATAATCTATGGCGCGTGAAATAACGGCTTATCTTTGTGACATTATCGATGCATGCGATTCTATTGCTTCAATCCTTGCTGACATCTCGATAGAAGCGTATGCTGTGTTGCGTGAAAAGCGATCTGCAGTAGAACGTGAGTTCATTATAATTGGCGAAGCAGCCTCAATGCTGGCTAAATTCTGGCCTGACAGATTCAACCGTCTATCAAATGGCCGGAAAGCAATTGGGTTTCGCAACATACTCACCCACAACTATGCTTCAGTTGATCACGAGACTGTATATGAAACTGCCCTTCAGGATGTCCCGAAGCTGAGGAGAGAATGTGTTGAGATACTCAGGGAGTCGGAGGACGTAGTGAAGGACGGCCCTGAGATGAGATCGGGCGCAGACTAACAATGCCATACACCTGAGCCGCCTCCAAATGATTCTTGTTTGCCCCCCAGTTCACTGCGGCCAGGTGATGGCAAGCGTTAGGCCAATGATGTCTCACGCAGAAGCGTCCAGCGGGGTAACGCCTTGCGGGGTCGCCGCCATAAAACGATCCACCTTTGCCCCAGGCCTTACTGATGGGCTCACGGGCTAACGGGTGGTGGGTCCGAGAACGATCACTCCAGGGCCGACCAGGGGCTGTCAATCGGTGCAAGCAGATCGCCGTGGATCTCCACGTCAGCATGGAGTCCGCAGGGATGGAGCTCGGCCCCGGGCTGGCCGTTCTTGGTGATCACCAGCCCCTCGCCGCTGGCGGACACTTGGTCGACCAACCCAAGGCAGCTGGTCTTGAACTGTGAAGAGCTGATCGGGGCCGCCATCATTACCAGGTCAGGATCGGCAGCCATCCCAATGGGTTGGCAACAACGGTAGATACAATAAATGGGGTCACTTCCTCGCCCCCTTAACCCTCAGCCCCCAATCAGGGTTTCTAACGCCGCCGTCACATCGGCCTGGCGCATCAACGCCTCCCCCACCAGCACCGCATCAGCGCCGGCGCTCACCACCCGATCGAGATCGTCGCGGCTGAACAACCCCGATTCGCTCACCAATAGGGCGCCCCGCTCGCGCACCCGGGCGCCGTAGGTGGCCATCAGCTGCTCGGTGGTGGCCAGATCCACCGCAAAGGTGCTGAGATCGCGGTTGTTGATGCCAATCAATTCCACCCCATCCAGGGCCAGCACCCGCTCCATTTCCTCGCCGTCGTGCACCTCCACCAGCACGGCCAACCCGAGGCTTTTGGCCACCTTGAGCAGGTAATGCAGGTCCTTATCGGTGAGGATCGCCGCGATTAGCAGGGCCGCATCGGCGCCGGCGGCGCGGGCCTGATACAGCTGATAGGGCCAGAGGATGAAGTCCTTGCACAGCAACGGCAATGCGACGGCGCTGCGCACATCGACGAGCACATCAAAGCCGCCCTGGAAAAATTTCTTATCGGTGAGCACCGACAGGCAGCTGGCTCCCCCGGCCCCATAGGCCTTGGCGATGGCCACCGGATCGAAATCCTCCCGGATCACCCCCTTGCTGGGACTGGCCTTTTTGACCTCGGCGATCACCGCAGGCTTGCGGCAGCTGGCCTTGAGGGCCGCCACAAAATCCCGTGGCGCCGGCAAGTCGACCACCTGGGCCTTGAGCTGGGCCAGGCTGACCCGCTGGCGGGCCACCTCTACCTCCCGATCCTTTTCCCAGACGATTTCTTCGAGGATGTGGCGGGGCTTCTCCTCGGGATGGGGTATGCCGAATTCCAGGTAAGCGACCCGCACACTGGGATTGGGGGGGCGGCGACGGATCTCCATCTCAGGCCCCCACCGCCAGGGCGGCCTGCTTGTACGCCACCTCGACCACCTCGCTGAGGGTCGGATGGGTGTGCACCTCATGGGCTAGCTGGCGCACGCTTTGGCGGCGGGCCACGGCGTTGGCGATCTCCTGGATTAGATCGGCGGCATGCAATCCAAAGAGATGGGCGCCCAGCACTTCGCCCGTGTCCTTGCGGAACAGCAACTTCATCAGCCCCTCAGTTTCGAGTTCGGCCAGGGCCTTGGAATTGGCCTTGAAATAGCTGCGCACCGTGCCGAGCTCAAAACCCTCCTGGGCCGCCAGCGTCTTGGCATCGGCCTCACTGAGGCCCACCGAACTGATTTCGGGATGGGTGAAGGTGGCGGCCGGAATCGAGCGGTAGTCGATGCGGCGCTCGTGGCCCAGGATGTTGTCGATGGCCACCGCCCCCTGGGCGGCGGCCGTGTGGGCCAGCATCATCTTGCCGGTGACATCGCCGACGGCCCAGAGATGGGGAACCACGGCAGCGCCCGCCTCGTGGCTCGCCAGCACCCGCATCGTTTCATCCACCGGGAGGAAGCCGCGGCTGGTTTCCACCCCCACCGAGGCCAGATTCAGGTCCTTGCTCACCGGCACCCGGCCGGTGGCCACCAGCACCGCATCCACCTCCAGGGTTTCCACCGGCTCCTTGGTGGCCATGTCCACCAACTCGATGCGCACGGGGCAACCGGGGGTGATGGTTTTGGCCAAGACGCCGGTGCGGGCATCGATGTCACGGGCGTCGATGAGGTGCCGGGCGGCAATCTTGGTGATGTCCGGATCAAACGTCGGCATGACGCGATCGAGGGCTTCGATCATCGTGACTTCACAGCCAAGGGCTGTGTAAACATCAGCAAATTCGAGGCCGATGTAACCGCTGCCGATGATCGTGATCCAGCGGGGCAGCCACTCCAGGTTGATGGCCTCATCGCTGGTGAATACCGTGCGGCCGTCGGTGCTGATCCCGGGGGGAACAAAAGGATCCGAACCGGTGGCCACGATCACCTCCCGGGCGGAATACACCCTTTCGATGCCGCTGCCGCTCTCACGCACCACCACCCGCTGGGGCCCCTCCAGCCGGCCCTTGCCCCGCAAAATCGTGACCCCGGCCCGCTCCAGGGCCTTGGTGAGGTTGGCCCGGATCGTCGCCACCAACTGGGCGGCGTGGTCGGCGATCTTCTGGCGCTCAAAGCGCACCGGCGCCGCATGGATGCCGAAACCGGCCAGGTGATCGGCATCCGCCAACTCCCGCACCCGGCCGCTGGCCGCCAACAACGCCTTGGACGGCACACAGCCCCGATTGACGCAGGTGCCCCCCATATCGCGGGATTCCACAATCGCCACCCGCAGTCCATGGTCCGCCCCATGCTTGGCCGCATCGAAGCCCCCATAGCCGGCGCCGATCACGATCACATCAAAGGCCAGGTCGTTTGCGGCAGCGACCGGGGCAGCGGCAGCGGCTGGTGTGGAGGGAGTGGCCGTCACCGGGACGTCGCGAACAATGCAGGCATTGTCCCCCCTGGTGATCTCCTCAGGCGGAGAGGGTCTGACGCCAGCGCTCCAGCAGCAGCGGCGCCGCCGCCACCGCCACGTTCAAGGATTCCACCGATACCCCGTGGGGAATGCTCACCAGGTGATCGGCCAGGGCCAGCAGGGGGGCGGCCAGACCAGCGCCCTCGTTGCCCAGCAGCAACAGGGTGGGTCCGCACCAATCGATCTGCCAGTAGGGACTTGGGGCCGCCGCCGCCGCCGCCACGATCTGCATTCCCCCCTGCCGGGCCTGTTCCACCCGGTTCAGCAGCGCTTCCGAGCTGAGACGCAGCAGGGGGAGTTCCAGGGCCGCCCCGGCGGAAGCGCGCAACACCTTGGGGGCCAGGGGATCGGCCCCCTCCCCCAGCCACACCTGCTGGACGCCGGCCGCCAGGGCGGTGCGCAGCAGGGTGCCCAGGTTGCCAGGATCCTGCAGGCGATCGAGGGCAAGCACAAAAGGGGGAGTCGGGCCGGAGGTAGGGGGCGCTGCGGGTGCTGGAGGCACCAGGGTGAGCAACACCCCATCGGGATGGCGGGTGCTGGCGGCCGCTTCCAGCACTTCGACGGTGGCCTGCCTCAGCGGGGTCGCGGCGGGGAGTGAGGCCAGCAGTTCGCCATGGCGCTCGCACCAGGCCGGGGTCGCAAGCAACAGCTCCGGTTGCAGCCCCAGCCGCACCACTTCTTGGACCAGATGGGTGCCTTCCAGTAACAGCAACCCCTGGCGGCTACGGCCGGCACTGCTTTGGAGATCCCGGAGGCGGGTCACCAGGGGATTGCGCCGGCTGGTCAGAATGAGAGGGTCTTGGCCGGGCTCAGAAAAACTCGTGGTGCCGGACATGGAGACGCTCCTCAATCAGGAGCTGCTTGGCCTCAATCGTCATGCCCCGGACGGCAGCCACCTCACCGCTGATGCCTTCAAGGGCGAGCTGCTCGACCAATTTGGTCATCAAAACATCCTCAACCTTGTCACGATCAAATTGATCGGGGGTGAGGCTTTCCAAAAAGCGACCCAACTTGGACGCCACAACGTCGGAAGCGTTAGAGATTTTAATAACAATCATTGGAGAAAAGCATGCGGATGGGGAGACTTGAACTCCCACGACATCGCTGTCACTAGTACCTGAAACTAGCGCGTCTACCGATTCCGCCACATCCGCGGGCGAGTCAGCACGAAAAACGTACCGAGCTGCAAACTATACGACATCACGGTCCATGCCCATGGCCCCACAAGGGTCAGAATCATTGGACAGTTCCACCTGCGACCCACTAGACGCCGGCCCAGATCATTGTCAAGATTCGGGCCAATAAGAATCAATCGGTAATCCCCACTCCATGACCCTTCTCGCCGCTCCCGCCAAAACCGTGGTTCAGCCCAGGCTTGAGATCACCGGCGGCAAGCGGTTGAGCGGCGAGATCAAGGTGAATGGCGCCAAGAATTCGGCCCTTGTGTTGATGGCCGCCTGCCTCCTGACCCGGGAGACCCTGCGCCTACGCAACGTGCCCCGGCTCACCGACATCACGGCCATGGGCGAAATCCTGGCCGCCCTCGGTGTCCAGGTGGTTCGGGGTGGCGAAATCATCGACCTTGATGGCGACAACATCACCCAGGCCGCCCCTCCCTACGAACTGGTCAACACCCTGCGGGCCAGCTTCTTCTGCATTGGGCCCCTATTGGCGCGCATGGGCATGGCCCAGGTCCCCCTGCCAGGCGGCTGCCAGATCGGTTCCCGCCCCGTGGTCGAACATGTGCGGGGCCTCAAGGCCCTCGGTGCCCAAGTGACGATCGAACACGGCGTCGTCACCGCCGTTGTGCCCGGTCGCCGTCGTCGGCTCACCGGCGGCCAGATCCACCTGGACTGCCCCAGCGTCGGGGCCACGGAAACCCTGATGATGGCTGCGGTGCTCGCCGAAGGCGAAACCACCATCGAGAATGCCGCCCAAGAGCCAGAAGTCATCGACCTGGCCAACCTGCTGACCGCCATGGGTGCCCGGATCCGGGGCGCCGGCACCCACACCATCCTCATCGATGGGGTCGACCAGCTCCATGGCGCTGATTACGCGGTGATTCCCGACCGCATCGAGGCCGGCACCCTACTGCTGGCTGGCGCCATCACCCGCTCCGATCTGCTGGTGACGCCCGTGATCCCCGAACACCTCAAAGCGGTGCTCACCAAACTGGAAGACGCCGGCTGCCACCTGGAAGTGGAAGGGAAGGGCCTGCGCATCCGCGCCGATGCCGTCCAGGCTGTTGATTTGCGCACCCAACCCTTCCCAGGGTTCCCCACCGACCTACAAGCCCCCTTCATGAGCCTGTTGGCCACCGCCCAAGGCAGCAGCATGGTGGTGGAAAACATCTTCGAAAACCGCCTGCAGCACGTGGCCGAACTGCAACGGATGGGGGCCTCGATCCGGCTGCAGGGCAACACGGCCTACATCGAAGGCGTCGCCCGCCTCAGCGGCGCTCCGGTCCAGGGCACCGACCTGCGGGCCTCGGCCGCCATGGTGCTGGCTGGATTGGCCGCCGATGGCATCACCTCAGTGATGGGTCTGGAATTCCTGGACCGCGGCTACGCCGCCCTCGAAGAACGGCTCAACGGCGTGGGAGCCTCCATCCGCCGCGTCGTCGACCCCCACTGACCAGCCCCTACACTGGGGAGATGGGGAGCGTGCCGGAATTGGTAGACGGACTCGACTCAAAATCGAGCGCCCTCGGGCATGTGGGTTCGAGTCCCACCGCTCCCATCCCTTCCATCCCCTCTGCGGTGATGGATACCTATGGCCGCTACCCCCTCGAACTCGTTCGAGGTCAGGGGGTATGGGTCTGGGACAGCAACGGCAACCAGTACCTGGATGGCGTCGCCGGCATCGCCGTCTGCACCCTGGGTCACAGCAACCCGGTGCTGCGCCAGGCCCTTATCGAGCAGCTCGACAAACTCCAACACGTCTCCAACCTCTACCGCATTCCTGAACAGGAGCAGTTGGCGGCTGCCCTGCGTGACCGCAGCTGCGCTGATCGCTTCTTTTTCTGCAATTCCGGCGCCGAGGCCAATGAGGCGGCCATCAAGCTGGCCCGCAAACACGGCCATCGCGTGCGCGGCATTGTCGAACCCCTGATCCTCACGGCCGAGGCCAGCTTCCACGGCCGCACCCTGGCGGCCGTCACCGCCACTGGCCAACCCCGCTACCACGCCGGCTTCGAGCCCATGGTGCAGGGATTCCGCTACTTCAAGTACAACGACATCGCCAGCTTCGAGAGCCTGCTGGCGGTTTGCGAAGCCGAAGGGCCCCGGGTGGCAGCCGTTCTGATCGAACCGCTGCAGGGTGAAGGGGGCGTCAACCCGGGCGATCCTGCCTTCTTCCAGCGGCTCCGCCACTTGTGTGATGCCCACAACATCCTGCTGATCTTCGATGAAGTCCAGATCGGCGTCGGCCGCAGCGGTCGCTGGTGGGGTTACGAAACCCTGGGGGTCGAACCCGATGCCTTCACCATGGCCAAAGGTCTGGGGGGCGGTATTCCCATCGGCGCCTTGGCCGTCAAGGCCCCCTTCGACCATTTCCAGCCCGGAGAGCACGCCAGCACCTTCGGGGGCAACCCCCTCTCCTGCCGGGCTGGGCTGACCGTCATCGCTGAGATTGAGCGCAGGGGCCTCCTGGCGAACGTGCAAGAACGGGGCGCTGAACTCGGGGCCTTGCTTGGGGCCCTGATCGAGCGGCACCCCACCCTGCTGGCAAGCAGCCGGGGCTGGGGCCTGCTGCAGGGCCTGGTCTTGCGTGAGGGAACCGTCACCGCGCCCAACGTGGTGAAAGCCGCCATCGCCCAGGGGCTGCTGCTGGTGCCCGCCGGGCCCCGCGTTGTGCGCTTCGTGCCCCCCCTGGTGATCGAATCCGACGACCTCCAGGACATGGTCCAGAGGCTGGATAGGGCCCTGGGGAGCCTGGTGCCCTGAACCTGGACGTCCCGGCTGAGCTGCCCCTGACCCCGGCGGCGCTGCCGCCCCCCGTCGATCTTGACGACCTGTTGCAACCCTTCACCGGCCGCGGCATCCAGCTGGGCCTGGATCGGATGCGGGCCGCCCTTGCCGATGGAGGCCATCCGGAGCGGCGTTTTGCCGCTGTTCAGGTGGCCGGCACCAATGGCAAAGGTTCGATCGCCACCATGCTCCACTGCATCCTGCGGGCGGGAGGTTGGCGCTGCGGCACCTATCGTTCGCCCCACCTGGTCAGCTGGTGTGAGCGCATCCAACTCGATGGCGAATGGATTGACCCCGTAGCCCTCCGCAGCGATCTGAGTCGCTGGCAGGCGATCGCCATCCGCCATGGCCTCTCCCCCTTCGAGCTGTTCACCGCCGCCGCCTTCGACCGTTTCGCCGCCGAAGGGCTGCCCCTGGTGGTGTTGGAGGTGGGAGTGGGGGGGAGGCTGGATGCCACCACAGCCCATCCCCAACGTTCCGTGGTCGGCTTTGGGCCCATCGGCATGGACCATGGCGACCTGCTTGGCAACAACCTGGTGGCCATTGCCCGTGAGAAGGCCGCCGTGATGGCCGGTGCCCAGGTGGCCATCAGCGGCCCCCAGGACCCCGCGGTGGCCCAGGTGCTGCGCGAGGCCGCGCATCGCTCGAATTGCACCCTGCTCTGGGTGGAGCCCCTGGCCACCGAAGCGGACGGGGGGCCGCACCTGGGTCTGGCGGGGAACCTGCAGCGGAGCAACGCGGCGGTGGCAGTGGCCATGGCCGAAGCCCTGCACACCCTGGGGTGGACCCTGACCCCCCAGGCCATCCAGCGGGGCCTGGCGGCGGCACGCTGGCCCGGGCGACTGGAGCGGCGCCACTTTCGTGGCTTCCCCCTGCTGCTGGATGGGGCCCACAATCCCCCGGGAGCCCTGGCCCTGCGCGACGAACTGGATCGCCTCGAGGCTGAACGCGGTGCTGGAGGTGGACCTGGCGGTGGACCACGGCGCTGGCTACTCGGCATGCAAACCACCAAAGAGGCCCCCCTGCTGCTGGACGCCCTGCTTTGCCCGGGAGACCAGGTGGCCCTGGTGCCCGTGCCCGATCTGCCCTCCTGGAGCCGGACTGAGCTGGTCGCGGTGCGACCCCAGCTCGCACCCCAGCTCCGGGAGGTCGCCACACCTCTGGAGGGCTTGGCCTGGCTTATCGCCAATCCCGGCCCCCTCGCCGTGGTCGCCGGATCCCTGCACCTGCTGGGGGCGGTGATCCCCCATCTGGATGGCCCGTCAACGGGGTGACGACCCTGGAACCTTCAGCCATGCTTAGAAAGAACTCCGTGTCAGTTGACACCCTTTTCATGGCCATCGAACTGACCAGCGACGAACGCAACAAACTCCTCGGCGGTCCCCTTTCCGCCGCCATGGCTGTGATGGCTGTGGACATGGGCATCTTCTCCAGTGCCCAGGAGGCCATCGCCCTGGGCCGCGAACTTTCCCAGGCCGCCAGCCGCTATGCCTCCAACCCCCTGATTGCCAGCCTGTTTGATCAGGAGGCCCTCAAGCAGGGCATCAAGCCCGAAAAGCTTGAGGTGTCCGTCGATGACGTGCGCAACGGCAAGGTGCTCGACAAGGCCCTGGCCGAAGTCGACGAGGCCATGGTCCTGGCCCGCAGCAAGGGCGATTCCGAATGCTGTCAGCAATACGCCCAGCTGATCGTGGACAGCTGTAAGGCCGTGGCCGCAGCCGCCGGCAATGGCCTGTTCGGCAGTGGCGAGAAAGTAACGGCTAACGAAAAAGCAGCCCTCGATCGGATCAGCCAGCATCTGGGGGTGCCGATCACCACGGTCTGATTCCCTGTCCAACCCCACCCCCAGGCTCTCCATGCCCCCCTTCCCTCCCCGCCACCGGTCCGGCTCCCTGATCTCCAGAGGGCTGAAGCCGGTGATGGGGTTGGTTCTTGGCCTGTTGATGCTCCTGGGGGGAACCGTTGACCCGGCGGCGGCCAGCTTCGCTGACCGGGTCGATTACACCCTGACCAACCAGAGCGGCCAGGATTTCCATGGCCAACAGCTCGCCGAAAGCTCCTTCGCCGGGGCCGTGGCCCGCGAAGCCGATTTCAGCGGAGCCGACCTGCACGGGTCGATCTTCACCCAAGGATCCTTTGCCAAGTCCAATTTCAGCGGTGCCGACCTCAGCGACGTGCTCATGGATCGGGTCGATATGGGCGGCACCAACCTGCGGGGGGCGATCCTGAGCGGTGTGATCGCCTCCGGCAGCAGTTTTACCGGGGCCGACATCACCGACGCCGATTTCAGTGAGGCCCTCCTGGATCGGTCCGACCAGGTCAGCCTCTGCCGCACCGCCAATGGCCGCAATCCCGTCACCGGCGTGGACACCCGCACCAGCCTGGATTGCTGAGCCGGCCAGCCCAGTCCCTGGCGCGGATCAGCCGCCCACTAAACGGCGGAAGGTCTTTTTGCCGAGCTGCAGCACCTTGCCCTGGAGTTCGGCGGCGCTCAGGAATTCCTGGTTGGCATCGGTGAGTTTTTCACCATCGAGCTTCACGCCTCCCCCCTGAATCTGGCGTTTGGCCTCACTGCTGGTGACGCCGATCCCGACGGCTCCGATCAGATAAAAGGCCCGGGCCGGGAAATTCACACCTGCCAGGGAAGCTTCGGGCACTTCCGCTTCGGCCGCCCCGGCCCCACCCACCCCCGCCACCAGGCGACCCGCATTGGCCTGGGCCTCCAGCGCCGCGGCTTCGCCATGGCGGGCCGCCGTGATCGCCAGGGCCATGGCCTGCTGACGTTGGCGGGGGTGGGTGGGAAAAAGGGCCAGATCCAGATTGGTGAGCAAGGTCAGATAGGTGTTTACTAGGGCATCGGGCACCTTCTCCAGCTTGGAATACATATCCAGGGGCTCTTCCT
>CAMCQR010000083.1 GCA_945877115.1 Synechococcus sp. UW140 | reverse complement strand
CGCAGTCCTTCTCGATAGGAGGGATAGCGCAAGGTGTAGCCAAGCCTGTCGCGGAGCAGCTCGCTGCTGGCGCGTCGGTTTTCACTCCAGAAACTGCGGGCCATGGGGCTCATCGTGGGGCTGACGTCCTGCCAGCGCTGCCATGGGGGTAGCTTGCAGCCCAGTAGATGGGCGGCGAAGCCCAGGGTCTCACTCGAGGGGCAGGGCTCCCGGTCCGCCACGATCACCGTCTCCGGCCGCTCTTCTGGTGGCATCGCCAGACAGTGCATCAAGGCGCCGACGAGGTCGTCTACATGCACCCTGGAGAACACCTGGCCTGGTTTGTGAATCAGGCGGGCCGTGCTGTTGCGCAGGTTGTTGAAAGGCGACCGCCCCGGCCCATAAATGGCCGGCAGCCGGAACACCTGGACCGGCAGGCCGCAGGAGCGCCAGGCCTCTTCGCAGGCCAGGCGGGCCTGGCTGCGCTCCAGTCGCGGCCGCAGGGCACTGTCTTCGCGCACCCAATCGCCACCGTGGTCGCCATACACCCCCGTGGTGGAGAGGTAGCCGACCCATTGCAAAGGCAGGCTGGCCAGGGTGCTGCTCAGGGTCGTGAGTACGGGATCCGAGCCCTGGGCGTTGGGGGGGATCGTCACCAAAACATGCGTTACCCCTTCCAGCCGGTGGCTCTCGGGCACCACGCCCGCCGCGGGATCGAAGCGGAGCCAATCGTCGGCCTGGTCTTCGGGCCTCGGGCCGCGGCGGTCGGTCAGACGGACCTGTTCACCGCGGTCCCGCAGGGCCTGGGCGAAGCGGCGGCCTGTGTAGCCAGCGCCCAAAACCAGCCCCTGCAGGGGCGATGGGTCACCCGGGTTGACACCCCGATGGGGCTGCAGTACACCTGTATCAGTCCCTGAGGATTCCACCGTGACTGTGTTCCTTGGTTCCACTTCGATCTCTACTGCATCCGCGCCAGCCCTCGGTGCTGCGGGTGGGTCCAGCTCCCCCGCCGCCCGCTCCCGCCGTCCGGGCCCGGGGGCTGGATGGCAGCCAGTCCCCGGTCGCCACAAGGCAAGGTCCGCCCCATCCCGTGATGGGTCCACGGCGGACTCCTGGAAAGACACCGGTTCTCTGGGCGTGCCCCTGGTTCTGGCCGCCCTGCTGGTGACAGTCGCTCTGTTGGTGGCACCGGAACATCCCGAGGCTCAGGAAGCCATCTGCCAGCGCCATGCTGGCGTCGAAGCCTGTCGCGTCTGGTGACCGTTGGGGCAGGGCTGGGTGGTCGGTCGAACCCACTCCAGGAGGCGTAGGGCCAGTTTCATGTCTCCTTCACCCCAGGCTCTCAGGGCCATGGCCCTGCGTGGGTCGTAAAAGGATTGGCTGCGATACCAGATAAAAATTTCCGTATCTCCTTTCTGGCCATTGCAGGACAGGCAGGCGGGTACGCAGTTCTCGGTGACGCTGAGGCCACCGCGACTACGGGGGTGCATGTGATCGATCGATTCCGATGATCGGCCGCAATAGACGCAACAATGCTCTGTCAGGTCGTGCAAAGACTGGCGCCATCGGCGCACTCGCAATTTCGGGCAGAGGTCTTCAAGAAACACCCCATCCCTCAGCGGCATGCCTGCTGTGCGAGTAGTGAGATTTTGGCGGTGCTTTCCCGCTGTCAATGTGTCGAGGACTGCACTTCCATGGCTTGGCCGAGGCGGCAATCCAGATGCGGCTGGGACCCACCGGCTTGATTGAGGTGGTCAGCCCCTTCGATGCGGTCACCCAGGCCCAGCTCCGGGCCCTGCGTCCCAGCGGTCGTTGGCTGCAGGCCCGGCGTTGTTGGGAGTTTCCCCTGGAGGCGGCCGCTGCCCTGGAGAACCAGCTGGCGGGACGTTTCCCGATCACCGATGAGCTGGCCCAATGGCTGCTCTGGTTGCACCAACCCCTGCCACCCTTGCCACCACACCGCCAGCTGGTGCAGGCCGCCGATTTGGAGGACTCCCTGGCGGATGGACGGAGTCTTCTGGCTCACCAGCGGCTGGCGGTGCGGTGGCTGCTGGCGCGACGCGGCGCCGTCCTGGCCGATGCCATGGGCCTGGGCAAAACGCTCACGGCCCTGGTGGCGGGCCGCGCCATGGTGCGGTTGGCGGAGTGCCGTCTGGTGGTGCTGGCCCCGGTTGGCCTCCATCTCCATTGGCGTCAGGAGGCCGCAGCCCTGGGGCTGCGGTTGGAATTGCATAGCTGGGCCCGTATTCCAGCGGCCTTGCCTGGGGCCGGCACGGTGTTGGTCGTGGATGAGGCCCATTTCGCCCAGTCCATGGGAGCCCGCCGCACCAAGGCTTTTCTGCGTCTGGCGCGCCATCCCCGCCTCCGGGCCCTTTGGTTGCTCACCGGCACACCAATGAAGAATGGCCGGCCCGTGCAGCTCTTTCCCCTCTTGGCCGCCATCGGCCATCCCCTCGGCCGTGATCAGCGGGCCTACGAGGAGCGATATTGCCAAGGCCATTGGCGTGAACAGGGGGGAAGGCGCCTCTGGCAGGCCCAGGGGGCCAGCGAACTCGATGAACTCCGCCAGCTGGTGAGGCCCCTGGTGCTGCATCGCACCAAGGCCCAGTGCCTTGATCTCCCCCCCAAGGAGCGTCTTCACCATGACGTCGACCTTGGGGTGCGAGCCGCCGAACGCTTTGACGCCCAGCTGCAGGATGTTGTGCAGGCTTATCGGCTGCGGGCATCCCGGGGTGAAGTGCGTCGCGATGCCGAGGCCCTGGCGGTGTTGACGGCGTTGCGTCGGCTTGGCTCCCGTGCCAAGGAGAGGGCCACTATCACCCTGGTGGCCGAGTTGTTAGGTCGGGGGGAATCGGTGGTGGTGTTCAGTGCCTTTGTGGCCACGGCCCAGCGGCTCCAGGCCGGTCTTGCCAGCGCCAGCCCCGGGGGGGCGGCCCTGCTGATCGGTGCCGTGCCGCCGGCGCGGCGCCAGGGCCTGGTTGATGGCTTTCAGGGTGGGGGTCAGGGGTTGTTGGTCGCCACCTTTGGGACCGGAGGTCTGGGCTTCACGCTGCACCGGGCCCGCCATGTGGTGCTGGTGGAGCGCCCCTGGACCCCCGGCGATGCCGAGCAGGCGGAGGATCGTTGCCACCGCCTTGGCATGGCAGCCAGCCTGAGCTGTCACTGGATGCGGTTGGGGGCCACCGACCGCTTGGTGGATGACTTGATCGAGAGCAAGGCCGAGCGCATCAACGCCCTGCTGCGCCCTGCCCAGGAGTGGCAGCGCCGCCAGGCGTTCCCGGCTTTGGTGCGCCAGTGGCTTGAGGACTGGTGAGGCCCCCTGGGGTAGCGGGGCAGTCGGCCAGCCTCAGGGCCAGATCCTGGCGCAGCTGGCTGTCCAGTTTGCGTTGCGGCAGGGCCCGGGCCAGGGCAGCGGCCTTACGGATGTCCTGACAGGCGGCGCCATCCTTGTCGGCCAGGGTGAGCAGCAGGAAGCGGTCGTTGAGGGGCCCCGGATCCTTGGGGAAGGTCGCCACCACGGCATCGCAGCGCCGCAGGGCTTCAGGTAGACGGCCCATGTCGATTGTGCGCAGACAATCCGACCGGTTGATGCGGCGCTGGGGGAGGGGTTCTTCGGCGCAGGCCGTCAGCAGCGAAGCCAGAAAAAGTGCCACCAGGACGGGGGACCGTTGGACCTGGCGGCGCTGGAGCACCCCGTTGGGCAGGGTGATCAACGGGGGTAGGGCATTGCGGCACCCGGAGTGGCCGCCCCAGACGGCGTCCCCGGTGCGCCAGTGCTGTCCGGCGCACCCACGGCGCCGCCATAAACGCGGCGGTAGTGAAGGTCCCCCAGGTAACGGGCACAGTCGGGGAAGGAGGCGGGGCTGTAGACCACGGCTTCGGTGATCATCACGGCGGCCCGCTCCGGGGGTGGCTTGAACACACCGGTGGTTTGTTTGATGACGCCGTAGGCAGCGACCCAGCTGACTTCATGGTTGTTGCCATTGTTGCGCATGAAGCAATACACCTGGGCGGCTTTAGCGCCCGGGGGGTCGACCGCCTGGGCGGGGTTCGCCAGCGAGGCTGCAGCCCCGGCCGAGAGCGCCAGGCCGAGCATTCCTGGAAGCAGGCGGCGGAGGTGGGGGGGGGGGACGCGCATCGGCGGGACGGCATGGACCGGCACAAGCTATCCATCCAGGCCCATCTGTCCAGCCACGCGGCGGTAACGAACCTCTGGGTTTCAGCTGCCCGGTGGCGCCGCACCCGCCGGCAGCACCAACCGCACGATCAGCGGCAGCACCAGCAGCACCGTGATCAAGCGCACTGCATGCAGGGCGGCGACAGCGGCCCCCACACCAAATTCCGCACCCACCAGGCTCATGCCGCTGATGCCCCCCGGAGCCGCCCCCAGCAAGGCCACCACTGGATCGATTCCCAGCAAACGGCTGCACCACAGGCCGACCACGACACCGGTCAGCACCAGGGTCAGGGTGATCAACAGGGCCGGCCTCCACAACACTTTCAATTCGGCCACGGCAGCACTTGTGAGGCTGGTGCCGATCACGGTGCCGATGGCGATTTCAAGGATGGTGCGCGTGCCCGCGGGCCACTGGGCCGTTTCGAAACGGCCGCTCATGCTCAGTAGGGCTGCTCCGATGAGGGCTCCCGCCAGGGGGGCCGCGGGGATGCCCGTCCGCAGAGCCGCCAGCCCCCCCATGATGCCTGCAAGCCCGTAAAGCCCGAGTAGCCAGGGAGCCATGGGTTTAGCGATTCAATGAACATCCAGTGTGGAAGATTCGTTTCCACCTTGAGCGTCCAGCGATTTTGTGTTGTGATGCCGCTTAGTGATGTTGCGGCCTAGCGCCGCTTGGCCCATGGCTTCTCCTTCGGTGTCGTTCCGCATCAGCCGCCATACAGAGGATCTGGCGATCACTCTGCATGCCCTTTCCCAGCGCCTGGTGGCCTTGGAACAGCGACTGGATTGCCTGGATTCTGAGATGCATCATGAGCGTGCCAATGGGGCTGATCCGGAGGATCTGGCCCGGCTCGATAAGGCCGAGTCTCTGTTGCGAGATTGTCGGCAGTTGTTGGAAAGTGAACCGGCCGGTCTTCTGGAAGCTAGTGGCAGCACAGGTTTGGCAACGTTCAAGGTCGCGGCTGAAGAGTCTGCTTCGGCCGCGGCGAAGGAAAACGTTCGCGAATGGGATGCCGCCTGAGGCCAACTGGGGCGGTGCAAAAAGCCACTGCCAACAATCCCAGCCTAGCCATGCCAAAATAAGAATAAAGTGACTATGGCCTTTCCATCCTCCCATTCCGTTGCTTCAGGGGTTGGTAGCGCTCCCCCTCTGCGCCATGCAACGGGCAATCCCCGTTGTTCTCTTCAGGCTGAGCGCGATCACCAGCTTGAGAAGTTGGAGTTTGCCCTGGCCGTCGCCCTCACCCGCGGAGACGGCGAACGGTCGCTTGCCCTGCGCCAGGCGATTGAAGCCCTGGGCGGCAATGGTGAAGAACCCGGCACTTGAGGCTTCGGGACGGCGGTGTGTTGCACTAACTTGCTGATAATGCGTCAACGGTCGCAATGAAGACTTTTCTTGCCTAGTCTGTTCGAAGAGATGAGTTGCCTGCTTCCACCATTTTCAGAAGGCGGGCGGCGTTCTTGCAATCGTGACTTGTTTGTTCACGCTTTTGGCATCAGCGGTTTGATCGCTTCTCCTTACCCCTAGAAATCCTTGTCATCCCTTACTCTTTCACGCCCCGGCTCCGCTGTTCCTACCCGTACCGCCTTTTCGGCACAGCCAGCCAAGTCGGCATCATCCAGCACTTGTGACGAGCGGGGAGACCATCGCCGCCAATTTCTTGACCAGGCGAATGGCTTTAATGATCAGGCCCGTTTAGCAGCTGATGAAGGAGATGTGTCCGCTGCCGCCCGTCTCATCTTGATGGCTTTGGATTGTGAACGTCGTGCCGGCGGTCTGGGGCCCCAGGTGATGCAAGTGATCAAGCCCCGCTAGGTCGTCCGCTCGATAGTTTTTCTCGGCAAGTTCTTGTTAACAGCCAGGCCCTGGGGGCGCAACCGTCGGAAAAGTGATCTAGCGGTCAGCTGACGGGGTGCTGGCCTTACGGCTGGACCTCCGCTGGGTCGGCCGTAAGGCACCGGTCGGCGGTCTCCTCAGCGCACGAACAGCATCTCCTGGTAGGTGGGCAGGGGCCAGAGGTCATCATCCACCAGGGTCTCGAGGCCATCCACCGCCTCCCGGAGGCTGCTGATCAGCGGCATCAGGGTGTCTGCGCAGTGTTGCAGGTGGCCATGGGTGTCGTGGGGGGGATTGGCGAGGGCCTCTTCTAGGGCGCCGCAGCGCTGCACCAGCTTGTTGTTGAGGTCTGCGATCGTCGAGGCCAGACCCCGATCGCTTTGGATTCCGATCGCCTCCTGATCCCGCAGCGAGCGGCTCAGGCGCTCCAGGCTCTGCATCACCACCGGATAGATCTGGGTGCGGGCGATGCGCAGGGCTAGCCGCACTTCCACCTCGATGGCGTGGATGTACTGCTCGGCATACACCTCGAAGCGGCTCTCGAGCTCCACCGGAGTGAGAACCCCCTGCCGCTGGAATAGATCCCGGATCTCGGGGCGCGCCAGCACCGGTAGGGCATCGGCAGAGGTGCGCAGGTTTTCCAAGCCCCGCTCCTCCACGGCCTTGCGGTGCCACTCGCTCGAATAGCCGTCACCACCGAAGACCACGGCGCCGTGGTCGTTCATCGTGCGTTTCAAAACGGCGAAGGCGGCCTCCTCGAGGGGAGCGCCGCTGCTGAGCTGTTCCTCCAGCTGATCGCCGATCCACTGGAGCGAATCGGCGAGGATTGTGTTCAGTGCCACCAGCGGGCCCGCCACCGACTGGCCGGAGCCCACCGCCCGGAACTCGAAACGATTGCCGGTGAAGGCGAAGGGGGAGGTGCGGTTGCGATCACCGGGATCCTTGTTCAGCTCCGGCAGGGTGTCAACCCCGAGGGACATCAGGGCGGCCTCGGCGGAACCCTCCAGATGGCCGCTGCGGATCTGGTTGAACACATCCTCCAGCTGGCTGCCGAGGTACATCGAGATGATCGCTGGAGGTGCCTCGTTGGCGCCGAGGCGGTGGTCGTTGCTGGCGGTGGCGATCACGGCCCGCAACAGGGGGCCAAAGCAGTGCAGACCGCGGATCACCGCCGCGCAGAAGATCAGGAACTGCAGGTTGGCGTGGGGGGTCTTGCCGGGATCGAGCAGGTTGCCTTGGGTGGCGTTGCCGATCGACCAGTTCACGTGCTTGCCACTGCCGTTGACGCCGGCGAAGGGCTTCTCATGCAGCAGGCAGGTGAGGCCATGCTTCTTGGCCGTGCTGCGCAACACGGTCATCGTGAGCTGCTGGTGATCGGTGGCCACGTTCGCCGCCTCGAAGTAGGGGGCGATCTCGAATTGGCCGGGAGCCACCTCGTTGTGGCGGGTCTTGGCCGGGATGCCAAGCCGGTAGAGCTGGGCCTCCACGTCCTGCATGAACACCTGCACCCGCTCGGGGATGGCACCGAAGTAGTGGTCGTCAAACTGCTGACCCTTGGCCGGTGGAGCCCCAAATAAGGTGCGACCGGCCAATAGCAAATCGGGCCGCAGGGCGGTGTAGCTGGAATCGATCAGAAAGTATTCCTGCTCGGCGCCGCAGCTGGAGTTCACCGGGGCGATCTCGGTTTCGCCGAGCAGCTTGAGCAGCCGCTGGGCCTGCGTGTTCATGGCGGCGTTGGAGCGCAGCAGCGGCGTTTTCTTGTCAAGCGCCTCGCCGGTCCAGCTCACGAATACGGTGGGGATGCACAGCGTCACGCCGTTGGGGGTGCGCATCAGCCAGGCGGGGCTGGTGACATCCCAGGCGGTGTAGCCGCGGGCCTCGAAGGTGGTGCGCAGGCCGCCATTCGGGAAGGAGGAGCCGTCGGGCTCACCCTGTACCAGCAGCTTGCCGGAGAACTCGGTGATCGCCTTGCCGTCTGATTGGGGCGCGATGAAGCCGTCGTGCTTTTCGGCGGTGAGGTTGGTGAGCGGATAGAAAACGTGGGCGTAGTAGAGGGCACCGCGGGCGCTGGCCCAGTCCTTCATCGCCTGGGCCACCACGTCGGCCACCGAGGGGTCGAGCTTGTTGCCCTCGCGGATCGAGCGCTGGATCGAGCGAAACACCCCCTTGGGTAGTGCTGAGCGCATGGCTTCGAGGCCGAAGACATCGCAGGCCCAGATCTCCTCCAGGGGCATCGGCGGCTCGACCGCCGTGGGGGGCCGCTGCAGAATCGTCTGAAGGGCCTGAAGGCGAGATGGAGAGGGCATGGGCGGTTTTGCTGGTTGGGGTGATCACTCTGGCCAAGCCAACACAAGGGTTGGTTCCTTGCGATGCAATGGTCGCTACACAAGACGAAAGCAGTTGGAGTGGGACAAGTATTTCTTGAGCACGGTGGATGAATCCACGATGGCCCAACAGGACGTCCCTGGGCTCAACACTGACATCTTGAGAACCTCCAATTCAATCCTATACCAAAGGGTTAGGGCTACGTTATCAGGCAGGCGCCCAATGTCGATGGGACGTTTCAGCAGCTCATCCATTTCTTGCTTCAACTGCACCAAGGCAAAGGGAGCTGGCAAATCAAGTTGGTCCGAGACGCTGAGATCAAACTAAGCTTTACTTTAGCGCAGATATTGGGCAGCAGACAAGTATGTCTGGGTCTCGCTGACCGAAGCAAAAGTTGTTAAAGAGCCACTGACTATTGCCCCAACGCTACCTGCACCAGCCACGGAATTACTGCTTATAAGCAAACCGGCAGTGGTCGTTGCTGGAAAAGTCTGCCAAAGGGCTTGGTCTGCATGGGGGAGCATTCGTGGGTCAGGGTGATCGCCGCCGGGGCCTCTGCCCTGCGAGTGCCACCCCCTATGCCCCCAACCCCCTCCCCCGGCTAAGTGCGCCTGCGCGACACCATCGCGAGGCGCATGCGCATGAGCCACGTCTACCAGCCCCTGATGCTCATGGAGCTCCTGGGCCACGGTTTTGCCAGGCAACAGCCAGCCCGACCCCGGCGCAGGACGTAGCCCGTCGGATCCTGGGGGAAGACGTGACCCAGATCGACTACTAAACAGAGCGCGTCAAGCGGATGATGGGCAAGGTTCACCTTCAACAGCATCACCCGCTACTACCAGGGCGCCTACAGCTTGGTGGGCGGCGTAGCCGAAGGCTTCTGCGTAGCAGTAGAGCTGAGCGACGCCGTTACCTGGCCGTAGGCCAGCGAGGCGGAGCCACTACGCGACCAGCTGCTGGAGCTGTGCCGCCAGCGCGTGAGAGAGACCGGGTTCAGCGAAAGCTGAGGAATTCCTCCAGCGTCATGCCGATGTCCTTGGCGATCTGACGGAGTAGTGGTGGCGAGATATCACGACCCTTGTGAGCCGGGACGGTGGTGCAGCGTCCTCTCGTATCGCGGAACTGCAGATGGGAGCCGCGTTGTCGAACAACCTCAAAGCCCAGTTTCCGCAGGATGTCTGATACCTCCGAGGGCTTGAGAACCGGGGTTGAGCCCACGTTCAGGCTGGCAGCACGATTTGCTGGAGACCCACGAAATCACTCTCCATGGCCGGCTCGCCGTCCTCCAGCAGCATGGCGATCACCTCCCGGAGGTTGACCTGCAGCTCTTCAAGGGTCTCGGCTTGGCTGTGAGCACCAGGGAAACCGGGGACGTAACCCACGAGCAATCCAGTATCCGCACAGCGCTCGATCACGGCGGAGAACGTACGCACAGCCTTACCTTGATTCAGTAAAGGAACTGTAGGTACACCGCCAGGTGTGGCTGAGGGGGTGAAGGAGGGCATGGCATCGCGGTAGAGCTTCTCCCCTGCAAGTGCCACCCCCTGTCACACCCCCCGCCCCAGCAAGCCGGCCCGCACAAGGCATGCCAGCCAGGATGGCCCCATGCCCCCAACCCCCTCCCCCACTTACGAGCGCCTGCGCGACTTCATCGCGAGGCGCATGCGCATGAGCCACATCTACCAACCCTTGATGCTCATGGAGCTCCTGGGCCACGGTTTTGCCAGGCAACAGCCAGCCCCGCCCCCGCGCAGGACGTAGCCCGCCGAATCCTGGGTGCCCGGTGATCCCGCGGCGGCATGGGGCTGATGGGTTGGCGTTGCACCAACCGGAGTGGAACGCGGTGGTGGATGCGGGCCGTCGATCCCGAAACCAGATCAGGTGGGCTGGAACGGTTCGATGGAGGGCAGCACGCCGCCCAGAGCCTGCTTGGCCAGCTTCAGATCATGGCTGGCCTGCATCCTCAGCCAGAAGCCTTCGCTGAGGCCGAAGAAACGGCACAGCGATCGCGTTGATGCGGCTCTCCGGTACGCCGATCGCCAGCGCCAGCCGGTACTGACTGATCCCCATCGGTCTGAGGAACTCCTCCAGCAGCACCTCGCCCGGATGCACCAGCAGCAAGTCAGTGGACATCAACGATTTCGACCTCCTCTGGCCCGGCTTCCGTCCAGACAAAGCAGATTAGGCGTAGGCACGCCAGGCGAGGGACTGAGAGATGGCTAGCCAGGGCTGAGCTGGCGGCCATTCATCGCCGAGGGCTTGGCGTGGAAGATGTTCACTGGAGGATCTTCCTCGCGTCCTTGAGGAGCAGAAGCAGTTGCTGCTGGCGCAGCGGCGATGCAGTGAATCCGAACCGGGTGTAAAAGCGTGCCGCGTCTTCGTCGATGGGATGGGTCAGGATCGCCCGAATTCCGGCCTGCTCGG